>DATKMS010000230.1:0-58531 GCA_035541735.1 Candidatus Margulisiibacteriota bacterium
CCCCACAGGGGAGCGGCGTGCTGGGTCGCTGGATCGACCGCACCTTCCTGGGGCTGCGCACGTGGGACAACGTCCGGCAGCGGATTCAGACGACCAAGGGACTGCTCGCCGAGCTGGTCGCGCAGCGGCGGGCGGGCGGTAGATCAACGGTCATTCTCGATGTCGCCTCAGGCACGGCGCGCTATCTCCGCGAGCTGGCGCACACCCAGGGCGGCGAGGACTTGGTGATCGTCTGTCACGATCGCGATCCGCGCCAGGTGATGCATGGAAGAAAACTCGCCGCCAACGAGGGGCTCGAACACATCACCTTTTCCGTCGGTGACGCCACTGACGAAGCGAGCTACCTGACCAGCCAAGATCCGGACATCGTGCTCGCGATCGGACTTTTCCCCTACCTGCAGCGCGACGACGCAGTGCGCGAGGTGCTGCGTCTCGCGTACCGTCATTTGACCCCGGGCGGCTGCTTCGTGTGCAGCACACTGGCAAAGCCGTCGGCCTGGTCAGCCAACTGGGACGGCAATGTGTTCGCACCTCGCCCAGCGATCCGCTCGCCCGAGCGGATCGCCGAATGGCTGCGCAGCAGCGGGTTCGCTCTCATCGACCAGCGCTTCAGCCAGCCGCACGGCTTCGCGCTGATTGGCTGGAAACCCGACGATTGAAGAGCGTGCGTGCGAGGTTCGGGTGCGCACACCACGAACACGAGCACGCTCTTCAGTGCTGGTAGGTCATCCGTACCATCACCGTGAAGTCGGCGGCCGTGATCACGCCGGTGGTATTGTCGACGATACCCAGTTGGAAAAGCACCGGCTGCACGGCGAAGTTGAACCCGCCTGACAACTCAACCAGCGGGCCGTCCAGCAGACCGGTCCCGGTGCCGTGCATGGGACTCGTGTAGAGTTCCTCCTGTATGAGCACCGACAGTGGACGCAACAGGCGCGCCTCGAACGACACGCCTTGCGTGACCATAGGATTGAGAGTGAGGTTTCCGTCGGTGATCGGGCCGACCGGATAGATCAACGCCAGGTTTCCGTACGTCACCAGCCACGGCAGGAATTGATGCTCTGCAGCCAGTCCGAGACCGAAGTCGGGGTTGCCGCTGCCATACACACCGCCGGCCCGGCCGGTCGGAAACTTGATCGCCGCGCGCAGCGCCAGCAACGGCCATCCCTCCCGATGCCAGGCCTCGTACTTGCCGCTCATCCAGATGTCGCCGAGATTGAATGACTGATCAGGGCCGGAGAAAAGGGGGACAGTGCCGCGCTGCACACTGAATCCGCCGAATGAGTTGTTGGGAAAGAGGCTGCGCTCGGCGTTGTAGTTGCCGAACAGGTGCTCGACGCTGTCGATGAATGGATCGAGGAAGCCGCCGAAGCGCGCAATCATCGGCACGTCGAGCCCGACTTCCAACCCGTGGCCGACACCGATGCTGCCGCCGAACACCGTGCGGTTGGTTTCAAACTTTAGGGTCGCGTCTATGTTCCCCTGGTTGGTGGCGATCTCGTTGCTCTCCGCGCTCTCCAGGTGCAGCTCGAAGTGTCCCGACGGCTGCACCCGTGCACGTTCGAACGGCAGGTTCAAGAAGATGAGCTGGATGGGCTGGAAGTTGCGGACCGGGATGGGGCCGTAGCCGGAGAAGGCCTCGTCCTCAGCCGCCAGCGCGGCATTGGCACCGAGCAGCAGTAGCACACCGATTGCGATGAGCACGCGCACCGGCGTCGCGGCTTAGCGGAGCCGTGTCGGAGACTCAAGCTGGCTCACGACTTTTGTCGCGTCGTGCCGCCGGATCTTTCGAGCATGGTCGTAGCGCTCTGCTGAGCTTGCGCCGCGTCGCCACGCAGCAGCGCCGCACGAAAGTTGTGCGCCAAGGCACGCATGAGCGTCGCCTCCCCCGGATCGAGACCATCCGCCAATGCACTCAACCGGTCCATGGCCGCGCCGATCTGGGCGATCGCTGCCGGCATGTCGCCGCGGTCGCGCGCCGCCATTGCAGCGATGAGTCCAGTACGTACGGCGTCGACGACTGGAGCTGCGGCTGGGCCAAGGACTGCCTCGAGGTCGCCGAGCCGTGCAACCACGGACTCGATGGCGGTAGGAACCGCTTCCTCGTGCTTGTGCGTCATGCCGCCGTCAGGGTACAAGCGCTGACGAGAATTACAACTCGGGAGGCGCCCTACGCTCTTCGTCATCATCGGCCACGATGCACCCGACGCCAAGGAAAGGCGGCCGCAGCATCGGCCCGCGCATCTGCAGCACCTCGAACCGCTATCACAAGCGGGCCGGGTGGTGCTCGCCGGTCCGTTCACCGACGGCAGCGGCAGTTTGATCATCGTCGACCTGCCGTCGCGGCAGGCCGTGTGGGAGGTGGTGGCGCGCGACCCCTATGTGATCAACGGCATCTTCAACCGCGTCGAGGTCAAGCCGTTCATGCAGGTGTTCCCGTCCGCGGGCTGAGTAGGGGCACAGCGCGCTGTGCCCCTCCAACTCCCACGCCTCACGACTCGGCGTCTGCGGCCACGGCGCGGTGATGCCGGCGGGGCACGGAGACGCGGTGCCGTTCGCCCACGACGCGCCGGCCGATCGGCAGCGCCACCAGACGTGCCGGTGCGCCGCTCGTGATGTTGCTGAGGCCTTTGCGCAGCGCCGCGGCATCGAGATTCAGGACGCTGCAGATGTTTTCGAACGAGAACGGCCAATCCTGGTTGCGTGCATGGATCCATTGCTCCGCTTCACGCACCAGCCGACGCGCTCGAGCACGGCCACTGCCGCCATGCTTCAGCAGCGTGCTGATGGCATCCTCGAGCACCGCCAGCATCAAACGGCGCTCGGGACGCTCCGTACCTGCGGGCGTCGCCGAAAAGAACTGCGAGGGCAGTATGATCTCCGGTGCAAAGATGCCTTCTGCCTGTGCTGATGCGCTCTGCATACCCTGAGAACTCCGGCCTCACGCCGCATCGACTTGCACGACGAACATGCGCCGTGCGCCCTGGTGCAAGTAGCCGAATAGCGTGATCTGTGCGTGCGGTGCTGCGTCGGCAAGCTTACGGAGGATGTCCGGGTCGCCGACCAACAAGAGATTCGGACTGTAGAGATCGAACTGGCGCAGCGCCGCGGGCCCTTCGGTAAGCGGTCCGTTCAACGTCTGCACCCCGGAGAGGTCGAGAGCAATCACCCTATCGTCAAAGCCGAATGTGAAGGTCCCCAGCGAGAGCGTTCCGCGCGGCGCGCCGCCGACGAAGCCGCTGATGCGCAGCAGCATTGGTTGCGGCACGCCGGCACCGGAGCTGAGGTGCTGCGCCGCGGCTGGAACGCTGGCCACCATGATTGCCAACATCGCCAACCCGACTATTGACGCTGGATGCTGCTTCATCGTTCGCCGTCACTCAACAGCCTGGGGTTCCAGAAAGTTCCGTCTACTCGCGGTGTGGCACTCGTTCAACGCATGACGTGATCACTTGCGAAGCGCCCCCCACAGGGCACGCCACGGCTCCGCCAGATATTCGAGGCATTGATCTTGCACTCTCGCACGTCACACGACAGGATCGACCTGGCATGATCGAACTCATCGGCCTCACGAAACGGTACGGTAACACGGTCGCAGTGGATGACCTGAGCCTCACGGTGGCAGCGGGCGAGATCTTCGGTTTTCTCGGGCCCAACGGCGCTGGGAAGACGACGACCATTCGCATGATGATGGGCCTGCTGCAACCCAGCGCGGGCAGCGTGCGGCTGGGCGGCCACGACCTGGCGACTGACGATGTCGCAGCCAAACAGCTGTGCGGCTTCGTCCCGGACCGGCCACACATCTACGAGAAGCTGACGGGGGCCGAGTTCCTCGACTTCGTCGCCGGCTTGTACCTCGTCCCAGCCGCCGTTGCGGCGCGGCGCCGTGAGGAGTTGCTGCAGATGTTCGATCTGACGCAGTGGGCCACCGAGTTGGTGGAGAGCTACTCGCACGGCATGAAGCAGCGCTTGGTGATGGCAGCGGCGTTGATCCATGCGCCGCGGTTGCTGATCGTCGACGAGCCGATGGTCGGCATGGATCCGCGTGGCGCACGGCTGTTGAAGCGGACGTTCCGCCAGCTGGCACGCACTGGCGTGACGGTGTTCATGTCGACGCACAGCCTCGAGGTCGCGGAGGAGACGTGCGATCGCATCGGCATCATCAACGAGGGACGCCTCATCGCGATGGGGACGGTGGACGAGTTGCGCCGGCAGGTTGGGGCGCACGCCAACTCGCGGCTGGAGACCATCTTTCTGCAACTGACGGGCGGCGAGGACATTGCCGAAATCCTCACGGCCCTGCGCGCTTGAGCGATGGCGGCACCGGCAACGACAACCATTCTGACCGATCGTGCGGCCACCTGGTCGGACCCGGCACGGCTGCGCCTGTTGCTGGCGCCGCGCTTTTGCGCCGTGCGCAACCGCATGCACCGCCTCGACCGCCGCGGCCGTATGGCACTCGGCTTTTTGGGGCTGCTGGGGGCGGCATTTTGGGCCGCCATCTTCGTCTTCTTCTACCGCGTGCTGCGTTACTTCCTCAGCGTCCCTGAGTTCGGGCCGGTGCTGACCTACAAGCTGCTGGGGATGGTTTTCCTCACCTTCTTCTCCATCCTGCTGTTTTCGAACATCATCACCGCGCTGTCGACTTTCTTCCTGTCACGGGAGCTCGACCGCATTGTCGCGGCGCCCATCAGTCGCACGTTGTTCTTCTACGCGCGCTTCGGCGACACCCTGATCGAGTCGTCGTGGATGGTGGTGGTCTTCGCCGTGCCGGCGTTTCTGGCGTACGGCATCGCGCACCACGCCGGGCCACTCTTCTATCTGGCCACCGCGTTGACGCTGCCGCCCTTTCTCGTGATCCCGGCAGCGCTCGGTGTCGCGCTCACCGCGGTGCTGGTGAACGTCTTTCCAGCGCGCCGGACACGAGACATCCTCGTCTTGCTCTCCGTCGTCGCCCTCGCGGTGCTGTATCTGTTCCTCCGGATGTTGCAACCCGAGCGCCTGGTCAATCCGGAGGCGTTTGCGAGTTTCGTCGAGTTTCTCGCCGCCATGCGGACGCCCTCGTCGTCGTTTCTACCCAGCACGTGGGCCGCGGAAATCCTTTACCCCCTGTTGAACGGTCACAGCGGTTCGGCCTTCTTCTATTTGCTGCTGCTGCTCAGCACGGCGGCGGCACTCACCGTCCTGTGCGAGGCGCTGATGCAGCACCTGTTTCATTCCGGTTGGAGCAAGGCGCAGGAAGGCCGTAAGGCGCGCTTCACGCAGCAGGCGGTGTGGGAGCGCGCGCTGCAGGTGGCGACGCTGCCGTTCGCGCCGCAAACGCGGCTGCTGATGATGAAGGAGATCAAGACGTTCTTTCGTGACACCAGCCAGTGGTCGCAGCTGATCCTGTTGCTCGCGCTGGTGGTCGTGTACGTGTACAACTTCAGCGTGCTACCCCTCAAGGGCAGCCCGCTGGTGACCTTCTATTTCAAGAACGTCATCGCCTTTCTCAACCTGGCCTTGGCGGGTTTCGTCATCGCCTCGGTGGCGGTGCGCTTCGTGCTCCCGTCCGTGAGTTTGGAGGGGAAGTCGTTTTGGATCGCCAAGACGGCGCCGCTGGCGCTGCGCCGACTGTGGTGGAGCAAGTTCTGGGTCGGTGCCGTTCCGCTGCTGGTGCTGGGCGAAGTGCTCGTGGTGGCAACCAACCATTACTTGCAGGTCATCCCGTTGATGATGTGGCTGTCGACGCTCACGCTGTTCTGTATGACCTTCGGCATCGTGAGCCTCGGCCTGGCGGTTGGCGCGGCCTATCCGAAGTTCGACGCCGACAACGCCGCCAAGGTCGCCGCGGGTGTCGGCGGGCTGGTGTACATGATCCTGTGCATGTCATTCATTGGCGCCGTTGTCGTGCTCGAGGCTTGGCCGGTCTACGCGTGGTTCATGAGTCGATTGCGGGAGGCGCCGCTGTCTGCCCTGGCACAAGCCGGTGTTGCAGCGTCGTTGGTGGCGGCCGCGGCGCTGACGCTGGCTGTCTTTTTGTTCTCCGTCCGCTACGGCATTCGCCGACTCGGCACCATCGAGCCCTGAGGTGGCGGCCGCGGCGACGGTTTCGCCCAGCGGTGCAGCGGCCGCGGCACCGCGCAGGGCCTCGACCGCTGCGAACGGATCGCCCGCGCGCGCGCGGACCGCATCGACCACCGCCGCAATCAGCCGCGCCAGATCGCCCTCATGCTGGCGCAGCAGGTCCTCGAAGAGTTGCAAGCGATCCGCGTACATGAGGTCGTGCAGGATCACAGCGTTGTTGAGCGGCCGGGTGGCAAACTCCTGGTACGTGCGGGTGCGCAGCGGCAGCGTGCGGAACTCCGCCTGCGCGGCGCGGAATAGGCCGTCGCGGTCGGCGAGTGTGGCGCCATTGCCGTAGGCCGCACGCAGCTGGGTGGCAAACCGCACGAGGAAATCCGAGAACACCAAGGCGTCTCCCCAATCCGTCGTTGCTTGCTCGAGCGCCGCCTGATCCTCTCGCTCGGCAAAAAACATCATGGCGCCGCGGCAACCGACAAAGTTAGCGAAGGACTCGTCGAAATCGGCGTGGCCGCCGACGTAGCTGGTATTGTGCAGCAACTCATGGATGATCACGTTCGCCAGCGTGGCGCGGTCGTAGCGCAGCAGATTCGAGAGCAGCGGGTCGGCAAACCATCCAAGCGTGCTGAAGGCCACCGATGGGCGGACGTAGGTGTCGTAGCCGTCGCGTTCGAGGCATGCCGCTTCGTCCTTGGCGTCCCTTTCCGAAAAGTACCCCTTGTACGGGACCCCTCCGACGATCGGGAACCACCACGTATACGGCTGGAGCTGCAGCTGATACGCCGCCGACACCACGTGCACGATCTGATCGGCGTCGACGTGCGCCAGCGTACCGTAGCTGTCGCCGACACGCAGGTGCAGGGTGTCGCGCGCGAAGGTGCGTACGGCCAGAACCAGTTCGAGCTTCTCACGTGCGGACGGGTCGAGGTCGCCGCGTCGCAGCACCGCCTCGATGGGCTCCCGGCGCCAGAGAATCTTGGCTTCCTCGTACCCGGCACGCAGGACGTAGCCGGGCGAGCACGCAGAAAGGAAGCTGCAGGCCAGCACGCAAAACGTGAAATGCAAAACGTAGAGTGGGAGGTGGAGCTGCAAGGGTTCTTCGCGCCTGCGTTTCACGCTTTCCGCTTTCGGCGCGCCGTTTTCACCCGGCTCACTTCGCGGCGGCCTGCGCCGCAGGAGGCACGTGCGCCGGCACGTGCTCCCGGCCGCGCGTTTGCAGCGCGTGCAGGCGCGCATAGAGCCCGCCAAGCTCGAGCAACTCCTGGTGTGTGCCCATTTCGCGGATCGCGCCGTGATGCATCACGATGATGCGGTCGGAGCGCTCGATGGTCGACAACCGGTGGGCGATGACCACCGCCGTCCGATCCTGCATGAGTGTTTCCAACGCATCCTGGATCAGCAGCTCGGTTTCGGTGTCGACGCTCGAGGTCGCTTCGTCGAGGACGAGGATCGTCGGGTCGTAGGCGAGTGCGCGTGCGAATGACAGGAGTTGACGCTGGCCCGCGGAGAGGTTGCTGCCGCGCTCGCGCAGCGGTTCCTCGTACCTGGCCGGCAAGCGGGCGATGAAGCGATGCGCGTTGACCGCCGTCGCGGCACGGCGGATGGCGTCCAGGTCGGTGTCCGAACGCCGCAAGGAAATGTTGTCCGCAATTGTGCCAGAGAACAGGAAGACGTCCTGCGCCACCGCACCGATGCACCGCCGCAACGTTTCGAGGTCCCAGTCGCGCACGTCGATGCCATCGACGCGGACGTGGCCGCGCTGCACGTCGTAGAAGCGATTGAGCAGCTTGATGATCGTTGTCTTACCGGCACCGGTTGCGCCGACGATGGCGATCTTTTCGCCGGGCTCGAGCGTGAACGACACGTCGCGCAAGACCCAGTTGTCCGTCTTGTACGCGAACCAGACGTGGTCGAACTCGATGCGCCCGCGGCGTGCCACCGACACCGCAGGAGCGCGGGGCACGGCGGGGTTGCGGACCGCGGGGACGGTGTCGAGCAACTCGAACACGCGTTCGGCGGCCGACATGGCCGATTGCATCACGGCGTACTTCGACGAAAAGTCGCGCAGGGGAATGAAGAACTTCTGCACGTACTCGATGAAGGCCACGAGTGTGCCGAAGGCCAACGCACCGGCGAGGATCTGCCCACCGCCATACCAGACGATGAGCGCAAAGGAGATGCTGCTCACTGCCTCGACGAGGGAGAACAGCGACGCCTCGTAGATGTTCGACCAGTGATTCGCCTCGCGGTGCGCGTCGTTGTACTGGTCGAACTCGCGGAAGGTCTGCTCTTCGCGCCCGAACAGCTGGATCACCATCATGCCGGAGATGGCTTCCTGCAGGTAGGCGTTGATGCGCGCGATGCGCTCGCGAATCAGGCGGTAGCTGTGGCGCGCCTTGAGGCGAAAGAAGTTGATGGCCACACCCATCAGCGGCAGCAGCGACAGGCTCACGACCGCGAGGCGCCAGTCGATGGCCAGCATGATCGCGACGATGCCGAGCAAGGTGACGATATCCATCAAGATGGTGATGGCCCCCGCCGCGAACATTTCGTTGATGACGTCGACGTCGGTGGTCATACGGGTGACCAGGCGGCCGACGGGATTGCGGTCGAAGAACGCCGCCTCCAGGCGTTGGACATGCGCGAAGATGTCGATGCGGAGATCCGCGAGACTTTTCTGCGCCACCAGCATCGTCAGGTAGTACTGCAGGCACATGAAGGTAAACTCGCCGACCATGGCCACGGCGTAGACGCCACCCATGAGGGCGACGCCGTGCGTATTGCCGCGGTTGATGTAGCGATCGATGGCGATCTTCAGAATGTAGGGCTGTGCGAGGACAAACACCGACGTCGCCGGCAAACACGCCATCGCCAGCCAGAAATCGCGCCGGTAGGGTCGAATGTAGGCCCACAGGCGGCGGATGAGGCGAGCATCATACGCCTTGCCCAGCGCCGCCTCATCGCTCGTACCGGAGGCGCGCGCCGGCGCGCCGGCAGCCACGCGCTGCCGCGCCGCACTGGCCCCTCTCATAGCTCGGCGATCTCCTCTTCCAGGCGCTGCTGGCGAAAGATCTCGGCGTAGACGCCGTCGCGGGCCAGCAGCGAGTCGTGATCGCCGAGCTCGACGATTTGTCCCTCGTCCAACACGGCAATGACGTCGGCGTCTTGAATGGTTGAGATACGGTGCGCGATCAGGATGGCGGTACGGTCGCGCAGGGCGCCCTCCAGGGCACTGAGAATGGCACGTTCAGTGCGGGTGTCGACACTGGAAAGGGCGTCGTCGAGCACCAGGATCGGGGGATCGGCGAGCACCGCCCGCGCCAAGGTGAGGCGTTGCTTCTGGCCCCCGGAAAGAGTGATGCCGCGCTCGCCGACGACCGTCTCGTAGCCGCGCGGAAAGGCTGCGATGTCATCGGCAACCCCGGCAATGGTGGCGGCGCGCCGGACCGCTGTGTCGTCGGCGGCATCGACACCAAAGCGGATGTTCGCGCGTATCGTACTGGAAAAGAGAAACGGATCCTGTGAAACGAACCCGATGCTGCGGCGTAGCTGCGCCAGCGGGAGCGACCGCACATCCCGTCCGTCGAGCAAGATCTGCCCGCCCCTCACGTCGAACAGCCGCGGCAAGAGCGTCGCCAGGGTGCTCTTGCCCGAACCGGTCCTCCCCACCAACGCCAGCTTCTGTCCCGGCTTGATGTGCAGCGACACGTGGTGCAGCACCTGGTGTCCATTCCCGGCAGCGCGGTACGCAAAGTCGACGTTGCGAAACTCGATCTGACCGCGGACCGCTGGCAACGCTACGGCATCCGGGGCATCACGGATATCGGGCTCGATGCCGAAGACGTGCTCCAAGCGCTGCATCGCGGCGCGCCCGCGCTGCAGGATCGACAGCATCCACCCCATTGCCATGGTCGGCCACGCGAGCAGGTTCAGGTAGCCGATGAACGCAACCAGATCACCCAGACTCAGACGGTGGTTCACCACCTCGACCCCGCCGTACCACAGGACCACCAGGGTCCCGAGGCTGGCTGCCGTCTTCATGATGGGCATCATCTGGCCGCGCGCTGCGGCGAGCAACATGCTCTGCGCTTTGAAGCGTTCATTGAGCGCCGCGAACGCTGCGGTTTCGCCCGCCTCGCAAGCATAGGCACGCACCACGTGGATGCCACTCAGGTTCTCCTGCACCCGGCTACTCATCTCCGCCAACCCTTCCTGCACGCGCAGGGTGTACTCCATCAGGCGTCGGCTATAGCGCTTCACCAGAACGAGCAGCAGTGGATACGGCAGGAGCGCAGCGATCGTGAGCCGCGGATCCAAGCTGAGCATGATGCCGACGCCATAGGCGTAGTAGACGGGGGTATTGACGAAGTTGAGGATGCCCGGACCGAGCAGCATGCGGACGGCGGTGACATCGTTGATGAGGCGCGACATCAGGTCGCCGGTGTGCTGTTGATGGTAGTAGGACTGCGGCAAGCGCTGCAGGTGCGCGAACAGGTCGTTCCGCAGATCGTACTCGACGTCACGCCCGACGTTGAAGATCAGGGCGCGGGAGAATGTCCGGGCCACCGCCTGCACGATGGCGATCAGGGTGATCAGCAGCGCATAGAGGCTGATCTGTCGCCAGGTCCCCCCGTGGCCGACCGCGTCGATGGCACGCTTGAGCAGGTAGGGCACCATCATGGCGAGTGTGGCGGTGGCCAGGAGGCAGGCGCCACCGAGAGAGTAGCGCTGGCGGTAGCGCCAAAGATAATTCCACAATCGCCGCATGCAGGACCGCTATCATCCCACAACGCAGTGCCGATGCAACGTTTGAGAACCCAATCGACGCAAACGACAAGGGCGGCGGAGCCCAGGCTCCGCCGCCCTTGTCGCACCAACTCCCCCGAGGGGAAACACAACTATTTGACCAGGTGGCCTTCCCACACCGCGATGCTGCCGAACATGCCGCGCTCCGGCGGCGGCACTTTCTGATCCTTCTGGTCGCCCTTGTTTTTTTCCTTACCTTTTTCCTGGATTGTCCGTGGGCCGGGACCGGACCGCCAGGCGGGGGACAACACGTCGCCAAAGGCCACACCGATGTCGAGCACCCCGTCATTGTTGATGTCGGCCAAGCCGACACCCCAGGTGCGCTCCTTGCCTGTCGTCGGTAGTCCGGTGTTGTCCACCAGCGTCCATTTTCCGGTACCGTCGCCGAGGAACGGGAAGACGCCGTAGACACCGCCGATTTCGTCCAGGTTGGCCTTGCCGACGGCGACCAAGTCGATGTGTCCGTCGTTGTTGAGGTCTCCAAAGGCAACACCGAGCGCGTTCATGGGGATGATTCCTTCACTCGATTTGCGCCACTTGGGACCGGGGTCCTGAATGAAGACCTCGGTGCCAGGAATGGCGGCACCGGTGGCGATGTCCAGCTTGCCGTCTCCATTGACGTCCCCGACGGCTATACCCCAGTAGAGGCCATGGATGTCTGGTGCCGGCAAGCCTTCGGAGGCCTCCGTCCAGTTGCCCTTCCCGTCATTCAGCCACATGCGTGGGCCCGCGGAGTAAGCGGCAACAAGATCAAGGTCGCCGTCGCCGTCCATATCGGCGGCGACGATCGAGTTGCCCCACTCCGAATGTGGCAACCCTTTCGAGTTCTCCTTCCAGACACCCTTGCAGTTGCCCTCAAAAACGCGCACACCCTCTTCTGCTGCGGCGACCACGGCCAGGTCCATGCAGCCGTCACCGTTGAAGTCCCCCACCGCGACATCCTCAGACCCCACCGTAGGCAGTCCGGCGGATGCGTTTTTCCAATGTCCCGCCCCGTCACCCAGGAAGACAAATACCCCGCGGCAGTGGTCGGCAATGGCAACATCCATCTTGCCATCGTTATTGGCGTCGCCGAACGACATCCCCCCGCCGCAAAAGCTCTCGCGTGGCAAGCCGGACGAAGCATCGGTCCATTGCCCCTTGCCATTTCCGGTCCAGATGTACGGACCGTTGGCAAGGCGCGACACGGCCCCGATATCGGCGAATCCGTCGCCGTTCACGTCGGCAAAGCGAATATGGCTCTTCCAAATCTTCGAGGTTGGGAGGCCCTCGCTCGCGGGAGCATATTGCATGGGCGCTGGCGCCTTCGCCGCGGAGATCTCCTTGGGAGACGGACTGATCCAGTGGCAGCCCCCGATAAGCGCTCCTGTAACTACCATAAGCCGCAGAGACACCGCCTGTCTCAGCCAATGCACCTTCATCACACCTCCTCTTCCCCCTTTGCTGTGATTGCCCTCGGAAAACCAGCGTGTGGCCGTGAAAAACGTGCCGCGTGCTTACCAGAGGGTCTGAAATGGGTCAATACGTGCCGCGGGGGAAATCGCGCGAGTACGAGGGAACTTCGCGTGAGAATCTCCGCTTTTCCGCTTGACAAGATTCGACGGTTAAAGTATCAGGACGGAGCTTTCTAGCCCGGCTCGTTGGTGCCGGAACGGGGAGGTCTAGGTGCGAGGTACATTGGGGCTTTCTGCTCCGTGGGTTGAGTTAGAAGAGGTGATTTCTCCGGCAGGGAAAGGAGAAAGCGAATGCGTATGGTGAACCGGAATCGGGGTCTGTGTATGTTGGGGGCCGCCGCGCTCGGCGTGTGTGCGCTGGTCAGCGCAGCGTCGGCAAACCCATCGGACGTAACAACTGAGCAGGGCGGATCGGTCATCATCCTCCCGAAGGTGATCTGGGACGGCACGCGGGACACAATAATTCAGATCGCCAACGTCAACAACGTCCCGGCGCAAGCACGCTGTTTCTATATCGACGGCGGACCGCTCAATCCGAATCTGCCTGTGGGACCAACGAACCCGCAGCTCTGGAACGAGACGGACTTCGGCATTTTTCTCACCAAGCAACAGCCGACGCAGTGGGTTGCGAGCCAGGGACGACGCGTAGCGGTCGACAGCTTCAAGACCGCTGGCTACGGTATCGACCCCGGGCTCGTCCCGCCGGTCCGTAAGGGCTTCACGGGCGAACTCAAGTGCGTCCAGGTGGACGACTCGGATATCCCGCTGCGGGGAAATTCATTGAAAGGTGAAGCCACGTTGCGCCGTTCCGACGGTGATGTGAGCAAGTACAACGCGATTGCGTTGCGCGGCAACAGCGACCCCGGCGCGGAGGTCAACTCCAACCCGAACCAGCTCAACCTGGACTGGACGCAGAACAACGGCGCTGGTCAGTACAGTGCCTGCCCGGACACGTTGATCTTCAACCACATCGCCTACCAGGCGCCTGACCTGGTTGTCGACCAGATCGGCAACTGCAACCCAACGTGCTACGGCGGCACCAATGAGGGCACCGCCTGCACGGACAACTCAGAGTGCACTGGCGGGGGAAAGTGCCTCAGCTGCCCGGTCACAACGAACCTCACCCTGGTTCCGTGCAGCGAGGATATCGAGGACCAAATACCGTCATCGAGCACGGTGCAATTCGCGATCTGGGATGAGTTTGAACGGCGCTTCAGCTCGAGCGTAACCGTCAACTGCTGGCTGAGTGAGGAACTCAACCAGATCCACCCGAACGCCTTCTCGTTCAGCACGCTCGGTACCTTCTCAGCTCACACACGCATCACCCCGAATCCTGGAGCCCCTGGTGTCCTGGGTGTGGCCGAAGAGACGGTTCACGACAACTCTGGCTCGGGGACCGTGTTTAGCGCGGTCGCGGCGTACAACCTGGACGGTGAAGGCAATCGGTTCGATACTTCTGGGGTCACGGATACGATTATCCTCCCAGCACCGTGACGTCTCCATAGATTGGCCATCTGCTGGCGGTGAGGAAAGGAGAAAACGTGATGAGCACGAAGACGGGGAATATGCGGCGGATGATACTCTCTGGAGGGGTCGCAGCAGCGGTGATCACTTTGGGGCTGTATGGGGCGGCACGCGCTGATGTCGCTTCCGATCAACCCGCAACCATTCTCATCTTTCCGAAACTTGTGGTGGATACGTCCGCGCAACTCGGGCCAGCCACCGATTCGGAAGTCCAAATTACGAACACATCCAATTCGGTGATTGCGGCGCGCTGCTTCCTAATCAACGCGACCTCGTCCTGCAGCAACTCACCGGTTGATAGCCCGATCGCTTGTACGCCCGAAACTGAGGCATCAACCAGCCCAAAGTGCGTTGGCGGCACATGCGATCCGCACTGGACCGAGACTGACTTCCGCATGACGCTGACCAAGCGACAGCCCATTTCCTGGAAGCTGAGCCAGGGGCTCTTGACGGACTTCCCGCTGTCCTCATCCTCCAGCATCCCGGGAGCACAAACCGATCCGTTCATCGGCGAGCTACGGTGTGTTGAGGTAGATCCGACCACCTTCGCACCGACAGCCGGCTTCAATCCGGCCAACAACGGCGCCGGCGACCTGAAGGGTGAAGCAACGATCATTTCAACAGACCGGACTGCGAATCAAACCGGACCGGTTTCGGGAAGGGTCGATGTACGCAAGTACAACGGGATCGGCATCCAATCCACCGACGCCCCCAACGACGGGAATCTCACTCTGAACATCGGTGGACCAAACGCCGAGTACAATGGCTGCCCACGGGTGATCATTGTGGACCACTTGTTCGATGATGCCAACGTTCAATCGTCGGGCGGCTTTACCGGAACGGTCCGCACTGATTTGACCATCACGCCCTGCGGTGCAGATATCAACACCCAGACTCCCAATGCTGTGACGCTGCAGTTTCTGGTGTTCAACGAGTTCGAACAGCGCTTCTCGACATCAACCCGGATCACCTGCTCCAAGGAAGTCCAGCTGTCGAACATTGACACCCGTCCAACTGCGAGCGACAACTTCGCATCGATCTTCAACGTCAACGTTCAGGGGACCTTCGCCGGTCAGACTCGGATCCGCCCGGTCGTCGATACTACCAACGGAATCGCGGATGGCGTCTTGGCTGTGGCGGAAGAGTTCTGGGATTGCAATAACGGCCCGCAAGGTCGGTGCAGCGACTCGGCGAACGTCCACTTCACTGGAGCCAATCCGGACGTCGGCGATGTGATGATCTTGCCAGCCGAGTAGTCCTGCGTCGCTTCAGCCTGCGCTGAAGTCTTTTGGAGGGGCGGAAGCAAAAGCTTCCGCCCCTCTTCTTTTTGTGGAAGTGCAATTTTTCCCCGGTTTACCCCTTGCCGCAAACTGCGGGGGGCCACGGGCAGGCGTTTGAAAACGCGCCTGCCCGCTGTCTCTATGGGGACCCGGCGCTGCGAACTGACGGCTTGCTTGACCCGAAGCCAACGAGCGTCAGCTGGGCTCGCGCTTCGACCTCGTGTGGGTTCGTGCGATCGACGACCGCGAAGTCGAGCGACCAGCAATCGCACATCGATATCAGCCGCAGGCCAACGAAGTTGTCGAGAAACCGGTTGTTGACGACGTCGTACCGGCCCGAGTACAGAAAGCCAGCCCAATCCGTCACCCTCAACACCAGGTTGCTATCGACTTCTTGAAGCGCGCTGCCGGCCAAGAAGCGATATGATACGGCGGCGCTGGTCCGCGTCTCGAGCAGCGGCCGCTCGCCTCCGGGCCGTAGCTGGCGCGGGTCCTGGATGAAGAACCCGATGCGGGTAGCAGCGAAGCTGTTGTTGCCGGTGTCATAGTTCAGGTGAAACTGCAGCGACAGCGCACGGCTTGGATTGACCCGCCCGTCGATGTCGACGTCGGAGAAGTGATCGTCAGCGCCGCTCGGCGGAAATGACTGGATTTCACGACTGACGTCGAAGCTCTGCATGAGCGAGACTCGCGCCAGTTCCCTGATCGAACTGTCGGTCGGACCCGCCTGGGTAGTCGCTTCGCTGTCGGAGAACCTGCCGATCAACCGGCTGGTGACTCCATACGTCAGCATATTGCGGCGGTTGATGCGATCAACGCCATCAAGCAAGGGCAGTTCCCCTTGCGAGATCGGCGGGATGTACAAGTACTGAATCTCCGGTTCAACCGTGTGCTTTACCCTCTCCAGCCCAAACGCGTTGAAGGGATAAACACGATTCAGGATGGTGCTGACATCGGCCCCGAGCTCCACGGTTTCGCGGGTGCGATCTTCTGGCAGCACCATGCCGTTCTGGCTGATGGTCTGCTCAAACAGATGGTACGCGGTCTCGCGGAAGGAGGCCCGCATCGTACCGAATGCAAAGCGCCCCAAGGGCAGCGGCACCTCCGCAGCGGGCGCAGCGTCGAAACGCACACCGTCGACGTTGGTCGCACGTTGGTAGTCCATCAGTGACGCGTTGAGTTCACCGAGGACCGGACCCACAAGGCGTTGCTGCCCCCACAGATCGACCTCCGGGGCCCGTTGGAGCGTTTGGGAGTCTCCGCCTTCCAGATTCTGGTAGTAGGTACCCTCCGCACGTAGAGCGAGGCGATCCCATTCCTGGATGATACCCGCATGCGACTCCGTAAATGGCAGTGTCCGAATCGCCACGTCGCGCGCGTGTTCGAAGGCATAGGTGTTGATCTCTCGCAGGAACAAATCGTCTCCGACCATGAACACATCGGCATAGGCTTGGCTGCTGCTCCCAAGCGGCTGCTGGTGCTCGCCGCCGACGCTCCAGCGGTTCTGAGGAATGGTGTTTTCGAACGGCGCTGCACCCGCGGTCGAGCCGCGGAATATTTCGTTGAAGTAGGCCACGCCGATATCTCCGTGCGTCTCCCGACTCAGCACGTAGCGATAGTCCCCCGTGACGCCGACGCGCTTGCTCGTCTCCATATCGAAGGCCATCGTCGCGTCCTGGCTCTTGTCGATCGCCCAGTAGAAGGGCAGGAGCGTTTGAAACCCACGCGTGTTTGAAAAACCGAAGCGCGGAATCAAAAACCCAGTCTGGCGCTGGCGCTGGATTGGGAACAGGCCACGAGGGATATACAGGATCGGCACTCCAAGGACATTGAAGGTCCCGTCCCGGACGATGCCATAGCCCTCAAGGTTGACCTGCACGTCGCCACCACTGATGCTCCAGCTCGGTGGCCCCTCGGTGCAGTGACAAGTGGTGAACTGACCATTCTCGATGTGGTAACTCTGCCCCAGTCCCTTCTCGATACGCTCGCCACGTAGCGAGTATCGCGTACGGTGCGCTTCGATCGCGCCGCGCGTCAAGACGCCCGTTTCCTCGTCGAGGTTCAGTGAAACGACGTCCGCGGTCATCGTGCCTTCAGGGTTGGTGACCGTCACATTGCCGCGCGCCTCGGCCTCGTTGGTCGCCCGGTTGAGTTTCACCTCGTCGGCACGGAGCTCTGTATCACCACGGGTAATCACCACCTTGCCACGCGCCACCACGGTGTTGGTTTTCTGATCGTAGCTGATTTGCTCAGCATCGATGCCGATTTCCTCGGCATCCACATCGGGCGACGGTAGTTGGGCGCGGCCTGAGAACGGGAGCAGCACCGACAAAATCAGCGCCGGAACCAGAAAACGCGAGGCCCCCATTGAACACGGTCGATTAGGGATGGAGCGGCGTGGAACTCGTGCTGAACAAACTTGCTCGGCCGTGCCGGCTCAGAAAATGAGGAAGAACCGCACCCACCAGAAACAGCGACCCTGTCACCAGGATGGCGTGGTTGTCGCCGATGTTCTGTAACAGATCAAGCAGACCCTGCAGCGGGCTCGCAGCAACAGACACCGGGCAATACCGCGCAAACGCCTTCGCCAGCACCTCAGGGTCTTCCCCACGCGGCGGCAGTGCCGCGACGACGGTCACGCGAGCGACATGCGGGGCCAACGTCTCGACCATCGGTTGCCAGCTTTTGTCGCGCATGACCCCAAAAAGCATGTGCACCGCGCGCCCGCCAACGATTGCAGGCAACTCCTGCACCAATGCGGCAACACCGTCCGCGTTGTGTGCGCCGTCCAACACCACGAGCGGGCGTGCCTGCACCACCTCCAAACGTGCCGGCCACTGGACCTGCGCAATCCCGCGCTGGATGGCGGCATCCTGAATGCGGAACTGCTCGCGCAGCTGCATTGCCGCCGCAATCGCCGTGGCCGCATTGTCACGCTGATGGTGGCCGCGGAGCGGCAAGACAAGGTTCTCCAAGGCCCCCCCGAAGCCACGGTATCGCAACGCCCCGTCAGCACTCCAGGAAAAGTCCCGTCCCAACCAACGTACCGGAGCGCCAACGGCGGCCGCTGTCGCCGCCAATACACGACGTGCTGGGTCGCACACGTTTCCGATGATCACCGGGCGCCCGGCCTTCATGATTCCTGCCTTCTCGCGCGCGATCGACTCGATCGTGTCGCCCAGAAACTCCTGATGGTCCAGTCCAATCGTCGTGATCACGGCCACCGCCGCATCAAGCACGTTGGTCGCGTCCAAGCGGCCGCCGAGGCCGACCTCCACGACCGCCACGTCGACCGCGCGGCGTGCAAAATGCAAGAACGCCATGACCGTAACGAACTCAAAAAAGGTCAGCTCGATGCCGCGCACGGTCGCAGCGCTGTGGATCTCGCGCGCCAATGCGACCACCTCGTCTTCGGCGATCGACGCCGCACCGACACGAATGCGTTCCGTGAAACTGACGAGATGCGGCGAGGTATAGAGCCCCACACGGTGTCCTGCCGCGTCCAGGATGGCGTGCAACATCGCGGCGACGGAGCCCTTGCCGTTTGTGCCGGCGATGTGCACCGCCACGAAGCGCGCCTGCGGATCGCCGAGGTTCCTCAGGGCAAGCGCCACACGTTCGAGCTTGAAGTCCATGCCCTTCGCCGCTTCGAGGGCGTAGAGAGACGACACGACTCTGGTGTACTCAGTCGTTGCCATGTGGCACTCGTTCGCTAGCCGGCGCCGCCGCGTGCACCACGCGCACGGGGCGCATGGCTCCCTTGAGACGTCGGATGAAGGCGCCAACTTCCCCGACCAGATTCGCAGAGCCGCGCTGTGCGTCCACGATGCGCATGATCGCACTGCCAACCACCGCCGCATCCGCAAACTCTGCAATCGCTGCCGCCTGCTCCGGTGTTGAGATCCCAAAACCCACCCCGATGGGCAGCTGCGTAGCGCGCCGCAGGCGCTCGACCGCCGGCCGCACCGACTCGACCGGCACCGGCCGCACACCGGTGACGCCGGTGACCGACACGTAGTATACGAACCCGCGAGCGCACCGGAGCACCGTGCGCATGCGGTTCGGACCGCTTGTCGGCGCCAGCAGAAAGATCATGTGCACGCCGGCGGGACGCGTCCACTCGAGCAGCTCGCCGGCCTCCTCCGGCGGCAGATCAACAACCAACACCCCATCGACCCCGGCCCGTCGGGCGTCGGCCGCAAAGCGTTCCGGACCGTAGTGGAAGATCGGGTTGTAATACCCGTAGAGAATAACCGGCAGCTCCGACTCCCGGCGAAAATCGGCGACCACCTCGAGCACGCGTGGGAGCGATGCTCCGGCGCGCAGACCGATCTCCGCAGCGTGCTGCAAGACCGGACCGTCCGCCGTTGGATCCGAGAACGGCACACCCAGCTCCAGCAGATCGGCACCACTGTCGGCCGCAATGCGCATCAACTCGCGGGTCGTGTCCAGATCCGGATCGCCGGCCGTGAGGAAGGGAATCAAGGCGGCCGCACGTTGTGTCCGCAACGCCGCGAAGGTCTGATCGATTCGATTCATGTGGCTACAGCGTCACGCCCAGATAGTCGGCCACCGTGTTCATGTCCTTATCACCACGCCCGGACAGATTCACGATGATGATCTGATCGGGGCGCAACTGCGGCGCTAACCGCGCCGTGTAGGCGATGGCGTGGGCGCTTTCGAGCGCCGGAATGATGCCCTCGGTGTGCGTCAACAGCGTGAGCCCTTCAACCGCTTCCGCATCGGTGACCGACAGATATTGCGCACGGCCGGAGTCGTGCAGATACGCATGCTCGGGGCCAACCCCGGGGTAGTCGAGTCCGGCGGAAATCGAATGTGCCGGCCGCACCTGCCCGAGTTCGTCTTGCAAGATGTAGGTCTTCTTGCCGTGCAACACGCCCACTTGGCCGGCGCTGATGGAAGCGGCGTGGCGGCCGGTGTCGACGCCAGCCCCGCCAGCTTCGACGCCGACCAGACGTACGTTGGCATCATCGAGGAACGGATAGAACAACCCCATGGCATTGCTGCCGCCGCCGACGCAGGCGACCAGATAATCCGGTAGCCGCCGCTCCTGCCGCAGAATCTGCCGGCGGGCTTCGCGGCCGATGACAGACTGGAAGTCCCGCACCATCATCGGATACGGATGTGCCGCCATGGTCGATCCGACCAGGTAGTACGTGTGCTCGACGTTGGTAACCCAGTCGCGCAAGGCTTCGTTGATCGCATCCTTCAACGTCTGGCTGCCCGAGGTCACAGCTCGTACCTGCGCACCGAGGAGCTTCATACGGAACACGTTCAACGATTGCCGGTGCACGTCTTCACGCCCCATGAAGACCTCGCACTCCATACCGAACAACGCGCACACGGTCGCCGTCGCAACGCCATGCTGTCCGGCTCCGGTCTCCGCAATCACACGCCGCTTGCCCATGTGCCGCGCCAGCAGCGCCTGCCCCAGGGCGTTGTTGATCTTATGGGAGCCGGTGTGACAGAGGTCTTCGCGCTTCAGGTACACCTTCGCGCCACCCAGCTTGGCAGTGAGGTGCTCAGCAAAGTACAACGGCGTCTCGCGGCCGGCGTATTCTGTCAGGTAGTGCCGGAGCTCCTGCCGAAAGGCGGGGGTCCGGTGGATGCGCCGATACGCCGCATCCAACTCGAGCACGGCCGGCATGAGGGTTTCAGCAACGTAGCGGCCGCCGAAAATGCCGAAGTGACCGTGCCGATCAGGAAGCTTGTGCATTTGCGATGAACCGCCTCATCAGAGTAGCGTCCTTCTGACCCGGCGCACGCTCCACCCCGCTGGCAACGTCCACCGCGAATGGACGCACGCGACGCACCACCTCGGCCACGTTCTCCGTGGTCAGCCCCCCGGCGAGAATCAGATGGCGTCGCTCGAAGCCTTCCAGCAGGATCGGAACGATGCGTCTGCCCGTCCCGCCCCGTTGCCCCTCCACATAGGCATCGGCGAGTATGAAATCAACCGCGTACGACTGTGCCTTCGCGGCCGCGTGCGCGTCGCAAACGCGGATCGCTTTGATCACCTTTTGCGGCCATCCGCGGCAAAACTCCGGGGCCTCGTCGCCGTGAAACTGGAGCGCGGTGAGGCCGACCTGCCGTGCAATCGCCTTCACCCGCTCGCTCGGCTCGTTGACGAATACACCTACCGTACAGACGGTGCGCGGCAACTGCGCAACGATGCCCGCCGCCTCCTCCGGCGTCACATAGCGCCGGCTGGGCGGGTAGAAGTTGAAGCCGAGCGCCGCTGCACCTGCATCGACAGCAGCACCCGCGTCTGCACGATTGGTGATGCCACAGATCTTGACTTGGACACCGAGGGTCATGGGCGAGCAGCGCCGCGCGGACTTGGAAACCTCAGCAACCCACACCGAAGCGGACCATAGAACTGACGGCGGCCGCGGGCCCCGTCAACGGGCACCGAGGAACTCGGCGAGCCGGGCCCCTGGATCAGGCGCTCGCATGAATGCTTCGCCGATCAGAAACGCGCCAACACCCAAGCGTTCGAGGCGCTCCATATCGGCCGGGACCTCAATGCCGCTCTCGGCCACCACCAAGGCGTTCGGCGGCACGACGGGCAGCAGATCCTCGGTGGTCGTCAGCGAGGTGCGGAATGTCCGCAAATCACGGTTGTTGATACCGAGGAGCCCCGCACCGCTGCGCACCGCCCGGTCCAGTTCGTCGCGGTCGTGCACTTCCACCAGCGGACACAGGTTCAGCTCTTCGGCCAACCACAGCAGCTCCTGCAACAGCGTGTCCGGCAAAATTGCCACGATCAGCAACACGGCATCGGCCCCGAACGCGCGCGCCTCGTAGAGCTGATAGGGATCGACGAGGAAGTCCTTGCGCAGGAGCGGGACGCTCACCGCCGCACGGATGGCGACGAGGTAGTCGAGGTGGCCTTGGAAGTAGCGCTCCTCGGTCAGCACCGAGATCGCGGCGGCCCCGTTTTGGGCGTAGTTCACTGCGATGCGTACCGGATCAAAGTCGGCGCGCATCACGCCCTTGGAAGGCGAGGCCTTCTTCACCTCCGCGATGATGGCGCGATGCCGCGCCTCCAGAGCCGCGCGGAATGGGCGGCGCGGCATCCGAAACAACGCGCGCTGTTGCAGGTCGGCGAGCGGCACCGCAGCTTTGACGCGCTGCAAGTCGGCTTTCTTGTCGCGCACGATGTCGTCGAGAATCATCGCCGCGAGAACTCGATGAGCCGCTCCAGCTTTTGCCGGGCGCGGCCGCTGCGGATGGACTCGCGCGCCCGATCGATGCCGGCGGCGATGGAAGGTGCCAAACCGCCGACGTAGATCGCTGCCGCCGCGTTGAGCACGGCGATGTCGGCGCGTGGGCCCGTGGCACCCCCCAGGATTGCGCGAATCATGGCGGCTGCCGTGTCTCGATTGCCGCCTTCCAACTCTGCGTGGCGGCAGCGCGTGAAGCCGAACTCCTCCGGTGTCACCCGATAGGTGCGCACCGTGCCGTCGTGCCACTCCGACAGCTGGGTCGGGGCCGCCAACGAGATCTCATCCAGACCGTCGTCGCCGTGGACGGCGAGCGCATGGCGCGCGCCCAGACGGCCGAGTGCGTGCGCCAGCGGTTCTGTCCACTCCGCCGCATACACACCGACCACTTGATGGCGTGCCCCTGCGGGATTGGACAGCGGGCCGAGCAGATTGAAGATCGTGCGCACACCCAGCTCGCGCCGTAGACCGGCAACGTGCCGCATGGCGGGGTGGAACACCTGCGCGAACAAGAATCCGATGCCGATCTCGTCGATGCACGCCGCCACCTGCGCGGGCGGCAACTCGATGGCCACTCCCAACGCCTCCAGAACGTCGGCACCACCGACCGTGCCCGACATAGCGCGATTGCCATGCTTGGCGACCGTGAGCCCCGCGCCAGCCGCAATGAACGCGGCGGCAGTGGAAATATTGAACGTGCCGCACCGGTCGCCGCCGGTCCCGCAGGTATCGACGACCACCAGCGATCGCGGTTCGATGTGGGTCGCGTGGCTGCGCAGCACCCGCACGGCACCGATGATCTCCTCGACGGTCTCACCCTTCATGTGCAGCGCAATGAGGAAGCCGCCGATCTGTGCGGGCGTTGCCCTGCCCTCCATGAGCTCGCGCATCACTGCTTCCGTCTCCAGCTCGCTGAGCGCCGCGCCAGAAGCCACGCGGGCGATTGCCATCTGAATATCCACGGTCTACACCGCCGCACGGTGCGTGAGGTCGAGAAAGTTCTTCAACAGCGGCTTGCCTTCGACCGTCAGAATCGACTCCGGATGGAATTGAATTCCTTCCAGCAAGATCTGCCGGTGGCGCACACCCATGATCTCGCCCTCGGCCGTCCAGGCACTGATCTCCAGACACTCTGGCAACGTGGCACGCTCGATCAACAAGGAGTGATAGCGCGTTGCTTCGAACGGCTGACTGAGGCCGTGAAAGATGGTGCGGTTGTCGTGGAAGATCGGCGAGGTCTTGCCATGCATCAACCGTCCGGCGCGAACAATGCGGCCGCCGAGGGCAGCACCGATGGCTTGATGGCCGAGGCACACACCGAGAATTGGAATGCTGCCGGCAAAGCGACGGATCAAATCGACGGAAATCCCAGCTTCCGCCGGTGTGCAGGGTCCGGGCGAAATCACGATCTGTTGCGGGTGCAATTCCGCCACCTCGTCGAGCGTGATCGCGTCGTTGCGATACACGCGCACCTCTGCCCCCAACTCACCAAGGTACTGGACAATGTTGTAGGTGAACGAGTCGTAGTTGTCGATCATCAGCAGCATAGGTCACCGCGAATCGAGCTCGTGAAACGATCGGAACACACTTCGACCAACACGAGCACGACCATCACATCGCCTCCGCAAGGCGCACCGCTTGTACCAATGCACGCGCCTTGTTGACGCATTCAGCGTACTCACGTTCCGGGTCCGAGTCGGCCACGATGCCGGCGCCAGCGCCGATGTAGACCTTGTTGCCCGACACCTGCACGGTTCGGATGGTGATGCAGGTGTCCATGTTGCCCGAAAAATCAAAGTAGCCGACCGCCCCGCCGTAGACGCCGCGGCGCACCGGCTCGAGCTCCTCGATGATCTCCATGGCGCGAATCTTCGGCGCACCGGTCAAGGTGCCGGCGGGGAAGGTCGCCCGCAGCGCATCGAACGCGTCTAGGCCGTCGGCCAGCTCGCCGCGCACGTTCGACACCAGATGCATCACGTGCGAGTAGCGCTCGACCACCAGGCGCTCGGTCACCGCGACGCTGCCAATCTTCGCCACGCGGCCGACGTCGTTGCGGCCGAGATCGACCAGCATGATGTGTTCGGCGATCTCCTTCGGGTCTGTTACCAACTCGTGCTCGAACTGCGCGTCTTGCTTCTCCTCGGTGCCACGGGGACGCGTGCCGGCGATCGGGCGCACGGTCACCTCGCGCCCTTCGAGCCGGACCATGACCTCTGGCGACGCCCCCAGCAACGTATGGGGCCCCATGCGCAGGAAGAACATGTAGGGCGACGGATTCACGGCCCGCAAGCAGCGGTAGATGTTGAACGGGTGCGCTCGCAACGGGCACTCGAAGCGCTGTGCCAGTACCACTTGGATCACGTCTCCGGCGACGATGTACTCTTTGGCCCGGCGCACAATGCCCTCGTATTGTTCCTGGGTGAGATTCGAGCCGATCGGGCCCGGCTCGTGGAGCGCCAATGCGCGTGGCGCTTCGACCGGTCGCTGCAGACGTACAATCAGCCGTTCCACCTTCGCACACGCCTGATCGTAGGCCGTGCGCAGATCGGCGCCGGCATCGAGGTGGGCGTGCGCCACCACTTTGATCTTGTGGGCCACGTTATCGAAGATCAGCAGCGTGTCCGCGAGGAGCAAGTGCACGTCCGGCATGCTGAGGTCGTCGCTCGCGAGCGCCGGGATCTCCTCGAAGAAGCGCACCAGGTCATAGCTCAGAAAGCCGACCAGCCCGCCGGAGAACCGCGGCAAGCCTTTGACCTGCACGGGACGATAGCGTGCAAGAAGCTCGCGGATGGCGATCAGCGGATCCGCCACCTGGCGTTCCTCGGACGGCTTTCCTGCGCGCTCGAGCCACACGCGATTGCCCTTGCTGCGCACGGCCAAATCGGGAGCCGTCCCCAGAAAGCTGTAGCGCGCCCACTTTTCGGTACCTTCGACACTTTCCAGCAGAAACCCGTCGCCGCCGTCGTCGATCTTCAAGAACGCAGACACGGGCGTCTCCAAGTCCGCCAGAATCTCCCGGTAGACCGGCACCAGGTTGCTGCGCTGGGCCAGCGCGCAGAACTCATCGAACTCCGGTGTGTACATGGAAAGGGCAACCAGTAATCAGTGATCGGTGATCAGTGATTCACCATTCGGCTTGGCCTACTGCGGCGTTACGTAGGCGTTCTCCATCCCCTCGCTCTTGAGCTTCGCCTCCATCTCCTTCGCCTTGTCTCGCACGGTGAAGCGCCCGACGCGGACGCGATACCACGTCTGCCCGCGCATGGGGGCCTGCACGGTGTACGCGTCGTAGCCCTTCGCGCGCAGTCCACGTGCGAGCTCTGCGGCTTGCTGCGAGTTGGTCGTGGCGTTGACTTGCACGGTCCAGCCCTTGTCTGCCCATTCATCGCCAACCTCGGCCTCGTGCCGGGGCCGTGCCGTTGGCGTTGCCGGCGGCGCGCGCTTCTCGGTGGGTCGCATCTTCGGTGCCCCGGTCGGTGCGACGGTGCGCGGTCCCACCGGCGTCACGCGTGGCGCCGGCGAAGGCGACGTGGCGGTAACCGTTTCCTGCAGACGTTGCTCGGCCTTCTCCTTCAACTTCTGGTAGAAGGCCAAGTCCACATCGGTGCCCTTCACCTCTCCCGGTGTGGGCGCCGGCGGCACCGGCATGCGCACCACACGCTCCTGCGATGCCAGGCGGCGCTCGGTGATGTCACGACCAACCCAGATACCGAACAGAAAGATCAGCGCCGAGGTGATCAGGAAGCCGAAGATCAGCGCAAACAGCTGTCCCAAGCCAATGCCCGCCGTGCGCCCACGTGCTCTGCCTGTATGCTGTTTTCGTCCCACGGTTCCTCTCACATCTTCTCAGGGGCGCTCACGCCGAGCAATGACAAGCCCGCCTTCACCACCGTTCCGACCGCCCACGCCAGGTAGAGGCGCGCCGCCGTCTGTGCGGCATCTTCGGTGATGATCCGGTGGCGGTTGTAGAAGCGATGAAACTCGCTGGCCAAGTCGATCAGGTAGAACACCAGTCGATGCGGTTCCAAGGCGCGCGCCGCTTCCTCGACAACGTCCGCATACTGCGCCAGCAGCTTCACCACCGCCACTTCCTCCGTGGCCGTGAGCAGGTCCAGATGTGCGGCCGCGGCCCGTGGGCGATCAATCCCCGCCTCCCTGGCCTGGCGTGACAGGCTGCACACACGGGCATGCGCGTATTGCACGTAGAACACGGGATTGTCCGCCGACTGCTTCTTGGCCAGGTCGAGATCAAACTCCAAATGGCTATCTGCCTTGCGGGTGAGGAAAAAGAACCGCACGACGTCGCGGCCCACCTCGTCGAGCAACTCGTCGACGGTCACGTACTCGGCACGCCGGGTCGACATCTTCACCTGCACGCCGCCGCGGGTCAGCGTCACGAACTGGTAGATGACGGCTTTGATCTTGTCGACATCGCAGCCGAGCGCTCGCAAGGCACCACGGACGTCCTCGTGCTCGGCGATGTGATCCGCACCGAGCACGTCGACGAGCAGATCGAAACCGCGCGCGAGCTTCTCCTTGTGATAGGCCATGTCGGGCAGGCGATAGGCAGGCTCACCGCTCGACTTCACGAGGACGCGGTCCTTGCCGAGCCCGAGGGGCTCGCCGCGCAACCAGACAGCGCCCGCCTGCTCGAACGCCAGGTCACGAACACGCAGTTCCTCCAGCATGCTCTTGATGTGTCCCCCGGAGTACAACGAGTCTTCGTTGAAGTAGGTGTCGAAGCGGATACCCATGCGCGTCAACGTCGTCTCGATGTCCGCAAAGATGGCGCGTTCCGCCGCCTGCTTGAAGCGGCCCGTCGGTGGCTCGTCACGCAGAGCGTCACCGTGCTCGCTGTGCAGGGCGCGCGCAATCTCGACAATGTACTCACCGCGGTACCCGTCCTCCGGAAATGAAACAGCGTCGCCGAGTAGCTCCAGGTAGCGGGCGCGCACGGATTCCCCAAGGAGCGCCATCTGCCGGCCGGCATTGTTGAAGTAATACTCCTTGGAGATCTGGTGCCCGGTGGCCGCGAGCAGCCGTGCAATGGCGTCGCCCAGCACCGCGTTACGGCCGTGGCCCACGGTGAGCGGACCGGTGGGATTGGCGCTGACGAACTCGACAAGCACCTTGCGCTGGTCACCCAGTTCGACAGCGCCGAACCCTTCGCCCTCGATCTCGGCCAAGCAGCGCTGCCAGAAGCGTGGCGACAGGCGGAAGTTGATGTACCCGGGCCCGGCGATTTCGGTTGATTCCAGCAACCCGTCGGGATCCTCGATGTGCCGGACGATCAACTCGGCGATGGCGCGCGGGGCGCTGCGTTCCTGGCGCGCCAGCGCCAGCGCAACGGTCGACGCCAAATCACCGAAGCCTGGATCCTTCGGTATCTCGAAAAACAAAGGGGGGAGGCTTTTGGACTTCAGCGCTCCCCCCTCAATGGCTTTCGCAATCGCCTGCTGAAGCAGCCCCTCAAGCCGTTTTTTCATCCTCCGGTCGCCAGTTGTCGCCTGTGGTGTGCATCGCCCGCAGCTGCTGCTTCAGAGATACAGCGCCCCGCGTATACCTGCGGGCTGTGAGCGAGTCAAGGTACTCTACTCAATGTACGTGGAACGTCAAGCTGCGTAGGAGGGCACGACCGACTCATGATGATGGCGTCCTGGCCACGACCGTAGTAGTTGCGCCGCACGCCGCGCTCGGTGAAGCCGAACGAAGAATACAGTGCCATGGCGGCCGCGTTTTCCCGTCGCACCTCCAGGGTGATGATGCTCGCGCCGCGTTCCTCCGCTTCCTGCACGACCAACTCGACGAGCGCTCTGCCGACCCCTGCGTTTCGCCGGTCGGGGCGGACAGCAAGGTTGAGGATGTGCACCTCGTCGCCCACCAACCAGCGACAGATGTACCCGAGCAACTCTCCCGAGCCGTTCGGCGCAAACGCCAGAATGGTCCTTGAGAAGGGGACCTTCAGTTCGTGCAGGAACAGGCCCGGGCTCCACGGCTGTGGGAATGAACAGCGCTCGATCTCCATCACCGCATCGAGGTCATCGCGGCTCATGGGACGGAATGTCAAGGCGATGTGCGGCACGCGAAGAAACCGTTCACCACCGAATCAACGCCGAGGCCCAGGTGAAACCGGCGCCGAACGCAGCGAGACACAGGAGACCACCGTCGCGAATGCGTCCGGCCTCAAGCGCCTCGTAGAGGGCGATGGGAATCGATCCCGCAGTGGTGTTGCCGTAGCGGTCGATGTTGTTGAATACCTGGTCTTCCGACAACTCCAGCCCCATCGCGACCATCTGGCTGATGCGCAGGTTGGCCTGATGCGGAATCAGCAAGGAAAGGTCGCGCGTCGTCAAGCCGTTGGCGCCGAGCGCCTCACGAATCACCTCGGGAAAACGGGTCACGGCGTGGCGAAAGACGTAGCGTCCCTCCATCTTGGGAAAGATGCGTGCATCCGGGCCGCTGATCATCTCCTCGGTCAGGCGCGGCCGTGACCGGCTGGCCGGGCTCTCCAGCCAGAGCTTCTCGGCAAACTTGCCCTCCGCATGCAGGTGGGTCGAAAGAATGCCGCGGCGCGCGTCCGCTTCAGGACCGACAACAACGGCCCCGGCACCGTCACCGAAGATAACCGCCACCTCGCGCCCCCGGTTCGTGAGATCGATGCCGGTCGAGTGCACCTCGGAGCCCACCAGCAAGACGCGATCGTATGTAGCGGTCTTCACAAACTTGTCGGCAATCGCCAAGCCGTAGAGGAAGCCGGAGCACTGGTTGCGCACGTCGAACGCCGGCATGCCCGCCACCCCCAACCGATGCTGCAGCAGGCACGCGGAGGCAGGCATGTCGACGTCCGGGCTCAGTGTCGCGAAGACGATGCACTGTATGTCCTCGGCGCGTAACCCAGCACGATCGAGTGCTTCACGGGCGGCTTCTGCACCCATATCGGCCGCTCCCGTCCAGCCGTCGCTGAAATGGCGCTGACGAATGCCGGTGCGTTGCTGGATCCACTCGTCCGACGTGTCCATGCATGCGGCCAGCTCGTCGTTCGTGACCACACGCTCGGGCACGTAGCGCCCGACGCCAAGAATGCGTGAATTGCGCATGGCCGCTCCTACAGGGTCAGCACCGCAGCGCCCCAGGCGAACCCAGCCCCGGCGGCCGCCAGACACACGGTATCGCCACCGCCGAGGGTTCCTGCCACAACCTCTTCGCTCAACGCCGTCGGCAGTGCCGCGGCCGTCAGGTGCCCATGACGCGCGCCGGGAATGTTGAGACGTGACGACGCGACGTTGAGGCCCTTTGCTACAGTCTCTGCAACGTCGACCAGCACGTGGCTGATGATGAAGCGATCGATTTGTTCTGGCGACATTTCCGCCGCCTGCAGCGCCTCGGCGATGACCGCAGGCAACGACTGCTCGCCAAAGGTCCGCACTGCGTCGATGTCCATGGTGATGAAATGACGCCCTTCGCGGAAGTTTTCCGGCGTCATCCGCACCGGATGTTGACGGCTCGCGGGATACTCGCACCAGAAACGATCGTGGTGCCGACCGTCCGTATGGATCGCTGCCCCGCGCAGACCACGATTGCCGTCACCCCGCCCGATCACCGCAACGCCGGCACCATCGCCGTACAACGCAGCCAACCGCGCACCGCGCTCCGAATAGTCGAGGCCGGCGGAGTGCACCTCCGCGCCGATGACGAGGATGTGCGCATAGACGCCGGCTTTCACGAATTGATCGGCAATCACCAGACCGAACAGAAAGCCGGCGCACTGGGCGCGGATGTCCAACGCACCGACGGTTGCGCAGCCCATCTGATCCTGAAAAAAGCACCCGGCGCCGGGAAAGGTAACGTCCGGGGTCATGGTGGCAAAGACGATGAAGTCCACGGCCTCCACTGACAGCCCGGCCTGTGCCAGCGCCTGATTGGCGGCGGGCACGGCGAGTGTCGATGGCCCAACCGGGTCGACGGCGATGGGGCGGCGCACGCCGACCGTGTCCACCTCGGGAGGAAGGTGGTGGCCCAGTCCGAGAATGGTAGCGCGCATGCGCTCAGCGTTTCAGGAGTACTACCTCCAACACCCGGTCGCGAATGCGGTGCTTGAAGGCCTTCACGGGGCCAGGAAGCTCCACGTTGGTGGTGAAGTCGGGTGGAAAGGCAGGCGACACCGCGGCCAGCTTGCGAACGCTCTGGTCCGGCACGCGGCCCTTGACGACGAAGAAGCCGTTGCGCAGCGACAGGTCGTAGTCGTAGGCCGGCATCTCATCCGGAATTCCCAGCTCCTCTTTCATGGCCGACTGCGGCACGCTGCGTGGAAACTCGAGTCGCAGCAAGTAGCCGTTCCCCTTTTCCTGCAATGAGTAGACTTCGCCGTAGCGCCGCTCGCGTTCGAGCTTCTCTTCGAAACCGCCGCCGTGGAAGCCGTCGAGCCCGACGGTCCCCTGCTGCGACACAGGATGCAGCGTGCGGGTGAACGGCGCGAACAAGATTGCCAGCGGCGGCGCATACCAGGCCGCCCGATACACCACTTGATCCATGGGCATGGCATGCAGCACGGCCTCACGCAGGCGCATCGTCATTTCGAGGATGGCAAGGCCGACACCGAGGATGATGAGACCGTTGAGTTGGTTGCTGAACACCGTGCGATCCAAGCAGAGCGCACCCATGGCCGCCAGGACCACCGGATACAAGATCATGTTATGCAAGATGTTCACACCGGTGGCGCCGGCGGCGGTAAAGAAGCGCGCATCCCCCACGGCCTCTTCGATCGCCTTCTTTTGCGAAAAAGGCAGGGCGCCCAGCAGGGGCTGGCTGAGGGCCGCAAACCACTTCAGGCCCGTCGAGGTACCGGCACGCACCGATCCCAACTGCGCCAGCGCATTCTCGAACGAGCCAGGTAGCTCGCCCGGAAAGACTTTCTCCTTCATCTGCATGACGGGCAGTGGCGGTGTCGGTTTGGGCGCGGCGAGCGGCTTCTCGACACGGCCAGCTGCTGCCGCCGCTGGCGCGGCCGCCGGCTTCGCCGCCACGGCGGCAGCGGCAGCCGCAACGGGCGCCGGGGCGGCTGCGGCGACCGGCGCGGCAGCCGGCGCAGGTGCTGCGGGAGCTGGGGGTGGTGGGGCGGCCGCCGCTCCTGCAGCGCCTTCCTTTTTGAAGCGGGAAGGATAGTCGGCCGCAAACTCGGTGTCCGGGTGGAGCGTCCGGGCGCGCGCGATCAGGACCTCATCGGTTTCAGGAATGTTCGGATCCGGCACACAACAGTCGACCGGGCATACCGCCGCGCAGGCCTCGTGGTCGTGGAAACCAACGCATTCAGTACACTTCTCCGGAACGATGTAGAAGATGTCCTGGGCAATTGCGGGGTGCGTCTGGCCATTGAGTTCCCACTCGACGCCCCCCTGGTAGATCGCCGTATTCGGGCATTCGGGCTCGCAGGCTCCGCAGTTGATGCATTCCGAGGTAATTACCGTTGCCATCGCTTACACGTCTCCCTACCCTGCAAAAATCTCAGATGGAACATGTATCGTTTTGCCAACGCGGTTTCAACAAAGGTAGGCCCCCGGATCATGCGCCGAGACGCGGCTCGCAGGAAGGAGCGTGCGGGTATTGCGCAACGGGTTGATTCGCCATCACGCTCAGGGTATCGAGTTCCACATATGGACGTTCACATCGGCTCCCTCGTTATGTTGCCGGGGTATGCCCCCTACCCGCGCTACGGCCGCGTCGAGAAGGTGGAAGACGGCCAGGTGCGCTTAACCAACGTCCACTGCGGCGACCCCCGCTGCGCCGCCGAGCACTGCCACGGCGATGTGGTGTGGCCAGTAGACGCGCTACTGGCCATCCAGGCCTACCAGCCGCGAGCCGACTGGGAAGAAGGACGCAAAAGCTCGCCCAATGCGGTAGTAGAATCGTGAGCCGTGCTCGTGAGTCGTGGCCGCAAGCGCGACGGCTCCTGAACCTCCGCACGAGCACGAATCACCAAGACGAGCGATGACAGAGTGGTGGCGCGAAGCGGTCTTCTACGAGATCTACGTTCGGAGCTTTCAGGACAGCAACGGTGACGGCGTCGGCGACTTGCCCGGCATCATCGACCGGCTCGATTACTTGAACGACGGCACCCCGCGCTCGCTCGGCGTTGATGCGCTCTGGCTCACGCCGATCAATCCGTCGCCGATGTTCGACTTCGGCTACGACGTCAGCGACTACCGCGACGTCGACCCACGCTTTGGCGCCCTCGCCGATCTCGACCGCCTCATCACCGAAGCGCATCGCCGCAATATGCGCATCATCCTCGATCTCGTCCCCAACCACACCTCGCATCTGCACCCATGGTTTCAGGCCTCACGCCGCTCACGCAGCGATCCGCAACGCGACTGGTACGTGTGGCGCGACCCGGGTCCGGGTGGCGGCTACCCGAACAATTGGGTCAGCTCGTTCGGTGGGCCGGCGTGGACGCTCGATCCGACAACCGGCCAATACTACCTGCACTCCTTCCTCGCCGAGCAGCCCGACCTGAACCACCGCAATCCCGACGTCGCGCGGGCAATGGAGGACATCATTCGCTACTGGCTCGATCGGGGCGTCGACGGCTTCCGCATCGACGTGATCCACAAGATGATCAAGGATGCGCAGCTCAGGGACAATCCACGGCCGGCCCCGGAAGAGGAGCACCCGGTCTGGCACTACGGCGGCCTCACGCACGTCTACGACGAGGATCAGCCGGAGGTGCATGACATCATCCGCAGCTGGCGCCGCATCCTGGACGGCTACGGCGCACGTGCCATGGTCGGCGAGGTGTTCCTGGGCGATCCGGCGCGTGTCGCCGCCTTCTATGGCAACGGTCACGACGAGCTGCCGCTGGCGTTCAACTTCCGCTTCCTGTGGAGTCCGTGGGACGCGGCCGCCTTCCGCGAACAGGTGGACACAGCCGAGTCGGTGCTCCCCCCTGGCGCGCAGCCGACGTATGTCCTCTCCAACCACGACGTCCCCCGTCATCGCACGCGCTTCGACGACAGGGGCTGGGGTGACGCACGCGCCCGCGTCGCTGCGATGATGTTGCTGACGCTGCGCGGCACGCCGTTCCTGTACTACGGCGAAGAGATCGGCATGCGCGACGTGGTCATCCCCGCTGATCGCGTATGTGATCCGGTGGGCAAGCGCTTCCCCGCCGTCGGACGCGACCCTGAACGCACGCCCATGCAGTGGGGACCTACGCCCGGTGCGGGGTTTACCACAGCGGCAGACCCCTGGTTGCCGCTGTCTCCCGACTACGAATCGGTGAACGTCGCAAACCAAACCGGCGACCCAGGATCGCACCTGAGCTTCTACCGCCGCCTCATCTGGTATCGCAAGCGCAGCAACGCCCTCAGGCGCGGTACTTACCGTCCGCTCGACGGCCCGGCCGACACGTTCATCTTCCTACGCGAACATGCGGATGAACGACTGCTCATCGCGCTGAACTTCGCCGGCGAACAGCGGCGCGTCACGTTGCCCGAGCTGCGCCGGGGACACGTTGAGCTCGCTACGGACGTCACCCGCAACGCGGCGCCGATTGCGGCGAGCCACTTCAACCTCGGACCCGTGGAAGGCCTGGTCGTGGCGCTGTCGTGATGCGGATCTGAACCCTGAAACCGGCCGTTGGACCGTTCAGGTTCGGTTGATCAAACTCGCCGCGACGCCCGCGCCAAAGCCGTTGTCGATATTGACGACAGTGACACCGGCGGCACAGGAGTTCAGCATCGCCAGTAGCGCAGCCAGGCCGCCGAAGCTGGCGCCGTAGCCGATGCTCGTGGGCACCGCGATCACGGGCTTGTCGACCAGGCCGGCAACGACGCTCGGCAGAGCGCCCTCCATGCCCGCTACGACGATGAGCACGGCGGCTGCATCGAGTGTGTCACGATGCGCAAACAACCGATGGATACCAGAAATGCCGACGTCAATGATCCGCCCGACGCGGTTGCCCATGAGTTCCGCCGTCAGCGCCGCCTCCTCCGCAACGGGCAAGTCTGAAGTACCAGCTGCGACGACGGCAATCAGTCCGCGCCCGGTCATCTGCGGCTGCGCGCGGATCAGCGTCGCCACGCGCGCGTGCGCCGAGTACGTGACGGCAGGAAACGCGGCACGCAGCTGCTCCGCCTTGGCGGCGTCGAGCCGTGTCACCAGCACGTTGTGCGCGCCATCGTTCAGACTGCGGGTGATGTCGATGATCTGCTCCGCCGTCTTGCCCTCACCGAAGATAACTTCCGGTATTCCGGTGCGCAGCGATCGATGGTGATCGACCTTCGCGAAGCCGAGATCTTCGAACGGCAGACGCTTGAGCTGCTGGAGCGCATCGTCGGCACTCAGCTCTCCGGCGCTCACGCGCGCGAGCAGCTCTCGCAAGCGATCAGGATTCATCGACCTGTCACGCGTGCGATTGAAAGTGATCGAAGCCGCCGGCCCGCAAGCGGATGGCGTGTCCGTCTGGGCCGAGCAACCGAGGGCGACGTCCAGCCACCACCTCACCGATCCAAGTGATCGGACATCCCAACCCCGCACGCACGCGTTCGAGTCGTTTCACCTGCCGCTCCGGAACCGTACACAGCAACTCGTAGTCTTCGCCACCGTGCAACGCAAGCGGATCATGGCCACCGAGCGCGGCTCGGTACGTAGCGGACAGCGGAATGCGATCGATATGGACGATGGCCCCGACGTGGCTCTGTTCACAGATATGGCCGAGGTCCTGCACGAGCCCATCGCTGACGTCGATCATCGCCGAGGCAATGCCCCGGTCGACCAGCAGCCGCCCGGCTTGCAGCCGCGGCGACGGCTCGCGGAAGCGCCGGACGGCATACACCACCCCGCTGCCACCGGCGGCGCGCAGGGCGCGGCAGCCGAGCGCCGCATCGCCGAGCGTGCCGGTGACGTAGATGCGGTCTCCCCGCCGCGCGCCCTTGCGCGTGACGATGCGCTGCGGCGCCTCGGCCAGCAACGCAATGCATACGGACACCTGCGGTGCGCGGGTGAGATTGCCACCCACAACCGCCGCTCCCATCTCGGCGGCAGCCGCCACAACGCCAGCCTGCAGCCCCGAGAGATCGCGCACGCGATAGTCTCTCGGAGCCGCCACCGCGACAACGCAGAATCGCGGCCGGCCACCCATCGCTGCAATGTCACTCGCATTCACCAGAAAGCTCTTGCGCCCGAGCTGCCGGGGCGTGAGCCAGGCACGTTCGAAGTGCACGCCTTCCACGAGTGCATCGACCGTGAACAGGTAACGACGACCGCCGCAGCGCACCACTGCGCAGTCCTGCCCCGGGCCGACAAGAATCCCAGGACCGCCGGGCAGCCGTGGCAAGAGCCTGGAGAGAAAATCAAACTCGCCGACGTCACCGATGGTAGGGGGACGCGCAGGGCGGGACATGCGAGACATCGGCGCGACCATAGGCGGCGCTGTCACGCAACGTCAAGCCGCTCCACCGCTTCGAGATAGAAAGGTAGCAACACCCCTCGAATGATGAATCGTTCAACGGCGGCGCCCGTTAGGAACCGCCGGATATTCACGATCGTCTTCAGGGTCTCGCCTGGCAACTCGTCGACGCGCGCGGGGCGGAGCCGCCCGTGTGGCCGATGCGGATTTTGAGCGTGCGCGCGCCGACTCTTGCGTACTCGCCCGGCGTTGAACCGGCGGTGGCGCCGGAGGCGCTGGAGCTTCTTGCGGCGGTGGGGCCTCCACTACCGGCTCGGGGGGCTTGCCGCTCAACACGTCGCTCCAGTCAACTTGTGCCTGGGCAGCGCCTGCCAGCAAGGAAATCACCGTCATCGCCACCCTGCTGGCCCATCCTAGCCCTCGCATCACCGGCTCTCCCTGACGTGCGGAGATGCAAGCTGCGTGCTCTGCGGTATTCCGCCTGCTTTGTAGGCGCCGCAAGCAGTTGCTGCGACGTATGCAGAACGCTGCGTCAACGCGACACCATCGCACCGAACACCGCTCTCGCGTGGGGGACGACACCACCCGACGCGGCGGGTGGCATGCCTTCTGCTCCATGGGGTCCGACTGGAGGACCCATGACTAGTGCCGCAACCGCAGAAGCCACCCGAGCCACGCGCGTCTTGGTCTTCACCGTGGATGACGGATACCTATGCGTCGACCTCGACCGCGTCCACGCCGTCTACCCGCGCCACGAGGCTCGCGTCCACACAGTGAAATTGGCTGGCACGGCCAGTCGCAGCTTCCTCATCCATCGCGAGGAACCGGCGCTGATCGTCGACCTGCGCGAGGCATTCGGACTCGGCGAGATACTTGGTGTCACTGATCGTGCTGTGTTCCTGGTTATGCGTGCCGGGTCGTTTCCGCTTGCTGTTCCAGTCGACGCCTGCGTCGGCGTCCGCGATCTGGACCTGCGCACAAGGACGCCGGTTCCGACAGCCCTCCAGCGTGATGGTGGTTTCAGCGTCGGCCATCTGGTGGAGCTCGACGGCAGAATGCATACCCTGCTCGAGCCCAGCCGCATCCTCAGCAGCGCCTTGCGCGAGCGCCTCGACGCGTTTCTGCAAGAGGCGCGGGCATTCTGCGAACGTGAGAGCCGGATCGCCGCGCTGCTCATAAGGTTGCGGGCCGATTCGACCGTCGCTGATTTGAAGACGTACGCCCGTCTCACACGCCGCAATAGCGGCGCGCGCGCAGCTGCGGCAGCCCGCGCCGTGCTCAAAGCGGCCCAGGAAGCCGAGCAGCCGGGTTGTGATGCAGCCCCAGAGTCGGGAGAGTTCGCCGCCGACGCGTTGCTGCCTCACCTCTTGACCCGCTGCGCTGCGTGCCAAAGCGGCGCGCTGCAACTGACCCTGCAGAGTGGCGAGCCAGCAGTGATCTTCTTCGCCGGTGGTCGCATCATCGACGCACAAGTCGCCGGGACGTGGGGGCGCCCGGCAATCAAGCAGATTATGTCGGCACGCGGCGGTACGTACCGCTTCGAGGCGTGCGAGGTGCCCGCCGAGCGGCAACGCATCGCCGACGCAGCGCCTTGGCTATTGCTCGAGACCCTCGAGCAAATGAGCGAGGCGCGCCGCGGTCAGCACACTCGCTGACGCCCCCAACGCAAATCCACGCATCCCGGCAGGAGGACCCCATGGACGCTCGGCCCCGCATTCTCGGCGTTGACGACAGTTTGACCATTCGCAAAGCCCTCGAGATCGTTCTGAAGTCAGCGGGCTATGAGCTCGAGCTTGCCGCGGACGGTGCCGAGGCACTTGCCAAAGCAAAAGCGCTGCAGCCGGCGCTCATCCTGCTCGACTTCATCCTGCCCGACCTGCGCGGCACCGACGTGTGCCGCCAACTGGCGGCTGATCCTGAAACAGCGCACATCCCGGTCGTGCTGATCTCCGCGAAGGGCGCCGAGATCGAACAAGCGTACCGTGATATCAGTAACGTCGTCAGCTACCTCGCCAAGCCCTTCAAGCCTCCGGTATTGACCAGTGTCGTCGCCGAGGTGCTGGCTCGCGCCGCAAGCGGCGAACTGGCCAAGCTGAGCGTGCCTGGCGAGGAGGCGGAAGTTACCGCCACCCTACCGCCACAAGCCGCGTCCGAATCGGCGCCATCGGAGTCGCCTGCGTCGGCCGGCAGTGACGCCCTCGTCGCCAGCCGGGGGGGCCTCGCCGCCGAGGCGGTGCCGAGCAGCACCACGTCGCCTGCGATGGCCGATGACCTGGATGATGTGGACAAAGAGGAGTCCCTCGAGCTTGAGATAGATGAAGCAGCGGATGCGGCCGCAGCCATTACCCGCCGCGAGCGCATCGAGTGGATGTTCGAGACGCTGCGCTCCAGCCTCGAAGGCGTCTACGTGGAGGAGGTCGATACACCGACCGGGGCCGCAGCCGACCAGGCAAAATCTCACATGGATCTCATTGAACAGTTGAGCCACCAACTCGACGAAGGCTTGCAGCACGCACGCACCGGCGCCCGCTACCGCCTGTACGGTGACGGTTCGATTCGATCGTTCGACGAGGCCCTCCTCGATGTCTTCCGACGCTCGTGCCGCGTGCTCTTGCGAGCAGCGGTCGCGGGCACGGGGGTGCACGACACCGGCGCACGCGGAGAGCGCGTCCTGGTCGCGTGCGCGCGGCAAAGCCCGGTTTACGAGCAGCTGCAGCCGGTGCTCGCCGCGCATCCAGAGTGGTCGGTGGTCATGGTAACGGAAAACTTCCGGCAGCTGCCGTTGCTCGTACGGCTCTTCGGACCGTCGTCGGTGATCGCAGAGATCACCTGGAGCGGCGCGCTGTGGGACCAGCTCCGCGTTCTCCAGCGGATGCCGGAAGCGCGCACGGTGCGTCTGCTCGGCATTGCCGCCACAGAGCAGCTGGCGCGACATGACGAGATGGATCACCAGACCCGCACGGCGCTGCTCGCGGAGCGCGGACTTTCGCAGGTCCTGAGGTCCGGCTTCGAAGTCGACAGTGTGCTGAGTAGCGCCGTGCCGGAAACCGAGCAGACCGACGAGTTGCGCATGGCGGTGTAGACCCTTGCGGACACGGGTAGAGTAAAATGACCGACACGGGCTTCGAACCAGCGCTGAACGACCCAGCGCGCGTGGCGGGAAAACCCGCCCTGGTCGGCGCTGAAGACCATTGCATCTTCGAATGCGGCGGGCGAGCGTTTGCCACGAGCCTGAACGCCGTCCGTGAAGTCCTGAGCGGCAAGTTGGCGACCCCCGTTCCTCAGGCACCACCGGCACTGGTCGGCGTGGTTGAGTTCCACGGCGATGTGTTGCCGGTGGTCCAGCCGAGCACGTTACTGGGCATCGCGGCGCGGCCGTACACACCGGCGGATCCAATCGTCGTCCTGTCTTCTCGCGACATCAAAATCGGCTTGGCGGTCGACCGCGTACGGCACGTGCGGGCTATTGATCCGACGGCGCTCACCGCGGCCACGCATGAGTGCTATCGCGGGTGGTGGGCAGGCTCGGCACCGCCGGTCGCCGTGCTGGACGTCGAGGCGTTGGTAAGCCGCGCCGTCCGGATAGTGGCTGCCCAGCTTCAGGGTGGCCCCACTGGCAACTCCGGAAGAAACGCAGGTCCTTGTGGCAGCAGTTGACGCGATCGCCATGCGCCACCACGACAGCAGCGCCGGCACCGCATTGGGCCGCCGCTTGCAGCTGCTCCCCAACCAGTTGCGCTGGCGATTGGCCTTGGCGGCCGCGCCGGTCGCCCTGATCTCACTCGTGGTGTTGGCGGTGACAACCTATCGCGCTGCATCCGAGACGCTGCGTCAACAGGTGTTGCAGCAGCTGTCTGTGCTCCAAGTCGCGACGGCACGTGCGGTCGAGCGCCACTTCAGCAGCCTGCAAGCCAGCGTTGTGGGTCTGGCGCGCGATCCGAGCACCCTCCTGGCCGTAAAGCAGCTGTCGTCGGCCACCGCGGACCTGGATGGCGACCCGCTCACCGACCCCGCGCGCATGCGGCCGCAGATGGAGAGCCTGAAGCAATCCCTGGAAGCCTATTATGAAAAAGAGCTGCGCGAGAAGACTCTCGATCTACGCACTCTCCTGTCGCCTCAACGATCCGCGGTGTGGCTGCAGGCGGCCTATGTCGGTCGCGGCGCCGACTCGTCGCGGAGCAGCGGACAACCCAGCCCGAATGACGCGACGCAATATGCACGCGCGCACGCCCTGTGGGATCCCGTCTTTCGCGGCACGCTCGATCGCTTCGGGATCGAGGACGTGTTTCTCATCGATGCCGCCTCTGGCCGGGTGGTGTACTCTGCCCGCAAGCGACCCGATTTCCAGACCAGTCTGCTCGACGGCCCGTACGCCGCAACCGCAGCCGGCGTGCTCTTCCGCGAATTACAGAAAGCCGGCAGCGACGGCAACTATCGCATCAGTGACTTTGCCCCCTATCCCCCGGCGCACGGGATGCCCAGGGCTTTCGCTGGAATGCCTATCGTCGACGGCAGCCACCTGGTGGGCGCGTTGGTCGTGCAGTGGTCGAGTGCGGGGCTCACTCGACTGGTCTCGGGCGATGGGCAGTGGTCCCGCCTGGGGCTCGGCGAAACCGGCGAGCAGTATTTGCTCGGCCGCGGCGACGCAGACATGCTGATGCGTACCGACTCGCGCTTCGGCGACAGCGCAGACGATACGACAACCGTCCTGCGGCAGCGCGTCGACTCGGCAGCGGCGCAGGCCACCAACCACGCGGATCAGTATCAAGGGGAGTACGTCGGCTACCGCGGAGCGCCGGTCGTCGGTAGTGCCGCCAGGCTGTCTCATCTCAACGGGCTGAACTGGACGGTGATTGCCGAGATGAGCACGGCCGAAGCTTTGCGTCCGCTGGGCCAACTGCGGACCCGCGCGACCTGGCTCACGGGGCTCCTGGTCCTGGGCGTCATCCTCGCCATTCTCGGTGTGTCCGCCGCGGTGACTCTACCGGCCCGCGCTTTGATGATCGAAACTGCCGCCTCGAATGTCCGCGCCGACGAGTACCACCGGCGGTTGGAGGCGAGCCTTCGCCACGTGGTGCACGCGGCCACGGCGGCCTCCGACGGAGATCTCTCACAACGCCTCACCGTCGAGGCCGACCTCCTCGGCGATCTGCCGGATGCATTGAATCGCATGTGGCGGAACGTCGGCGCATTGGTCAGCCACATACACAGCGCATCGACAGCCGCAACCGCACCGGCAACCCAGATTCAAGCCGCGCTGCGGCAACTCTCCGAAAATGCCGTGCAGCACACCACCGAGTTGGCCGGTAGCGCCGCCCTGCTGCGCGACACGCGATTGCGTCTCGACGCCATTGCGACCGAGGCCGCAGCGACTGGACATACCGAACCGCCTGTGGATGCGCAGGTGCGCGAGTGCGCCGAATCGGTGCGGCACGCGGTCGTCGGCATGGAGGAACTGCAGAGGCATACGCAGGCGCTGACGCTGAAGATGAAACGCCTGGGCGAGCGCTCCATGGAAATCTCGACGGTCATCGCGTCGCTCCAGGCCATTATCGCGCACGCAAACATGCTGGCGCTCAACGCCACCATCGAGGCGTCGCGCGCCGGCGAGCAGGGGCTCGGGTTCAAGACGGTGGCCAATGACATCCGCAAACTCGCGACGCGTACTGAAGCCGCTGCAAAGGACATCGTCGATCTGGTCACGACGCTGCACGGTGAAGCGGCCGATGCCGTCGATTGCATCGACCGACACACCGAAGAGATCGACCAACACGCGGCGCTGATTGCCAACGCCGGCAACGCGCTCGATCGCTGCAGCGGCACCTTGGTACAGACGGACGGGCGCTTCACGGCGCTGGCGACGGCGCTCGGAGAGCAGGCCGCCGTGCTTGGCAAGCTCGGCGACGCCCTGCTGAGGGTCGCGGAATTCGTCCGCCGCACCCATGTGTTGTCGGAACAGACTGTGCATACCAGCGCCACCTTGCTCGGGATGCTGTCCGAGCTGAAAACCCGCTCCGACGCCGTTCACCTACCGGCCGACAACGAGCCGCCCGCCGTGTCCACCGGAGCGGACGTGATCGAGTTGCCCCAACGTGACGCGAGGCATGGCCGCAGGGTTGGTGCCTGACAATGGGCGCCCTGGGGTGAGGCATGACGCGGAGTAGCACGCGTCCCGATCGGCCAGACGCCAACGCCGGGGCGACGGACGGCGAAGATGCCGGCTGGGCTGATGAGCTGGCGGCCGTCTTCGCTGAGGAACTGCAGGAGCACCTGAATCACGTGCCCGCGCTGGCCGCGCTGCTGGCGTCGCGTGACACGCAAGCGGTCGCGTGCGCGAAACTGTCGCGCATCTTCCATACGATCAAAGGTTCGGCAGCTGTCGTTGGACGGACGGACCTCGCAACGCTCGCCAAGTGTCTGCAGGACGAGTTCGGCGCCGTGGCGGAACAACCCGCACAGCAGGCCTTGTCCACCGAGTTCTTTGCAACCGTTCAAAACGCGCTGAATGACCTCTGCACCGCCGTCGGTCAAACAGCGCCGCAACTCCTCCGCCCAATCACCGGCCCGCGCTTCGAACTGCCTGGGCTCTCGAATGCAGGCGCAGCGTCTGCCGAACCAGCGGACTTGCTACAGGCCTTCGCCATCGACGCCACGGAAAGCATCGAGCGCTCGCAGCGCTTGCTGCTCGACCTCGAGCGTCACCCAGGGACAACCGGCACATTGACCTTGCGGGAGGTGTTTCGCCACTTCCACACACTCAAGGGTGCCGCCGCAGCTGTCGGGTTGGAGCGCATCGCTCAACAACTGCACCTCGGTGAATCGCTGCTCGATGGTGCCTTGGAGGGGCGCAGCACCATCGGCAGCGCGCAACTGGTCGACTTCCTGCTCCGCCTGACCGACTCGGTTGCCGGCCTGATCAATGTCGCCCGCGGTATCGCCGACGACCAGCACGTGGTGCTCGACAATGTCGAGGCCGAGATCGCCGCACTGGCGAGCCATCCCGCAGCCGCAGCCGCCCCCGCACCAGCGCCCGCTCCTGCGGAAGCTGCTCCGGCACCGACCAGCGGCGCCTCCGCCACCGACCCCGAGGCCAACTCCCTGCGAGTCGATTCCTCCCATCTGGACGCGTTACTCGACCGAGTGGGAGAGCTGCTCGGTGCGCGCAACCAGCTGCAGCGGCGGGTCGAGACCCTAGTCGATCTACGGAATCGGCTCAGTGCTCGTCGCACGCTGCTCGGACAGAGCATCGATGCGTTCCGCGAGCGATACGAGTTCAGTACGAAGAACGCTGCCGCTGACAACGGTGAACGTGCGCGTGGCGCGGCCGCAGGGAGCGACGTGCCCGGTGTGGAACTGGAGCCTTACGATGACGTGGGCATCCTGGCGCGCGGCGTCGTTGACGTGATTGCGCACTTGCGGGAGGTCGGCGACCAGCTCAGCAGCGCCATCGACGCCCTGGGCGACGAGGCCGCGCAGCTGGCACAAATCACCTCGGCTCTCCGCCACGGCGTCACGCAGCTGCGCTCGGTCCCGCTCGAGCACGTGTTCCGGCGCCTGGTGCGTGCCGTGCGTGACGCCGCGCGGCAGGAAGGAAAACTCGTCGAGCTGGAGTTCGACGGCGGCACTCTCGAACTGGACAAGGCGCTTGTCGATCGCCTCCACACGCCGCTGTTGCATCTGGTCCGCAATGCGGTGTCGCATGGGATCGAATCGCCGGCAGTGCGCCAGGCGCGCGGCAAGTCCGCGACCGGCGCCGTCCGCATCACCGCGCAACGGCGCGAGCGCAACCTGCACCTGGCCGTCGAGGACGATGGCGCTGGAATCGACTTCAGCGCCATTGCGGCGCGCGCCCAGACGCTCGGTCTGATTCCACACGCCGACACCTGGCAGCGTGAACAACTGCTGGAACTGATCTTCCGCCCGGGTTTCAGCACCCACGCCGCCGTCACGGAGCTGGCGGGGCGAGGCGTGGGTATGGACGTCGTCGCCGCCGAGATCCGTGGGTTGAACGGCAGCGTCACGCTCACCTCGCGCGACCACTACGGCACGACAGTGCACATCACCCTGCCGATCACAACCTCCATTGACGAGGTGTTGCTGATTCAAACGGGAACACAGCTGTTCGCATTGCCGGTCGCCGTCGTCGACCAAGTGATCACCATCAGCATGTCAGACCTCCTGCACAATACGCCCCGCGTCGTCCGGGTCGGAGACCAAGTGTTGCCGGCGCTGCTGCTGGCACCGCTGGTCGGCGAACCCGCCCCCATGGAGCAGGCCGCCGCCGTCGTGCTGCGCAGTGGTGGGCGTTCGCTGGCCCTGGTTGTGGACCACGTGCAGGCCCAACACGAAGCGCTGGTGCGGCGGCTCGGTCCCATGCTCGACGCCCACCCGTTGCTCGCCGGCGCAGTGGTGTCGGGAAGCGGTGCGATAATCTTGGTCCTCCACGCCGGCCGACTGCTCGATCTGGCCGCATCGGGTGCCGACCACGATGCATTGACCCACGCCGCGGAGACGCGCAGCGCCAGCCTCCCCGACGGGCAGGCCGTTCTCTTCGTCGACGACTCCGTGAGCGTGCGGAAAGTGGCAACACACTTCCTCGAGATGAGTGGTCTCGACGTCGATACGGCAGTTGACGGGCTCGATGCAGTCGAGAAGCTGGCGACCGGGCGCTTTCGCATCGTTGTCACCGACCTCGAGATGCCTCGCATGCATGGCTACGAACTGGTCGCCGCAATCCGGCGCCATCCACGCTATCAGCACCTACCGGTGATCGTCTGCAGCTCGCGCTCCGGAGAAAAATATCGTGAGCGTGCCCGCGAGATGGGGGCACAGGGCTACCTGACCAAGCCGTTCACGAAGGAACAGTTGCTGGCTGAGATTCAACGTGTGAGCGGCGGGTCGACTGCGGTCGGGGCACCGCTGCTGGCGGGCAGCAGTGCTGTGTAAGCCGGCACTCGGGTGCGCATCACGCCTGCGGTGCACGAGCGCGACCGATAGCTGCCGTGGTTGAGAACCGCGCTCAGCTTTCCGTCGCCCCAACGAGCACTTCCTCCACCTTGCCGTTGTGGTAACGCAGCAGCGACACGGTGCGTTCGAAGCCGCCCGCAGCCGCCCGCAGCTCACCGGCGGCCTCGAAGGTGCCGAGCGCCCTCAGGCCGGCAATGACGCGCTCACGCGACGTCGCACCCCCTGCAATCACCCTGCGGAGGGCCATACCCGCATCGAATGCTTGCGCTTCAAACCCGGTCGGTTCCTGACCCATCTGCTGCACAAACTGGTGGACGAACTGGCGTGTCGACGGCCGCGGGCTGTCCGCGAAGAAGGCGTCAGCGAAAACGGCGCCGTCGATGGCCGATCCGGCGTCGGCGAGGCTCTTTGAATCGTTCCAGCTCTCGCTTCCCAGGAGGACGACCGACGGCATCTCTGTGCGCACATCGGCGGCAAGCGCCGTGGCAGTGGGGGCTGCATCGGGAATGAACAAGGCATCGAGACCCGCCTGCTGCCAGCCACGTACATCCACGACGACGCTCGCGAAGTTGCTGCTCCCCGGCGGGTACGGATGGGTGCCAACGACGCTGGCGCCCTTACTTGCTGCCTCGCGCTTGAACGCCTCGGCGAATGTCGATCCATACCCATCGTTTGGGTAGGCAATCCCAACGCGCCGCAGGTTCAATGCCGCAACCAGGTGGTGCACGAGAAGGCGGACCTGCTGCGTGCGCGTCATCGCCACCTGCAGTACGTAGTGGCCGGCCAATCCTTCACGCGCCGACAGTAGCAGCAGCGGTAGTCGTAGGCGCTCGGCAATCGGCGCAGCAACTTCCGCTTCACTGCTGCGCAACGGCCCGACGACGGCGACGACCTCCGTATCATGCTGCAAGGCGCTCAACGCGTCCGCGGTGCCGGCGGGGTCTCCACCCGTGTCGTGCACGACGAGTTGCTCGGGCGCATCGGCGAACGCGAGGCGCAACCCAGCGAGCGCGCGCTTGCCGTAGGCTTGGTCAGGACCCGTCAGCGGGAGGAGACAGGCAACCTTCACATGGGCAGAACTACCATCCGGCGCCGCGGGCGCCGCCACTGGCGCAACCGGCGTCGGAGCTGGTGCGACGGGCCCACCCCGTGGTTCAGCATCCGACAATGTAGTGTGCGATGGGACGCCCCGCGCCTCGGCCGCGGGAGCTGCTGCCAGGGGAGGAGCCGCCTCGGCGTTCACGGTTGCCGGTGGTGCGTAGGAGGGAGCTGCGCCAATTTCTTCCAGGTGCCCCCCGGCGACCTGTAGGAGATAAACCGTGCGCTGCAAACCTTTCGACGTCAGGGTGATATCGCTGGCCGCACCACTGATGGGACCGAGGCTGCGCAGGACTTGTACGGTGTCCGCCGGGGTGGTCGCGCCTTTGGCAAGCGCACGCTCGGCGAGCGTCGCCGCGTCGTAAGCGTTGGCTTCGATGACACCGGGAGTCTGACCGTAGACGTCCTGAAACCGTTTGACGAAGGCGCGGGTCGCGGGGCGCTCGCTGCCGGCGTAGAACCCGTCGGCGAACAGGATGCCGTTCGTGGCGCCATGCTGCTGCGCGAGCGAGTCCCATTCGCGCACGCCGAGCAGCATGACGTCGGGCATCTCGCGCTGCAGGAAGTTGACGAACTTGGCGGCGACCGCAGCAGTGTCAGGAAGAAATACCGCCTGCAGATTGTCGCGGTCGCGCCATTTTCGGATTGTGGCCACCTCAGGCACCGAGCTACCGGCACCTGGTGGGTACGGCAGCGCGCCGACGATCGTGCCGCCGCGCTGCTCGACCGCGGTCCGAAACGTCGCTGCGACGTCCGCCGCATCCTTCGGGTAGAGAAGCCCGAATCGCCGCAAGCGGAGCTTCGCCATGGCGTAGTCGAGCAGGCGCGCGATCTGTTCGGCACGCGTCACGCCCACGGGCAGGACGAACTTGCCGCTCAGTCCATCGTGTGCTGACAGGAGGAGGACTGGAACCTGGAGTTCCTCCGCCCGAGGGGCAACGGCTTGGGCGTCGTCGCTGCGCACCGGGCCGATCACCGCTAGCACCCGCGGATCATGGGCCACTTCCTCGAACTTGCGGACGGCCACCTCGGGCTTCCCTTCCGTGTCCGCCACCACCAAGCGGCTGTAGTCGGGAGCGACGACCAAGCGGACAGCGCGCAGTGCCCGTTCGCCGAGATCGCGTGCCGGGCCCGAAAGTGGCAACAGGCAGCCGATCTGTCCTTGACCGGTTCCCCCCATCTTTTCAATCGCGACGTTCGCCGGTCCGGCCCCTGCAGCTTGCGGGGGAGACCACTTGGGGGTCTCCTGCGATGGCAACGGCTCGACGTCGACAGCAGCAGGCGGCGCGACTGTTCGGGGGGCGCTCGCCTCGGTGGGCTGTACGGCCTCCGCAGGCTCGGTGGGTTCCTCGACGATCGGTGGGGCGCTCGGCGCGGCGCTCTCAGCCACCAGCGTCTCTTCAGGATTCGCGTTCGCTGTGGATTCGGAAAACTCGGAAGGTTGCCGGGCAGCGATCTGGCGATCGAGCAAGGCTGCGTACCCTTGGTCCGTCGCTATGCGGCGGGCGCCGGCGAGGTCAACATCACTCAGATCCTGCGCCGTTGTCACAATCCGTTTGCGCAGCTTCTGCCGATCCTTGTCATTGGCAAGCTTCCACGCCTTCTCCCAGTCCTGCAGTGCGAGCAAATTGTTGCCCAAGGCACGTTCGGCGTCGCCGCGCAACGCTTCCACCTGCATCCAATGGGCCTTGGGGTAGCGTTGTGACAGTTCATCGAGGGTCGCGAGCGTGGCCTGATAGTGGGAGAGGCGATACTCTGCGAGGGCCGTCTTGTACATGACGCGCGCCGTGTATGCGCCCTGCTCGGTTTGATCGATATAGCTTCTGTACGCCTCGATCGCGGTACTATATTGCTGGTAGCGAAATGCCTCGTCGCCGCGGCGAACCGACGCCGGGGGCTCAGGAGGGATCGTCGTGTGCTCACTGCAGGCGGCGAGCACGGCAGCCAACCACAGCAGCGAGCCGGCGAGACGGCGCACACGCAGACCGTTTGAAGGCATCAGCCGAACATCTCCTTGACCTTATCGAAGAACCCTTTGGCCAAGGGATTTACCTCTTCTCCGGCGCTGCGTGCAAACTCTTCAAGCAGTTCGCGCTGTCGGGCCGTGAGCTTGCGTGGGGTTTCCACGACCACACGCACCAACTGGTCGCCGCGGGCGGCGCCCCGCACGTCGGGTACTCCCTTGCCACGCAGCCGCAGGACGGTCCCGGACTGCGTACCAGGGGCGACCTTCATCTTGAGCTTGCCCTCAATCGTCGGCACGTCGATCTCTGCGCCCAGTGCGGCTTGCGCGAAACTGACCGGCACTTCGCAGACGATGTCGTTGTCCTGGCGGGCGAAGAGCGGGTGCGAGCTCACATTGATGATGACGTACAAATCACCCGGCGGGCCACCGTTGCGTCCGGCTTCGCCTTCCCCGCGGAGCTTCAACCGCGAGCCGGTATCGACTCCAGCCGGGATCTTGACGTTGAGGGCATGTGTTGTCTGCGTCACCCCCGACCCGCCGCAGGATCGGCACGGGTCCTTGATCACCGTTCCCTGTCCGCCGCACTGGCCGCAGGTCTTGGCGATGGTGAAAAACCCCTGCTGGAAGCGCAACTGACCGCTTCCACGACAGGCGCTGCAGGTGGCGCGGGCAGCGCCGCCCTTCGTTCCCTTGCCGCTGCAGGCATCACAACTGGACAGGCGCGGGATGTTGATGACGCGTTCCGTGCCGAAGACGGCATCCTCGAAACGGATCTCCAAGTCGTAACGTAGGTCTTCGCCGCGCTGCGCACGAGTGCGGCCGCGGCCTCGTCCACCGCCGAAAAAATCACCGAAGATGTCGCTGAAGATGTCTTCGAATCCCGCCGCCGAGAAATCGAAGCCACCGAAGCCGGCGCCTTGCTCGAAGGCCGCATGACCGAAGCGGTCGTACTGGGCACGGCGCTCCGGATCGCTCAGTACCTGATAGGCTTCGGAAGCTTCCTTGAACCGCTCCTCAGCCGACTTGTCGCCGGGATTGCGGTCGGGATGGTGCTTCATCGCCAGCTTGCGGTAGGCCTTCTTGAGTTCCTCCGCGCTGGCATCACGGCTCACGCCGAGTGTCTGGTAGTAGTCGCGCTTCTGCGGCAACGGTACCTCCTCGTTCGCCGGCCTCGTCAGTTCAGCGCAGCGCGCGCCGCCGTACCTGCCTCATGGTGCCAATCGCCCTTCGCACAGCAGAATGGAGTCCAGCGCTCACAATACAAAAGCCCTCCCCCGCAGTCGAGGGGAGGGCTTTTGCGCGCAGGTGGAACACCGCATCCTTTGCGTGGTTGCGTCAGGTTAGCCCTTCACCTCTTCGAAGTCGGCATCAACCGCCTCGTCCTTCGGTCCCGCTTGGGTCTGGCCGTTCTCGGTCGTCCCCGTGCCCGGACCCTCCGGCGCCCGCTTTGACGCCTTCGCGTAGATCGCTTCTGCCAACTTGTGAGAGGCCTGCGTGAGTTGCTCGGCGGCGGCCTTCATTGCTGCAGCGTCCTCACCTTCCAGTTCCTTCTTGGCCTTCTCCAGCGCCTGTTCGATGGTGCCCTTGGTGGCCGCGTCGAGGTCCCCACCGTGTTCCTTCAGCGACTTCTCCGTTTGGTAGACGACGCTGTCGAGTTGGTTGCGGGCGTCGGCAGCTTCGCGACGTTTGTGGTCTTCAGCGGCGTGCAACTCCGCATCTTTGACCATCTGCTTGATCTCTTGCTCGCTCAGGCCGCTGGAAGCAGTGATGCGGATCGACTGCTCTTTTCCGGTACCGAGATCCTTCGCATGGACATGGACGATGCCGTTGGCGTCGATGTCGAAGGTCACCTCGACCTGCGGCAGACCACGCGGCGCCGGGGGAATTCCGATCAGGTCAAACTGCCCCAAGAGCTTGTTGTTGGCAGCCATTTCGCGTTCGCCCTGGAACACGCGGATGGTCACCGCCGTCTGGTTGTCCTGAGCGGTCGAAAAGATCTGGCTCTTCTTGGTCGGGATCGTGGTGTTCTTCTCGATCAGCTTGGTGAACACCCCGCCGAGGGTCTCGATGCCCAGTGACAGGGGGGTCACGTCGAGCAGCACCACATCCTTCACCTCGCCCTTGAGCACGCCCGCCTGGATCGCGGCACCCACCGCGACGACCTCGTCAGGGTTGACGCCCTTATGCGGTTCCTTGCCGAACAGTTTCTTGACGTGGGCCTGCACCGCAGGCACACGGGTCATCCCACCGACCAGGACGACCTCGTCGATATCACTGGCACTCAGGCCGGCGTCTTTGAGTGCGGTCAGACACGGCCCGTCGAGGCGGTCGAGCAAATCGGCACACAGCGCTTCAAGCTTCGACCGCGTGAGCTTCATGTTGAGATGTTTGGGACCGGACTGGTCGGCAGTGATGAACGGCAGGTTGATGTCCGTCTCCGTCGAGGTGGACAGCTCGCACTTGGCCTTCTCCGAGGCCTCTTTGAGGCGCTGCAACGCCATCCGGTCCTTGCGCAGATCGATGCCCTGATCCTTGAGGAACTCGTCCGCAAGGTAACTCATGATGCGCTGATCGAAGTCTTCGCCCCCGAGGAATGTGTCCCCGTTGGTCGCTTTGACTTCGAAGACGCCGTCGCCGATCTCGAGGATCGAGATATCGAACGTGCCGCCCCCCAGGTCGAAGACGGCGATCTTCTCGTCCTTCTTCTTGTCCAGCCCATAGGAGAGCGACGCCGCCGTGGGCTCGTTGATGATGCGCAGCACGTTGAGTCCGGCGACGCGGCCGGCGTCCTTGGTTGCCTGTCGCTGGCTATCATTGAAATAGGCCGGGACCGTGATCACGGCTTCAGTGACTTTCTCACCGAGGTAGTCCTCGGCGGTTTGCTTCATCTTCTGCAAGATGAAGGCGGAGATTTCAGCCGGACTATACGCTTTGCCGCGGATCTCTACCCAGGCATCACCGTTGTCCGCCTTCACGATCTTGTAGGGCAGGACCTTCATCGCCTTTTTGACTTCGGTGTCGTCGTAGCGGCGACCCATGAGGCGCTTGACGGCGGAAATAGTGTTGTCCGGGTTGGTAATGGCCTGTCGGTGCGCGATCTGCCCGACCAGGCGTTCTCCGGCTTCCGTGAAGGCAACCACCGATGGCGTCGTGCGCCCCCCTTCGGAGTTGGGAATCACTTTGGGGTCTCCGCCCTCCATGATCGCCACACACGAGTTGGTGGTTCCAAGATCAATTCCGATCACTTTCGACATCTTCTTGGTCTCCTTGAAACGTAGGCCCACGGTGCTCCTTGGGAAGAGACATCGCTGCCCCCGCTAGTGACAGCTCGGTTAATCACTGTCCTGGCCACTTTCAACTGCGTCATTGCCCTTGCGTCTGCTGACGGTCACCAAAGCGGGGCGCAGCAGCCGGTCATGCAGCAGGTAGCCGCTATGATGCTGCGCGATCACCTGGTTGGGCTCGTGTTCCGCCGAGGCGACCTGAGCCATGGCCTGGTGGCGCGCAGGGTCAAATGGTTCGCCAACGGCGTCGATGCGCTTCACCCCGTGTCGGTCCAGAAGTTCCAGGAGTGACTTGAGGACCAAGCGAACCCCGTCGAGCACCGACTGGCCATTGCCGCCGCCATGCTCGACCGCCCGCTCGAGGTTGTCCACCACTGGAAGGAGCTCACGAATCAGGGGTTCACACGCAAACCGAAGCGCTTCAACCTTCTCGCGCTGCATTCGCTTCTTGAAGTTCTCGAGTTCGGCGCGCTCACGCAGAAAGCGCTCTTGGTTGGTGCGGGCTTCGGCCTGTGCGTCCGCCAATTGCTGTTTCAGCTGCTCGATCGTCTGTTCAGGTGACGCATCGACATCGAGGGGTTGATCGCGTTCCGGAGGCGCCGTGCCAGTCTGCTCCGCAGGCACGGTGTCCTTCGCGTTGTCTTGACTCATGATCCTCCTAGGCCAAGGATTTCGGATGAAAACGTCGCGTTGGACGCCCGAGCGAAGCTAATGACGCCTCCTTCCCTTGTCAAGGTCGCTGCAGAATGGTTTCCTGGCGCGTGGTGAGTCCGTCGCAGCGTAGTGAGGCGATCATCCTGCGGAGCCGCCCGTACGGGGAATCGGACAAGATCGTCACCTTCCTTACGGCCGATGCCGGCAAGCTGACGGGGATAGCAAAGGGAGCGAAGAACTCGCGCCGGCGCTTTGCCAACTGTCTCGATCCGCTGACGCAGGTGCGGGTGTACTTCCGGGTGCGGGCCGGCGCCAGCCTGGTCTTCATGGAAAGTTGTGACTTGTTGCAATCGCCCGACGAGTTGACGGATCCCATCAAGTTCGCCTACGGGAGTTATTTGACCGAGTTGGTCGACCAACTCACGGCCGACGCACAACCGGTGGGTGAGTTGTATGCGCTCCTCATCGAGGGTCTGAACGTGCTACGGAGTGGCGCAGCGACCGCCGCCTTCCTACGCGGGTTCGAACTTCGGCTCTTGCAGTGCGCCGGGTACGGCCCCGAACTTCAACACTGTGTCCGCTGCCGTCGGGCGCTGCAGCCCCAGCAGCAAGTCTTTCTCGATCCCTTGCACGGCGGGATCGTGTGCGCCGCCTGTCGCACCGCAGGCGAGTCACTCGTTCCGGTGGCTGGTCAGACCCTGTCGGCCTTGGAGGCCATCAAGGGGGCACCGCTCGCCGACATCCGCATGCGGCGGTTGGGGACCGCTACCGCGGCAGAGGCGGCGCAATTCATGGGGTACCTCCTGGCGCTCCACCTGCCGCGCGCCTTGCGATCGATGAAACTCATCACGGCGCTGTCGTAACGATGTTCACGCCTGGCGCGATCGCCAGCCGAGGTTACCCCAAAACCGAAAATACTGAACCACAGACGCACCGAGGGTACAGAGACCGGCCAGAGAAGATCGTCGGGAGCATCAGCAATCGGTAACCTCTATGGGAATGCTGTTCGTCACCTCGAACAAAGAAAGCTCTGTGATCTTGTCCTCTGGGTTCTCCATGCCTCTGTGGCGAATGCTTTTTCTTCGGATTGAAACTAGAAGTCGTTCTTGTCGATCACGTCGATCAAGAGCTGGGAGGACCTGGTGGCGTTCTGCGCATCGACACCGCTACCGCTCACGGTGAGCGTCGCGGCACAACGGGCGGGGCACTTGTCGTCAGGCGTGGTAAACGCGGCGCTATTGATTGTCACGACCAGGCTCATCTTGCTCGCATCGCCACCCGAGGTTGCAGGAACGGGATTCACGGCGCTGACGGCGTTTGCCGGACAATTGCTGGTCACGGTCAGGGTCCCCGTCCGGTCGAGCCGGCCACCGTTGGCGTCTGTACCCAAGCGCGGCACGATCGTCGTCGTGACGCTGCTCTGACCGCGCGGGATCTTGACCTTCACCGGTACAACGCTCTTCAAGAGCGGCTGTGGCGGCACGTCGCTGGTGTTCCGATCGACGACGCTGATCTCCAGCGCCGCCAAGTTGTTGATCGCCGTCGGATCGAAACTGCCAGCCGGGTCCACCACCACGGCAGCAAAGATCAGGGTGCATCGCATGGGCATCATCTGCTTCAGCGCCGCGAAAGCCGCGCTGTCGATATTCAGCGACACCGTCGCTGTCTTGGACTGGCCGCCCATGAGTTGCACGGTGTCCTGGTCGCCCGGAGTGTTGCGGTCGAAGTCGGGGGCGCCCACCACCGTACCAGCAGGACAGTTGTTGGTGATGGCAACCACCCTGGTCGTATGTCCCGGAACCTCCGGAATCGGCAAGAGATCCGCGTTGGTGACCTTGACGTGCACCTTCGTCGTGACCGCGGCGCGCCCCCTGGGAATCGTCACGCTCAGCGGGCGGAGGGTGTCAATGACGGCATCGTGGATGGGAGGCAGCGTGAAGGTGGGGGTGGGAGTGGGTGTGGCCGGCGGCGGCGGCGTGTTGGTCGGTGGAGGGGGCGGCGGAGACGTTGGCAGCGGTGAGCCCGATGGCGGCGCGCCCGTATCCGGATAGATGAACGTCACCGCGTTGCTGTCGTCGGCCGCCAGGCCTGCGCAGCGCCCGTCGAAGTGCGCGCTCGCCCGCATCGTGGCAGCCGGGTCGGCGGAATGCCCGAGGCCGATGGTGTGGCCGATCTCGTGCGTGGCGACCTCCGCAACATTGCACTGATTCCAGCCACCGCAGCCATTCCAGCCGTTGTTGAAGGTCACCTTGCCGATCACGATGCGATTGAAGGTCGTCCCGTTGACCACCGTTGTCTGGCCGTTGGTGCAGAATCCACCCATCGCCAAGACGCCGGAGCAGCCACTGGGATCGGGTATCTCGCTGTACGGATCGTTGAAGACGATGCGATTCCCGGTACATTGCCCGAACGCAGCCGGCGTGGTGGTCCCACCATCCACGAGAATGAGATTGGATGTCGGGACGTTTGTCCACGCCGCCAACGCGGCATCGACGGCGGCGCGAGAGGAGTCAAACCCGAGCTTGCTGTCGCCGGTCGAGTCAACGTAATAGGCGACCGCCTGGCCGCTGTCCGGTTCGAACCACCGTGACGGGGAACCGAGAAAAGTGAACGAGTCGTGCACCTCCGTCGGTGTGCTATCGAGCTCTTGTGGTCGCAGCACGAGCGGCGCACTCCCAGCCGTGCCCGCCGCTTGCGTCAGCGCGCGCAAGCGACCGATGAGCGGCACGAAGGGCTGTGTTTCCGGCTGCGCGTCGTGCAGCTCACCCGTGGCCGGCTCGAGGACATCGGCTCCATAGCCAAACTCTCGCACCGCCGTGCTGCGACCAGTGCTATCCACACCTACCGTGAACTTACCCATCGACAGGCTGTTGGTTTGCAGCGTGCCGTCCGGGTTGCGCGACAGGAACAGCAAGCTGCGTTCACCCACCCAGAACTCCGGCGCGCCATACACCCACTCGCGCCGTTCGCCGAACGAACCGCCGGGCTCGCGCAGCACGATGGGCTGCGTGTCGATATTCCCCTTGATGATCCGGCTGGGCTGCACATGCACGTACGTCTGAATGCCCGCGGTGGCACTCTCAGCAGATTCGATCGCCGTGACGGTGCCGACGATAACGACGTCGGATGTCGCCAGCAGTTGCTGCTCGTCCATGCGCACAAAGGTCGTCCCCCAGGCAGTGCTGAGGAATAGCCAGGTCAGAGCGCTGGTCACTACAACGAGATGGGCGGTTCGGCCTCTGTGCATGTATCCGCTGCTCCCTGTTCGCGGATGCGACGGGAGCAGGTTGCGTACCACGCGGCGGCGACTTGCCCGCGTGACCACCGGACTGATCGCCATCGGACCGACGGCTATCGATTTGGCAGGCGCACTGCATTTTTAACGTGGCCGGGTAGCGCTACGCGGCACTGTGCCGTCTAGGTTCTTGACCGCACTCTTGCGGACGCTACAGCAGATGCTGTACAGGACGGCAAGCTAAGGCTCACATGTGGTTTGAGATGCGGAAAGAGAACGTGAGCTTCGTACAGCGCGCACCCGTCGTCCACCTGTCCGAAGCGGTCGTTGCGGCGCCACGAGCGCTCGTGTTTGCTGCCTTCGCCGAGCCGCGATCGTGGCAGCATTGGTTCCCGAACGTGCGCGATGCCTCCTACACTGGCGCAGCACCTTACGGCGTCGGGACGATCCGCGAAGCGCACGTGGGTGGCACGTACTGGCGCGAGGAGATGATCGCGTGGAAGGAGGGCTCGCAATTGACGTGGACCGTTACGCACGCCTCCGTGCCGTTTGCCAAGGCGCAAGTCGAGTCCTTTGAGTTCATCGAGGCCGCGAGCGGAACGTGCGTGCGTTGGACCTTGGCGCTCGAGCCGCGCTTACTGGCGCGCCTGGGCGCACCGTTGGCCCGCGGCGTCATCACTCGGCTGTTGCGCCGGGCGATGCGCAACCTCACTGTGCATTTGCAGCATCAGTCCCGCTCAGGAGCTGGTTGACCGGCAAATGCGAGTTCGACACGTAGTCAGCGCACCGAGATCTCAACCGCGAAGGACCGCAAGGAACACAAAGAGAACACAGCCTCGCCGTGCTTGATGCTCTGGTGTTCTTTGCGGCCGAATAAGTGTGCTGCCGATCGCCTCAGCGGTTCAGGATGCGCCGAGAGTCTCTGCAAGCACGCGTGCCAGTTCACGCAGTGCACGCTCGGCATCGCCTGAAAACGAAGAGCCGTGCATCACGGCGAGGGTGCGCGGCTTGAGGTCGGCGAGGCGCTGCAACGTGGCGTCGGTGTACGGCGTGTAGGGCATGTCCCTCGCCAACGGCCCCGACTGCCCCGCGATGATGGCGGCGCGGGCGGGACCAACCAGATCCGCAGTCGTCAGTGGTTGGGGTTCGCCCGGTTGGAAGAAGAGATCGGAGCACAGCAGCGTGCGCTCCGTCTCCTCGAAGAAGAGGCCGGCATCCCAGCCGTGCGGCACGTGCGGCGTCGCCAGGAAGCGCAGCCGGCGGCGACCGGTCGGCAGCACCTCGCCGTCAGCCAGCGCGCGGGCCGGCCGTATGGCGAAATCGTTGACGCTCACAGTGGCCCCGACGAAGCTGCACACGGCTTGCGCCTGCGGAGCGGCCGCCAGCCACTCGTTCAGCGCTCCGCATTCGTCCGACTCGAAGTGACTGAAGCCGATCCAGCGCAGGCGCGCGGGGTCGAGCACCGACGCCACCGCGTCGCGCGTGCCGGCGAACATCTTCTTGAAGCCGGTGTGCATCAAGAAGGGCTCGTCATCCGCCACCAGGAACTGGTTGAACTGAATGCCGTAATCGGGCGCGTAGGTCGAAATCCGGTAGACATCGCTGCATATCTCGGTCACCGAGGTCGGCATCGCACACTCCTTCCAAATCGTTGTGCTGTGCTGGCCAGACAAAAAGGCCTGGTCAGGTGGTTTTGCCGTTACCAGCCGGTGTTGGCTAGTCCGGCGGCTTTCTCATTTGGTTCGCCGTCGACGGGGAGCCCGTTCCGGTGCGTCGCTTCCAGAGGCACGCCCTGAACGCTTCGATGGCATTGGCTCGAGGACCACGACCGGGATCACGCGGCTCGTGCGGGACTGGTACTCGGCGTACTGGCCCTGATTCACCTCGTCGGCGCGTGCCCACAACCGGGAGCGCTCCTTGCCCTCGGCGACACGCGCACGTACCGGAATGCGCTCGCGTCCCACCTGGATTTCCACTTCGGGCTCGGCGACGAGGTTGTGGAACCACCCAGGATGCCGGGGCGAGCCACCCTTCGACGCGATCACCACGTACGCGTCGCGGTCGCGCACGTAGAGCAGTGCGGCGGTGCGCGGCTGGCCGCTGCGGCGGCCGACGGTGCGCAGGAGCAGCATCGGCCGGCCACCAAGGGTCGCCCCAATCCGCCCGTCGCTGTACTCGTAGAGCCACTGGTGTACGGTGAGCAACGGGCCAACGAAAAGTTCGACGAGTGGGTTCATGTTGGCCACATTAGGTCCGGCCGACGTAAAACTCAAAGGGGATAGTTCGGGCGAGACGAGCAGCGCTGTGGACGGAAAGGGTTCGTTCAGCCCTGGTAACCTGCCGCGGAGGAGGGGTCGCCGTGACCTTCGTTACTGGAGCCGCCGGCGCGGGTAGGCCTGGAGCTGTTTGGCCAGGTCACGCCTCACGCCCATACGAACGAGATCGGCCAGCCGCAATCTCGCTAGTTCAGCCAAGCTGCTGATCCCGGCCGCTTCCAGGCGACGGATCGTCCCTATTCCGACCTTCGGGCCATCCCCGCCGATGTCCGTCCGCTGCACGCTCCGAAGAAGCGATCCCAGTGGTGAGCAGTATTTCAATTGCTCGCGAAGTCCGAACGTCTGTGCCCGCATTCGGAGGAGCAGCTGCTTGACGCGCCGAATTCGTTCCCGGTCGGCATTGTTGGCTTCCGCCGGCGTCAGGCCGTGGCGCGAGCCGAGCAGTGAGAGGTGATCGATGTCGATGTTGCCGAACTTGAGGAAGTGCGGGGCCGACTCGGCAAGCGCCTTTTGCAGCACGCGCTCGTTCTGCGCGTCCCAGTTCTCGTTGCTGGGCTCGCAGTAGACGAAGCGGTGGTCGCCTTCGGTGGCCGGACGCGCCTTGAAGAAACAATCGTCAGGCAGCGCCACGCTGAAAGCGTGTTCGTCTTGGCAGTCGAAAAGTGCGGCGCGTTGCTCCATCGTCCCCAAAAAAGAACAGGGGCCGACGGGCACAGTCCGGGTCATTCCCAGACTGTACCGCCGGCCCCTCGTTCTCACTGACTCCCCGCCAGTAACGCTCAGGCCTTCACGGCTCTATCTTCCAGGGCGCACGGTGCGCGCCTGAAGCCGTCCTTTCAAGTGGGCATGGACACAGGTGGGGACAAGTATGGCGCGACGCTGGATGTCTACAGAACAGGACTTTTGCAACCGCGTGTCGCAGAACCTTCAGGGCGCAAACGGGAAAGCCGTGTGGATCAAGGGCTGCAACGCACGCGCTGGCGCCGATGTGGATGGAACACGACAGCGGGAAGGGAGCAGACGGACGTTACTGTAACGCCTCGCGCATGAGCCGCCGGCGCAGTAACGCTCGCGATAAGAAAGGGCGTTCATGCCGGGCGGCTCCATGCGCTTGTTAGCTCGCTGTGCACTCGCCTGTTTGCCCATAGCGCACGTATCCGCGACAGACCAACAAAGCATTCTACGAGACGCGCTTCGTTTGTATCTGCTCGGGTCTCAGGCCCAGACTGATCAATGTTTGCCCAACCCGGTGCGGGTCTACCGTCCCCTGAAACA
>DATKMS010000231.1:0-13551 GCA_035541735.1 Candidatus Margulisiibacteriota bacterium
GGATGGGCTGATCAATGAACGGCGTCGGCGTCGAGCATGATCCGAGCAGCATCGAAACGCCCGCTTTGCGCGCATTGCAGCGCTGCGCGACCCCATTTCAGGGCCGATCCGATGCTCGCCACTGGTCTCAAGAGACACCTCGGGCATGTAGTGCCAGCAATCGCTTCCTGGCGATGACGATGTTGGCCAGGCCGAACAGGGTGAAGAGCTGCGCAGCGTTCTTGGCCAGCCCCTTGTAGCGCACCTTCCTGTGCCGGAACAGGTTCTTGACGACATGGAACGGATGCTCGGCCTTGGCTCGCACGCTGGCCTTGAGTTGCTCGACACGCTCGAGCAGCCGCGCCCAAGGCGACGCCGGGTTGAGCTTACGGCGCTTGCCGGGCTTCATCGCCACGTGCCAGCGCGGGCCCTTGGCTTCGTCTCGCTTGTCCACGCCCTGGTAGCCCGAGTCACCGAACGCAGCCTTCTCCTGCCCGTGCAGCAAGGCACCGGCCTGCGTCACGTCGCTGACGTTGGCCGCCGTGGCCACCACCGTGTGCACGAGACCCGACTCGGCATCCACGCCGATGTGCGCTTTCATGCCGAAGTGCCACTCGTTGCCTTTCTTGGTCTGGTGCATGTCGGGATCGCGCGCCTTCTCCTGGTTCTTGGTCGAGCTCGGCGCGGCGATGATGGTCGCGTCCACGATCGTGCCCGAGCGCATCAGCAGGCCCTGCTGGCCAAGGTGGGCGTTGATCTCATCGAAGAGCGCCTTGGTCAGCTCGTGTTCCTGCAGCAGGTGGCGGAACTTCAGCAGCGTCGTTGCGTCGGGCACCGACTCCCGGGACAGATCGATGCCCACGAAGTCGCGCAGCGCCTGGCTGTCGTAGAGCGCGTCCTCCAGCGCCTCGTCGGCCAGGCCGTACCACTGCTGGCAGCAGTACATGCGCAGCATCTTCGGGATGCCGATCGGAGGCCTGCCCACGCGCCCGCTCTTGGGGTAGATCGGCTCGATCACCGCGATGAGGCGCGACCACGGCACGATGCGCTCCATCTCGGCCAGGAACTTCTCGCGCTTGGTGCGCTTCTTCTTCATCGCGTACTCGGCGCTGGCAAAACTGCGTTGGCTCATCGTCGTCACGCTCCCGTCGAGGCCTTGCGCCTCAACGCCTCGGTGCCTTCGCACGATGACGCAACAGCGGATAAATCAGCATCTCCTTAGTGGCCCCGCCGGCGTGCTGGTCACTTCGCTGGCGCAGGCACCACGTCTTGCAGAAGGTCGGCCACTCGCCGCATCGAGCGCCCCAACTCCGACTCCGGACCGGCACTGACACCGGCCGCCTGCCTCTTGGCGGCCTCGTAAGCGGCCGCAGCCGCGGCCTCGTCACCGGCAAGATGCTCGGTCTCGGCCCTGCTGCACAGCAGTATCCCAAGGCTGAGGGTGTCCGAAACAAGGGTTAGTAAGGTCTCGCCCTCGTCCAAGCAGTCACGCGCCTCGTCGAATCGCTGTTCGCGCGCATGCAGCATGCCCAAGTAGCTGAGGAATTGGCCTTCGACTCGTCGGTCGCCGAGCTCTCTGGCAAGAGTCACGGCCTTCTCGTAATGCTCGAGCGCCTCGGCTCTGCGACCGAGGTCTTCGTGCACCATGCCCAGGTTACCGTAGCCATAGCATTCCAATCGCCTGTGTCCCAACTGGCGCGCGAGTGTCAGCGCGGCCTCAAGGGGATCGGTCGCTTCTGTCGAACGGCCTTGCATGAAATGCAGCATGCCGAGATTGCTGAGGGTATTGCCTTCCCATCGGCGATCGCCGACCTGTCGCGCAATGCTGAGCGCCGACTCGAGGTGGGCGCGGGCGCCCTCCATATCGCCCCGACTCGCCAGGAGCAACCCGATGTTGCCGAGGGCCCCTCCTTCTAGGCGCCGGCTACCAAGCTGGCGTGCCAGATGCAAGGTGGCGTGATAGTGCGTCGAGGCGTCATCAAGCCGCCCCAGGTGCTCCTCCAGCGTGCCAAGGCATTTTCTGACCTCGTACTCGAATGCGAGGTCGCCCAGTTCGCGAGCCAGGGACCAGGCAGCTGCCTGGTGGAAACGAGCCTCCTCGATGCGTCCTTCATCAGCATGCAAAGCACCTAACTCATTCAAGATTCTCCCTTCGGTCCGACGGTCTCCGCTGCGCCGTGCCGCATCCAGCGCGTCCTCGAACCGGGCCCGCGCTTCAGCGACGCGGCCCATCGCCATCAAGGAGGCACCTGCTATCCGCTCCACTCTTGCCATCGAGGCGGCGTCAGCCGCACAAAGTGCCCGAACTGGCCCCACCAACTCGATCCCGAAACGGAATGGCCCCCGCAGGCGTAGCGCCGCCCAAGCGTTCTCAAGCGCGGCGACGGCAACCGCAGCGTCGTGGCGACCGACTGCACTACGGCATGCGGCGATGAGGTTATCGAGCTCGACTCCTCCCTGGCCGGTAGCCTCGAGTTCCGACAGCGTCGCGTAGTGCGACGCGTGAGCCGCTTGCGCCGCCCTGACCGCTTCGACTCCGCTGCCCGGGTAACGCCCCGGGGTCCGCAGATGTTCCGCGGCGTAGTCCCGCACGCTACTAGAGAGCCAAAGCCGATCCGCGGCCGAGGTTAGGAAGGACTTGTCGACGAGCGATTGCACCGCGTCGAGGGCCGATACGGCACCATCGAACGCCGAGAGGTCCAGCACCGCTTCGGCCGCGCGAAGCGTGAACCCGCCTTCGAACACCGAGAGCTGTGCCAAGGCCGCCTTTTCGTGAGCGGCGAGCAACTCCCAAGACCAGTCGAACGTCGCTCGCAACGTCGCCTGCCGATCCAGTCGGCCGCCCATCGACGCAAGCAGGGTGAAGCGTTCTGACATGCGCGAGACAAGAGTCCGTGGCGACATCAGCCGCACCCGCGCCGCCGCCAACTCCACGGCCAGCGGTGAGCCGTCGAGCAGGGCCACCAGCGATTCGATGGCTTGATCATCCGTGCCGTTGCCGAGAAAGCCGCGCCGCGCCGACTCAGCGCGCTGCATGAACAACATCTTGGCATCCGAAGCCGGCAACGGGGGCAAGGCCAGAACTTGTTCGCCGGCAATGCCGAGCACCTCGCGCGAAGTGACAAGGAAAGAAGCCGAGTGGGCGCCGTCGAGCCATCTTCCGAGCGTCGCCTCGGCATGCCGAGCGACCTGCTCGAAATTGTCCAGGATGAGCAGGCAACGACCCCGCGCCGCAATCGCGTGGCAGAGTTGCACGATCGGCTCATCCTTGCCAAGCTGTACGGCCAAGGCCTGCGCGGTGGCTTGGACGATGCCGTCGGCGTCGCGCGCGTGAGACAGGTCGCAGAACCACGCGCCTCCCGGGAAGTCCCCCAGCCAACTCCAGGCAAAGCGCAGGGACAGTCTTGTCTTTCCGGTGCCCCCCATTCCAAGAACTGAGACGAGCCTTGCGCCCCGATTAAAGCGTGATGCCAGATCGTCGAGTGCGTCCTTGCGGCCGACGAAGCTGTCGCGCTCGGCCCGGAGGCTGTGCTCGATGCCGGCGACTGGCAACCAGAGGTCACCGTGACGAATCACGCGATAGACCTTCGGTCCGCCAACGGGCGGCGTGAACGGATCCTTGCCGCGCCCGACCTCGAAGATTTCCTCCGGCTCCAGTACACCTTGCATGCGCCAGTGGCCGTGGGACTGCAGGCGCAGACGCGTCGGTCCGAGATCTGTTCGCGCGGCTGCGCTCAACAACGTCTGGCCTCCGCCCGCCATCGACATGAGACGCGCCGTAACCGCCTTCGCGATGCCGTCCAGTTCGAATGGCTTGGCGCCGAGCCGGACGTCCTCGGCGCTGTTCTCGCGCATGACGAGCGCACCGACGTGTATCGCCGCGCGGGCGCGCAAGCGAGGGTCGATAGCCTCTAGCGCTTCTTGATATGAGAGCGCGTACTCGACGGCGTCGGCGGCCGCAGAGAACAGCAGCAGCATGCCATCTGTTCGATCGATTTCCCTGCCGCGCCACCGCGGCAGTAGATCGCGCGCCATCCGGTCATGGCGACCCATTAAATCCGCCATCGCGGCATCTCCGACGGTCTCGCAGAGGCCGGTGCTGTCGACGATGTCCGTCAACAACAAGGCGCGAAGGTTCGTCATGGCATGGGCGGGAAAGCCACTGAACGCGAACCGCAAAGTGTGAGGCACCCCCCCGGTTTACGCAACGGACCGGTCGCAGGGATCGGCGCTCGTCATCGGTCGAACCCTCGCGAACGAGACACGCGCTAGGAGGTCGGCGTCACCGGGACTTGGGGCGAGGCCGACAAATCGTCCTAAGTCAAGCTGGCGACTGAGGACGGAGAAGCAGCCATCACCGTCGCTGGTTACGCCAAGCACCAGGTTGAATTTTGAGACAGGCGGGATCGCACGACTCACCGGGTGCTCCGCCATTCGGTGGGCCGTGGGACCTCAGCTGGGCGGCGTAACACCGGAACCCGGTGTCCAAGTGTGCTGGCGTGCGCGCGTCTGGTCGGCGAAAGAGCGTCACTGGCAAGTGACTCACGGCGACGGGCTGAGGATGGGTCTGCCTTGTCGGTCCACTCCGTAGTCGACGGGCGCCCGGGGGACGACGGCAGGTGAGATCTGCCGGCAATCGTTGTTGCCATTGCACAAAATGATGCGCTGGTAGCCAGTCGCGCCAGGCACTCCTGTCGCGGGCAGCTCGATCAGCTCCGTCATGTTGGACCGTTCGCGATATAGCCGTCCCTGACGCTCGTAATACCCTTCCACCAGGGCGCAAGCGAGCACCAGCGCGAGCAACAAGGTGAGTAACGCAATCGTCCGCTTCCTGCGTAACCACGGATAGCCTGCAAGAATCTCCTCGCGCCGTTGGTGAACCTCCCGATACCAATCCCTGTGTTGCACGCCCATTTCACCTGGCATTCATCGATTCGCCTTGGACGTGTGCCCGTGTGCTCGCAGCAAAGAACGGCCTGCACACAGGGTCTTTATTGCCCGCTTGCGGAAGCACCACCTGCGCACGCCGATGCAACCGCCAATTCACTAAGGAATGGGAGACCCCGCGCGGTCATCCGCTTTGCTCCACCGTGCGCCCGTCACGGACGACAGCCCTGCAGACCAGTGGATGGCCACTCGCATCGGAATCTGCCTTGATGCTTTTGGCGAGCAAGGTCGCCGCCTCTGCGCTAGTGACGGGGAACAGGAGCCCGCCATGCTGGTGAATGCCCAGCATCATGCGGATCGCGTCATCACGGGCGACTGCAAGATGCCGCTCGAGGACCGCAATCACAAATTCCATGGGCGTCTTGTCGTCGTTGAGTATTTCGATCCCGGTGGTGAAGCCTGGCGGGGCGAGCCCTTCGATGCCGAGGAGGCGCGTTTCGGGCGCGAACACGGTGGATACGAGCGGAGTCACCGCAGGACGCGGATTGCCGCTGAGCACTCCGAGGGCCAGTTCCCGAAGCAACCAACCATCGTTGTTCGGGATGGGCAGAGCGCTCAATGCGAGGATCACGGCATTGCCGTAGATGAACGTCTCGACCATCGCTTGCCCGAAAGCGGAAGGGGGAATTCTGAACAAGACTCGATAGCCAATTGCCGCGAGCAGCAGGATGAATTGAGCCAGCATTCCTGCCGAATAGATGAGCGCTTTGTCACGGAGCCTGCGCGGCGGCGAATGACTGCACCGGCTGGTGATGATGACGATGTCGATGGCGTAAACGTGCACGCCAACGGCGCGAGCGGCGGCTGCGTGCCCGAGCTCATGCACCACCAGCACCACGACGATGCCGACGAAGTACCCCGACGTGTCGATGAGGCCGAACAGGAGGGCGACGAACAGCGGCACGCCGACGGCAGGCACCGACCAATGGACAAAGATCGGTATCCGCTTGACTGCTCCGATCTTCCAGCTGAACCTGCCGCGTAGCCTGCGGTCGTAACGCCGGCTTTCACGACCGCTTGCCAGGCCCCAGGTCACCGCGGTCACCAATGAAACCAGCGACAACGTGAGCAAGATCGAGACATTCTGCATGTGCGATATCTCGTATGAATGATGCGTGCGGGTCGCCGGGCGGTGCGAAAGTGTATGGTGGTCGGAAGGCATTCACCGCAACGCAGGCCCGTTGAATGCGGGCGTTTGGCATTGAATCGCTCTGGATGTTTGCCTGTCACTGGCGTGTCCCGGGCTCATGAACCGCCCAGTACTCCGGGATGACACGCCCGGTACTGGCTGGAGCGACTAAAGGAGCGGCGGGTGAGGGTCACGCCCGGTCGATGGCATCGTGCGGACGCTTCTCGCAAGCGGCACTGCGACGGCGAGCTTGCTCAGGGCGGGTTGGAATCCGCTGAATCGTGAGGTGACGACACCGTGAGATTCGTTTGGGGGGCGATCTACCTTCTGCTCGGAGGCATCGGAGCCGCGTTCACTCGAGCGTCCGCTGGCCGGCTCGGGATGGCGCTGGCCGCGTTCGCGGTCGTCAACTTCTACCTCGCATGGGGGAAGGCTGTCGGCGGCGGGTTGCTGGTGCGCATCCTGCACGCACTCATGGGCTTCCTGATCGTGCTCGCGTGGTTCGTGAGTGCGGTACCGATCGTCGTTCTCCTGGTGCCTGCTCTGCGCCCACACGTGCTGTCCGATAGCTTCGGGTTGGGCATGGCGGTGATGCTTTTGACCGGCGTGGCCGCGGCGCTCACTCCTGTAGTGGTCCTGTATGGCATCGATTTCGCGAAATGGTGGAAGCGCCGTCGCGCTCCGACGACCACACCGGGGCTGGCGCAGCCAGGTATGCCTCGCCAGGTCGGGGATCAAGCCCCATCCGGTCCCCTGCCCGTCGAACGCAGAAGCAATGCCGCCCGGCCACCGGCGATCGTCGGTGTCTTGGTGTGGGCGGCCTGCCTGCTGCTTGCGGGGCATTCCGGGTTCCTGTTGTCGCTCCTGTACCAAGCGGCGGTCCTGAGCGTCCCCGTGTTCTTCTCGATCGATTTGCTGGTTCCTGATCGTCGCCTTGCCGCCGCTGACTTCAAGCACCCGCGCGCTGCGAGAGCGCTGCCATTCCGGTTTCGGTATCCGACATGGACGGTCGCCGTCTTTGCCGGGTCCTGGCTTGCCAGCTTGCTGAGCGGCGTCGCGTCGGCGGGGTCACCGCATGTGGCGACCGCCTTCGCGGTCGTACACCTGCTGACCACGGTGCCCGCGCTGGACAGCATCGTTCTCATCATCCGCTCGCGGCTCACGGTGTCGGGCCAAGCCTCGACCACCGCAAGCTCTCGGTCTACGGGTTTGCCGCCGGCGCTCTTCGCCGGCGCATTGGAGGGACCGCTGCCTGTCTGGACGGTGGTCGCATCCTGGTTCTACGTCCTGCTGGCGACCTACACGGTGCTGCCCCAGGTTGTGGGGCCGTTCCGCATCGGCGATGTCGTCGGTCTGGCATTGCTCATGACCGTTCCGGCTGTCTCGTACATCGCCGGGCAACTGCGATGGGGCCTGGCGTCAGCCGAGCAGCGTTCGGGATCAGCAGCAGGAGAGGCTCGTCGTGGACCAGAACCGACGGTGCCGTCCTCCCTCGGGCCGACGTCGGGCAAAGTCCGACCCGCGGGTAGCCGCAGGCGGATCGGATTCGTGCTGCTCGTGCTGATCCTTTCCGCCTTCGCGTTTCGAATCGTCGCGGGCGACGATCTCTTCTGCCACAACGGGGCTTGGGATGCCTGCAAGGCCGTCGCCCAACGCAGCGTGAGGCTTCGGCTGTGGAACGAGAGCCCATGTCGCTTCGATGCGGCGTGGAACGATCGGCAGAACGAAGAAGTTTGCGGCCTGGTCGCCGAGCGATACACAAAGGCTGGTGATACCGATGGGGCGATCCGGATCTACGACCAGTACCTGGCGCGCGCAAACAAGGAAATCCGCGACAGCAGCCAGTCCGTCGAGAACCGACTGTGGAATGCCCGCAATGAACTGCTGATCAAGACCCACGCCGACGACCGAATTGGCGCCATCGGTGAGGAGGCGTGCGGCACAAGGGCTTACCGATTCCAGTACTGCGCCAGTCTCGTGCGTTCGCTCGCGGGCGCCGGAAAGAACGAACTGGCGGTGGGGCTGGCTGCCCAGTACTGTTCGCTCGAAGGTGACGCGCCCTGTCGCGGTATCACCAGCGAGCTGACCGAGTTCGCGAAACGGCACTTGTCGCAAGGCGACAAGGCTCAAGCGATCGACCTGCTGCGGCGCACATGCGCACGGGTCGCGGCGGATTCCTGTCTCGACCTCTTCCGGACGATCGAGAAGGAATCGCCTGAAGAGGCGCACGACGTCATGCAGTCGGCCTGTCGCCGGGACGCCTCCACCTGCATCGGCCTTCTCAAGCTCGAAAGCCACCAGGCGCCCCGATATCGCGCGCGGGCAGACGCACTGGAAGTTTGCGCGCTGTCTCCCGCGGATTGTCTGGAAGCCTCTCGCGTCCTCCAGTACTGGGTTCGAGACGTGGCGGGGGCCCGTCAGGTCCTGGGGCTCATGGTCGACCGCACCGCCGCATCCTCCGGGGCGATGGCCGCCGGCGATGGTCCGCCGCCTGCTGGTGCCATCGCGCTGTCAACAGGTCGCGGAGCGCTGCGCTTCGTGGAGTCCGGTCCAGTCGAGACGCGGTTCGAGCTGTTGCGGGGCGTGCTTCGCATGCACGCGGTGGTCCAGCAAGGGGAAGAGCGCGGCAAGGTGCTCGCGGATCGCACCGTCCACCTCGACCTCGACGATTGGCGCTGGCTGGACCGCAAGCTGCGTGCGCTCGATGTCTGGACATGGGCGCCGATCCTCGATCCGGGCAACTACACGAGCGACGGTCCGGCCTGGATGTTCGACGCCGGAGTGGGCACCGATTCGTTCGGATCGATGGGATACCGCGACCGGCCCAAAGGCTACGATCAATTGAAGGCTGCCCTGACCGAACTCGCCGAAACACCGACTCCCCGCTCGGCAATCAGCCGCTGATGGAAGGACGCGCGCGCATGATGTTCGCGGGTTGGTCGTGAGGTACTGTCCCGGCGGCAGCGTGATTGCATCGACCGGTTGAATGCGCAACCCACAACGGCCATTCGACCCGCCTGACTTCCAGCCTGAGAGCAGACAGAACTAGTCCCCTTCGCTGGTGACGAGTGCTGCAGGAAGCGGGCGAAACCAAGTCTCCCGTCCCGTTGCCAAGTTGCGTGGATTACCCGGCGGTTGCGGCCAACTACCGTGGGTCGCGAAGGGCCGCGCTACAACAACAGAGATGCGATCGTTATCGGAAGGCCCGGCTTGGATAACCGTCGCCGGAGTAGCGCTCTGCTGCGAACTGAGATTCGCGGTTCACGCACGGCCGGCGCCGCGGCGACGACGCGCAGTCACGAGCACCGTGGCCAGGCCGAACAGGCTCAGCGCAGCCGTCGAGGGTTCCGGCACTGCCGCGACCGGGCCGCCGGCCAGTTCGGTAACGTAGGCGACCTCTTGCAGCGCCACCGCGATATGGGGGTCGATGCCCAGGTCGAGCGCAGCCTCATCGGCAAAGCCGAGCGTGCGCGGATCGACGCCGGTGATTTGCGTAAACAGCATGAGCGCGTTCAGGTATGAGCCGTAGACGCTTGGGTGGTAGCCAATCGGCGTCGTACAGCAGGCATCCAGCGCGTTGCTGTCCCAGAGGTCAATGGCGTTGCCGGACAGCGCCCCGACAAGGTAGGGATTCGTCACCGCGATGCCGGCGTTCATGGCCGTGATCCAGGAGTCGCCCGCCAACGTCACGTCGACGCTGCTGTGGCCCAGCGCACGCGCGTTCGCGGCCGCGGTGAGGTAAGCGTTGTGCAGGTCATTGGCCATTCGAGCAACCGGGTGCGGGTCACCGACGTAGGGCTGGTTGTTATTCCCCCCTGACTGGCCGGCACTACTGCCAAAGATGGGCATCGCCGGGTTCGTGCTCAGATAGGAATAACTCGCCAGCGGCTGCGTCTCGTACAGGGTCACGGCGGCATCTCGACGGCCTGCCGCGGCATCGTTGGTGTGAATCGCGTTCACGATCGCCTGCACACCCGTATTGAAATTGGCCGGATTGCCCCGCGTGGTGACCGTCGCACCATTCACGAGGAGGGTCGTCGGAAGCGGCGTGAAGCTCTGCTCCTGCAACACGACGTGATCCCATGTCGCAGCGCTGATGACGGGGAGGTTGGTGCTGTTCTTCCAGGTCCCGTTCAGGGTGGCGCTGGCGATTGTGTCGATCGAGACGTTGTAGTTGAGCCCCGCTTCCTGGGTGAACTTGAGGAAGACGCCGGGGATGCCGCCGAACGGGCCGGGCTCGGTGAACTTCGGGCCGGTGCCGCTCAGGTAGTTGAGTTGCGAGTTCAGGTCGGGGTAGAGGGGGTTGTTGATGACGTTCGGGTTCGCGCTGGGCACCGACACTGCCACGTTTTCGGCGGCCGAGCAGGTCGCCGCAGTTAGGCACTGCAGATCATGGACGTGAGCGCCGCTCACCGCGCCAGGACCGCTGTCGTAGCCGCTCATGTAGTTGCGCACCGGGGCGTACTTGCCAAACGTGAAGCTGTTGCCGACAAAGAGGATCTCGATCGGGGGACTCTGAGCCAGCACGGGCGCGGCGGCAGCGAGCAGCAAAGCCGGGCCGAGCAGTCTGCGGGTGGGCAGGCTCATGGGATCACCTCTTACCGGATGAGCTAGATCTGATTGACGCTAGCACATCCACCCTCGAAATCCATAGCGGTAGCCCCTCGATTCGAGCGCGTTGGGGCGGAACGCCGATTGCCTAGGGCCGACGTTGAGTTCGGGATAATGTGGTGCGCCGGCGCGCCGTGCGTCGCGAGCCACGAAAGACAAATCGCGTGAAGTCCTTCATCGCTGCCCTCGCCCTGGCAGTCTCCCTTCCCGTGGCAACAGCTTCCGAGCAGCAGAAGCGCGACGAGTTCTTCTGGCTTGGCGAGATCAACAAAGCCAGCGCTGTCATTAACACCGATGAAGGGCTGCTCGACAAGACGGTTGCGCAACGCGTCGCCGCCGGTGTCGCCCAGGTCATCCGGCAGGGGAACGAACCCGGCGGCAAGCGTCCGGGGACCGTCATATCCTTCGAGCCGCTGATGATCGCCGCCGCCGGCGAAGACGTGACGCTGCTGCATGCCGGCCGCTCCAGTCAAGACATGCATGCGACCTACCGCGCCGCGATCTTGCGCGACGACATGCTGAACCTCGCCGATGCGCTCAACAAGGCCGCCGGCACACTGATCAGGCTGGCCGAGAAGCACGTCAGCACGGTAGTGCCGAACTACACGAACGGCGTCGCTGCCCAGCCCAATAGCTACGGTCATTACCTACTCGGCCATGCCGCCGGACTGGATCGCGATGCCCAGCGCATCCGCGAGGCCTACGTTCGTATCGACCGAAGCGCCATGGGCACCAGCGTGCTCAACGGCACCAGTTGGCCGCTGAACCGGCAGCGCATGGCCGACTACCTCGGTTTCTCAGCGCTCGTCGACAATGCCTACGACGCCAGTCAGATCTCGTCGATGGACGAACCGGTGGAAGTCGGCGCGGTGGTCGCCGGCATCGCGCTGCACATCGGCAACTTCGTTCAGGACCTGATGACGCAATACGCGCAGCCGCGGCCGTGGATCCTGCTGCAAGAAGGCGGGGACAACACCTACGTGTCCAGCGCCATGCCGCAAAAGCGCAACCCCGGCTTGCTCAACGACACGCGCAGCGAGGCGTCGACCGCGATCACTTTGTCGCTCGGGCCAATGCTCCAGACGCACAACATCACTCCGGGCATGCCCGACCCGAAATCGGCCAAGGCGAACAGCGCGATGGTCAACAGCGCCGTCAAAGCGCTCAATAGCTGGGACCGCGCGCTCAAGGCGCTGGTCATCAAGCCCGATCGCGCGCTGGAGGAGTTGAACAGCGACTGGACGGCGTCCGAGGAACTGGCCGACGTGCTCATGCGAAAGTACAAGCTCCCCTTCCGGGTCGGCCACCACTTCGCCTCGAACGTCGTGGAGTACGCCCGAGACAAGGACATCAAGCCGCTTGACTTTCCGTACGCGCAGGCTCAACGCATCTATGCCGAGACGGTCAAGAACAGCAAGTATCCACAAGCACTGCCGATGTCGGAAGCCGAGTTTCGCAGCACGCTCGATCCCGTGGCAATCGTCCGCAATCGGGAAACCGTTGGGGGGCCGCAACCGGCCGAGATGCAACGCATGCTGAAGCTTGCGAGCGATCGACTTGCCCAGCAGGACCAATGGATCAAGGCACGGCGCGAGCACATCAACTCGTCACTGGCCCGCCTCGACCAGGATTTCGAGAAGCTTCTGACCAAGCAGTGACTGACTGGCGACGAGGGGGCCCTTGGTGCGGGAACGGGGGCCTGGGCGTCTTCTGCATTCGTGAGCTTCTGGCCTTGTCATCGCACGGAGCCCGCCTTCGTGGCGAGCGTCACCGGGACTGCATCCATCAGCTTGCGCGCGCGCGGCATCGCGTCGGTCGTCTCGGCCACTTGCGCGTAGGCGTCATGCGCACCAGAACCGATGACGACGGGGACTGCCTCGAGTTGGCTTGCTTCGCGGCTCGAAGACGCTTGGCACCGGAGGACGCCGCCGGCACTGAGGCGCGACGCAGCGGTTAGGCGGAAGGAAACGAAGCTCGCGAGCGCGCTGAGCGAAGGGTCGTCGTCAATCCCAGAAATGGCTGTACAGCCGATACGCCAACGCCCTCGGCGGCAGACGATGGATCTCGCCGGGGGTTGGCGTTCGACTCCCTACTGCTCGCAGTCCGGATTGACGCCGTAGGTCTGACGGTCGAGCATCGGTGCGACGCTCACGAGACACGCTTTCCGCCCACACGCGTCGAGGCGCACATGACACAACCACTCGAGTTTTGGATCGGCTACGGCAGCACCTATTCCTACCTGAGCGTCATGCGCATCGACGCCCTCACGGAAGGCGCGGGCGTGCCCTTGGTGTGGAAGCCGTTCAACATCCGCGCGCTGATGATTGAGAAGGGTCTGCCCACCGGGCCGTTTGTGCCCCGCCCGGAAAAGCTCGCCTACATGTGGCGCGACCTTGAGCGGCGCGCGCAGCGACGCGGCCTGCCGTACGCGAAGCCCCCGCTCTACCCGGTCGATACGCAGGCAACGGTGCGCGTGGCGCTGCTAGCGGCCGAGGAAGGCTGGTGCAGCGAGTTCTCGCGGCGCGTCTTCCACATGAACTTCGCCGAGGGGCGGGCCATGGGCGTGCCCGGCAACCTCGAAGCCGCGCTGCGCGACATCGTCCGAGACGCGGCTGCCACGATCGCGCGCGCGCACGAACCCGACATCGAGTCCGCGCTCGCGGCGCAGACCCGGACCGCCATCGACATCGGCGTTTTCGGCTCGCCGACTTTTCGCGTCGGCGAAGAGCTGTTCTGGGGCGACGATCGTCTCGAGGACGCGCTCGAATGGGCGCGCACCGGCCGCTTAAGCGTACGGGAGTCGGTGTGACGCGCCGCTACACATTGCAGCACCGCACGGTTTCGATCCCCCGGGACAATCGACAGTCAGGCGTCCGCGGAACTCA
>DATKMS010000232.1:0-24608 GCA_035541735.1 Candidatus Margulisiibacteriota bacterium
GCTCTCGTCCCACAGATGCCCGAGGTTGACGCCGATCAGGGCTTTGTTGTCGTTGATCAGCCGCGGTGGCGGAAAGCTGAAGAACGGAGTCTGCAAGAGCGTCCTGATCAATGCGGCAATGGACCGCGTCTTCTCGGCCGCCGCGCTGGAGAGGCCGAACATGACCAGGCGTCCGGTGGGTGCGAGGCAACGATAACCCTTCTTCCAGTGCACGCCGCCCATGGCGTCGAGGACGATGTGCACCCCGCGGCCAGCAGTGATGCGCCTGATCTCCACCTCGTAGTCCTGCGTACGGTAGTCGATGGTGTGCTGCACGCCGCGCTCGCGCAGCAGCGCATGCTTCGACGCTGACGCGGTGCCGAACACCTCAGCGCCGCGGATCTTGCACAGGTCGATCGCCGCCAACCCGACGCCCCCGGCGGCACTGTGCACCAGCACGCGCTCTCCCGGCTTGAGGGAACCCATCTGGATCAGCATCTGATATGCGGTGAGGTAGTTCACCGGGATCGCCGCGCCTTCTTCGTAGTCCATGCCTTCAGGGAGCGGCACGGCTTGCGTCGCCGGCACGCACACGACATCGCTGTATCCACCGAAGCGCGTGAGTGCGAGAACACGCTCACCAAGTGACCGGGTGACGCCGTCGCCCACCGCATCGATGTCACCGGCCACTTCGTAGCCGACCACCGCCGGCAGCTTGGGCGCGTCTTGGTACAGTCCCAGCCGCGCCATGATGTCCGCGAAGTTGATGCCGCTCGCTTTCACCCGAATGCGCACCTCGCCGGCGCGCGGCGTCGGATCCGGCGCGTCGCGCACCTCCAGGACCTCCGGCGGGCCAACACGGGTGATCCAGATCTGGCGCATGTCGTCCTCCCGTAACACGGCTCTTACTCGCACCGCCGCTGCGATGGAAGAGCCGCGATTCGCTTCCCGGCCTCCGGTCCTACCGCGACCCCGCGGGCCGCGTATCGCTACGCACGGCATCTGGTTGATCAACGGCTCTGAACCGGTCGGGTCTTTCTGGCGTGGGAAGCGCCTGCACGAGGCGTGGCCGGGCTATAGCGCGACGTATTGGAACGACGATCGACTTCTGAACGACACCGCGCCCGCGACCACGGTCTGGCAAAATCTCCGCGGCTCCGGACGCGACGCGGGGCATGCCTTTTGTTTGGCGAAGAACCGTCGGCGGAGAATTCCACTCTGCATCTTGAGCAAGGAGATGGTGATGAGCCACCGCAGTCCCCTTTCAATGGCCGCTCTCGTTCTGTCGATCACGTTCGGCGGGTCGCCCAGCGTAATGGCAGCCACGATGAGTGCATCGGACCTGCGGTGGCTGTGGCCGGCACGGCGGACCGCCACGCCGACGCGCACGCCAGCGAAGTCTCCGACGCCCAACCCGACGCGGGCGGCAACGCGCACGCCGACCGCATCCGCCACCTCGACCGCGACGCGCACACGCACTCCGGTTACGGTTACTGGTGCTACGGCGACGCGCACCCCGACCAGCTCGCTCACCGCGACGTGGACGCGCACAGCAACGCGCACTGCGACCGCCACGTCGCCGCCGCCACCGACCACCAGCGGCGGCCCGCGCCTCGGCGACTGTCCCGTGTTCCCGGCTGATAACGTCTGGAACCGGCGTGTGGATACGCTCCCCGTTGATCCCAACTCGTCAGCGTACGTAGCTAACATCGGCGCCACTGCCGGCCTGCACCCGGACTTCGGCTCGGGCTTGTGGGACGGCGGACCGATCGGCATTCCGTTCGTCACTGTCCCAGGCACGCAGCCGTTCGTTCCCATCGACTTCATCTGGTACGGCGACGAGAGCGATTCCGGTCCCTATCCGGTGCCGGCGAACGCGCCCGTCGAAGGCGGCAGCGCCAGCAGCGGTGATCGCCACGTCCTCGTCGTCGACACGGGTAACTGTGTGCTCTACGAACTGTACTACGCGTGGCCGCAGAGCGACGGCAGCTGGCAGGCGGGCTCCGGCGCCGTGTTCGACCTGAGGTCCAACGCCATGCGACCCGCCGGGTGGACATCGGCGGACGCCGCCGGCTTCGCTATCATGCCCGGACTGGTCCGCTACGACGAGGTCGCCGCCGGTGCCATCAATCACGCCGTGCGCTTCACCGTGCCGCGCACGCGCAACACCTACCTCTGGCCGGCACGACACCAAGCGTCGTCATCCACTGACCTCACGCGTCCCCCAATGGGCCAGCGCTTCCGGCTGAAGGCGAGTTTCGATCTTTCCGCGTTCTCCGCGGCCAACCGCGTGATCCTCACCGCGCTCAAGACCTACGGCATGTTCATCGCTGATAACGGATCATCCTGGTACCTCAGCGGCGCACCCGACGAGCGCTGGGACAACGACGACCTGCACAACCTGCAGACCCGCGTCCACGGCTCCGATTTCGAAGCCGTGGACGAGTCGTCGTTGATAGGCGATCCCAACTCGGCGCAGGCGCGGTAGTTCCGACAACGTCTGCCACCCACTGCCGGCGATCTACTGAGTCTCGCATATTACATTGACAGGAATTCCCGTTCGTGCCGAGTCAGCACCTTCCTCTGGCGCCGTATCGAGGCACGCGCCAGGGGCTTGCACAGCGCGCCCCTCGATACGCGCCCTGGAAAGACGGGCGCGACTGTCCATGAACCGACAGTGCCTAATCTCGTCATGCCCGCGAAAGCGGGCATCCAGGCGCGAAGCGGGGTGGCAGGCGCAGGCATGGATTCCCGCTTTCGCGAGAATGACGCTCGGTTCATGGGCCCTTCAAACCGGCGTCCCGCCGGAGTGGCTCTCGGGGCGAACGGCTTTTCGACATCTGTCACCCTATTGTGCGAGACTCAGTAGACGCGCCCTGGTAACACCAAACCGGCGCGCCGTTCCACTCATTGGGGGGGCGTGCGCACCGCACGGCCGATGTGGTATTCGTCTTCCATGAACGGCGTGCACGATCTTGGGGGGATGGATGGCTTCGGCGTTGTTGACGTCGAACCCAACGAGCCGGTGTTCCACCACGGCTGGGAGCGTGTCGTGTTCGGCCTGGTCGCGGCGATGTCGGCGCAGCGCTTGAGCAACACTCACACGTTTCGCCATGCCATCGAGCGCATGGACCCTACCCACTACCTGGGCTCGCCCTACTACGAGCACTGGCTGACCGCACTGGCGAGCCTGCTGGTGGAAAAGGGTCTCGTGAGCCGCGCCGACTTGGAAGCCAGGGCCGGTGGTCGCGTCCCGTTGTCGCAGCCGCTGCGTCCGGGTACCGCCCTGCCCGCAGCAGCGAGCGCGGCCGCGCCGCGGTTCGCGGTCGGCAGCCAAGTGGTCGTTTGCAACGTCCACCCGCTCGGACACACGCGCTGCCCGCGCTACGTGCGCGGCAGGCGCGGTGTGGTAGCGCGCCTTGACGGAGTGTTCCAGCTTCCCGACGTCGCCGCGCACGCCCGCGAGCGATGCGAGCAGTACGCCTACACCGTGCGCTTCGAGGGGCGTGAGCTCTGGGGCGACGCGGCCGACGGTGCTGTGGCGGTGTACGTCGACTTGTGGGAAAGCTATCTGGAGGCACCATGAGGGAACCCGACGACGATCACCATCACCCAGCTCCGCTGTCGCCCGTGGAGGTGCGCGCAAAGGCGCTGGAGGACCTGCTGAAGGCGAAGGGGCTGGTCGACGAGGGCTTCATCGATGCCGTCGTCAGCGCGTACGAGAACGACATCGGTCCAATGAACGGGGCACGTGTGGTGGTGCGTGCCTGGCTCGACCCGGCGTACAAGGCGCGGCTGCTTGCCAACGGCACGGCCGCCATCGCCGAGCTCGGGTTCGGTGGTCCGGAAGGCGAGCACCTCGTGGTGGTCGAAAACACGCCCACCCTGCACAACGCGGTCGTGTGTACGCTGTGCTCCTGCTACCCGTGGCCAGTGCTCGGGCTGCCGCCGAACTGGTACAAGAGCCCGCCGTACAGGGCCCGCATGGTGCGCGAGCCGCGCGTCCTCTTGCGCGAGATGGGGCTTGACCTGCCGGAGAGTGTGGAGATCCGCGTCTGGGACTCGAGCGCGGAGGTCCGCTACATGGTCCTGCCCGAGCGTCCGGCCGGCACGGAGGGCAAGAGTGAGGAGGAGCTGGTGGCGTTGGTCACCCGCGACTCGATGATCGGGACGGCTCGACTGTGACGATGCGTGTCGACGCGGCAGTGACGGTGATGACCGGGCCCGCGGCACCACCACGGCGGAACGGTGAGCTGGTATTCGATGCGCCATGGCAAGGGCGTGCGTTTGGCATGGCCGTCGGCGTCGTCGAGCGCCTCGACCTCGAATGGAAGGCGTTCCAAGAGCGCCTCATCGCTGCGATCGCCGCGCATCCCGCAGCGCCGTACTACGACTGCTGGGTCGCAGCGCTGGAGCAACTCGTGCTCGACTATCGCGCGGTGACCGCCGAGGAACTGGACGCGGCGTGTGAAGCCGTGCGCATCGACACCTGATAGGCACGTGGAGGCCGGTTGCTCGGCGCGCGCCCGCGGCATGGCTGTCGCGGTCACTTGTATATTGCGGAACTGAAGGTTGCGTGTTACGGCAAACTCATGTCCCTGACCAGCATCCGGCTGCCCGATCACTTGGTGCGCGAGCTAGATGAAGTCGCCGGCAGGCGCCATACGACCCGTTCCGATTTGGTGCGCGAGGCCGTCGAACAGTATTGTGCCGCGCTGCGGTCGGGAGGCGAGCTGGACCCTGTGGCGCTCGTTGATTCGCTGGTGACCTACGAAGGCAGCGGGCGTGGCGATCTCGGGCGGCGCAGCGAGCACTACCTGCGGGAGATCTTCCGTGAGCGTCGGCGCCGTCGTGCTGGTTGACACCGGTCCGCTGGTCGCGCTGTTCGACCCGTCGGATGCCGAGCATGCACGCTGCAAGTGGGCGTTGGCGCGGCTGCGCCGCAGCCGGCGCGTCACGTCGCTCTCCGTGTTGACCGAAGCTGTGTATCTGTTGAGCTTCTCCAGCCGCGCGCAACGCGCACTGCTGGCGTTTGTTGCAGCCGGTGCCGTGGAAATTGCAGACTTCAACGCCGCGCAGGTCTCACGCGCCGCGGCGTTGATGGAGCGCTTCGAGAGTCTGCCAATGGACTTTGCCGACGCCACGTTGGTCGTGCTGGCTGAGCACTTCCAGACGACGGCCGTGTTCACGCTCGACCGCCGGGATTTCAGCGTCTACCGGCTCGGGCGGCGGGCCTTTCGACTGATTCCCACGCAATAGGGGGTTTGGGCGATTGCCGACGACAACCAAGCGCGCGCTGCCGATGAACCGCGAGACCGCTGCCGCCTGGCGCTATCACGACGGCACCAAGCACTCCGTGGCACGGCTGCGTGCGCATCCACACTACCTCGATTGGGACATCAAGCCGCTGCCGTTCAAGATCTACCCGCACCTCGACCCCATACCGCTGCCACGCGAGTTGCCATCGTCGTCGGTGCCCGCAACGGCCGCCATCGCCGGCGCTCCCATCGCCGCGGCAGGCGCGCATCCGACCGTTCCGGATCTGAAGACGCTGGCGCGCATCCTTCACTTCTCCGCTGGGATCACGCGGAAAAAGACATACCCCGGTGGGCAGGCGTATTACTTCCGCGCCGCGGCCTGCACCGGGGCCCTCTACCACATCGACCTGTACGTGGTCTGCGGCAACCTTCCTGGCCTGACGGCGGGGGTCTATCACTTCGGCCCCCACGACTTTGCCCTCTACCAGCTGCGCGCGGGCGACCATCGCGGCGTGCTGGTCGAGGCGACGGGAGAGGAGGCGTCAGTGGCACATGCGCCGGTGATCCTGGCGTGCGCGTCGACCTACTGGCGCAACGCGTGGAAGTATCAGGCCCGCGCCTACCGCCATTGCTTCTGGGACACGGGAACGATCCTCGCCAACCTGCTCGCCGTCACGGCTGCGGGCGCCGTACCGGCGCGGGTGGTCACCGGCTTTGTTGATGAGGTGGTGAGTGCACTCCTCGCCTTGGATCAGCAACAGGAAGGGCCACTCGCATTGCTGACGCTGGGCCACGATGAGGCCGCAGTGGTGCCCGCCCCGGCGGTCAAGCCGATCTCGCTGGAAACGCTGCCGCTGTCTTCGCGCCAAGTGGATTATCCGGCGATCAACGAAATGCAGAGGGCATCGTCGCTGCACACGTCGAACGAAGTCTGCGCTTGGCGCGACACGCCCGTACCTACGGCGGAGCCGCCGGCGCCGGGTAGGCCGACGCCAGAGATCATATCCCTCCGCCCGCTCGCGGGCGATGCGCTGCCGGCGGAATCGATCGACGGCGTGATCCTGCGCCGCGGCTCGACGCGCCAGTTCGCGCACGAGTCGATCACCTCCGAGCAGCTGTCGATCGTTCTGGAGACGGCGACGCGCGCCATCGCGGCCGACTACGGTGCATCACCCAACGACCTGTATCTCATTGTGCACGCCGTCGATGGCCTGGCACCGGGGGCGTACGTCTACCATCGCGAGACGAACAGCCTCGAACTGCTACGCGCCGGCAGCTTCCGCCGCGAAGCCGGATACCTCGGACTCGGGCAGGAGCTGCCGGCGGACGCCAGCGTCAACATCTACCTGCTGTGCAACCTCGAACCGGTGCTGGCGCGGTTTGGAAACCGCGGGTACCGCGTCGCGCAACTCGACGCCGCCACCATCGGCGGAAAACTCTACCTCGCTGCCTACGCTCTCCGCCTGGGCGCCAGCGGCCTCACGTTCTTCGATGACGCTGTCACCGAGTTCTTCTCGCCGCACGCGGCCGGCAAGAGCGTGATGTTCCTGGTGGCGGTGGGGAAAGGACGGAAGACCGGCGGCGAATGAAGGCAAGTTGACGCAAATGTGGTCTCGGCCGCCTTGGCCAGTCGCGCTCCCTCGTGCGTTTTCGCGGCCATCCTTCCCGAGTGGATTTCTGAGTACGGCTCATGCGAGGATCACCCCATGTCCCTGACGTTCGATTTGTACTGGTCGTTCCGGAGCCCGTACTCGTATCTCGCCACCGGCCGCATCGTCGAGTTGACGCGGCGCTTCGACGTCGACGCGCGCGTCCGCGTCGTGCTGCCGATCGCGGTGCGCATCGCCGGCTTTTTCGATCGCGTCAACCCGTTGTGGCCGCCGTATCTCATGCGCGACACCACACGCATTGCAGAGTATCTGGGGATTCCCTACGCGTGGCCGCAGCCGGATCCGATCGTGCAGGACTACTCGACCGGCAAGGTTGCCGCCGACCAGCCGTACATCTACCGTCTCACGCGCCTCGGCGCGCTCGCCGCTGAGCGCGGCCACGCCCTTGCCTTCATCGACGAGGTCTCCAAAGTCATCTGGGGTGGACAGGGTGCCGCTTGGCACCAAGGGGATCACCTCGCGGGCGCGGCAGCGCGGGCCGGGTGCGACCTCGTCGAGATGGACGCGGCCATTGTGCGCGATGCGGTGCGTCTCGATGCGCTGATCGCGCAGAACCAGGCCGACCTCGAAGCTGCGGGCCATTGGGGTGTACCGACGATGGTCTTCAACGGCGAGCCGTTCTTCGGTCAGGATCGCATCGAACTCCTGGTCTGGCGGATGCGGCAGCACGGGTTGCAAGAGAGAGCGGCGGCATTGGGAGACACGCCGTCGCGCCGCGGCTGATTTCCACGATTGCTGCAACGTTTCGATACGCCATGCGTTGCTGATTCGCCACCGCCTTGTTAAGCCACAACGCGTCATTTTCAGAAGGGATGGTTGTGGCTCGCTGGCAGAAGTGGGAACCGTGGCGCCGGAATCTGTATGTTCTGTGGGGCATCTTGTTCGCGGCGTTTACTGGACTGTCGCTCATCCTGCCGTTCATTCCGCTGTATGTCCGTGAACTCGGGGTCACGGATGTCGCCGACGTGACGCGCTGGAGCGGCCTGCTGTTGTCTGGGCCGTTCATGGTGTCGTTCATCATCACTCCTTTGTGGGGTGCGCTCGGCGACCGCTACGGGCAGAAGCTCATGGTCGTGCGCGCGCTCCTCGGCAGTTCGGCGTGCTACATGGGTATGGCGCTGGCCGGCAGCGTGCACGCGCTGTTCGCGTGGCGGCTGGCGCTCGGTGGCGTCTCGGGTTTTCTGGCCGCGGGGATGGCCCTGGTGTCGGTGACGGTTCCCGACGGCGAGCGGGGGTACGCGCTCGGGTTGCTGCAATCTGTCGTGCCGGCTGCCGGCTTGATCGGTCCGCTCCTCGGCGGCGTGCTCGCCGATCTCATCGGTTACCGTGCCATCTTCTTTGTCGTCGGCAGCGTCTGCGTGACCGGCGGCATCGTGGCTGCCGCTACGCTCACGGAGAGGCGCACGGCCGCGCATGACCCGGCTGCCAGCAGTGTGCGTGACAACCTGAGTGTTGCCTGGCGGCATCCTGGCCTGCGCCGCGCGCTCCTGGCCATCATCGTATCGCAAGCGCTCATTACCTCGTTGCAGCCCATCTTCGTTCTGTACGTCGAACGCCTGGGCGTCGAAGCGCGTCTGTTGTCGACGACGACTGGCGTGCTGTTCGCAGCCAGCGGGGTGACCGCGTTGATCGCGGCACCCTGGTGGGGGCGGCGCGGCGACCGGCGCGGCTATCGGGGCGTGCTCACCGCCGCACTGCTGGGCTCATCGGTGCTGCTGCTCCTGCAGGGCCTGGTGACCGGTGTGGCGCAGCTCTTCGTGTTGCGCTTGCTGTATGGCTGCTTTGTCGCCGGTGTGTTGCCGCCGTTACTCGGGTTCATCAGTGCTGCGAGCCCGGCGGAGCGGCGCGGCGGTCTCATGGGTTTCAGCTCCAGTGCGACGATGCTGGGCAACCTGTTCGGTCCGTTGGGTGGCGGGTTTGTCGCCGCGCACGCCGGGCTGCGGCACGTGTTCTTCGTTTCCGCGGCGTCCCTGCTGGTCGTCAACTTCTATGCCCGCGGCGGACGCGTCCGCCGGCACGCAGATGCAGCTGGGTAACCAGCGCCCGGGCCTTCGTGTGCACTCTACCGCGACCTCCGGCTGGTGGCTGAATCTGGTGGAGCAAGGGTTGCGGGACTGCCCGACAAGCAGCTGTCAGGCGAACTGCATCTCGCGTAGGTCGCCGGCCACGCGTAGCGGTGCCGCCGTCGCGGCTTTCACGTCGTCCACGCCCAGCCCCGGCGCCAGCTCGCGCAGCAGAAAGCCGTCGGCGTCGACGTCGATCCAGGCCAGATCGGTGACCACCGACTGCACACAGCGCAATGCAGTCGGCGGGTAGCTCAGCTGCTCGACCAGCTTCGAGCGGCCGTTCTTTTCGCGGTGATAGCAGATGGCGATCACGCGTGCGCCGCCAGCGGCCAGATCCATCGCCCCGCCGATGCCGCCGCTGCCCTTGGGCGTGCTCCAGTTTGCCAGGTCACCGTTCTGCGCCACCTCGAACGCGCCGAGGATGATCGTCGAGACGCGGCCGCTGCGCGCCATGGCAAAGGACACCGTCGAATCGAAGTACGCCGTGCCGCTGAGCTGCGTGACGAACTGCCCGCTGGCGTTGTAGAGGTCGATGTCCTCTTCGCCTTCGGCGGGGAAGCCGCCGTAGCCGAGGATGCCGTTCTCGGCGTGCAGCGTTACGTCGCGGTCGGCGATGTAGTTCGACACCAACGTCGGCAGGCCGAGGCCGAGGTTGACATACTCCCCCTTGCGCAGGAGTGCGGCGGCCTTGAGCGCCATCAGATCGGCGGGTAACCCCGCCGGCCCGCCGTCGCGTACGGCGCGGCCTTGCATGTCGGCGACGCGACCGACCGCCAGCAGGATCTGCCGCAGCACACCGATGTCCAGCTGCATTGTCGTTTTCACGATGCGGTCCACGAAGATCCCCGGTGTGATCACTTCCTCTGGCTCGATGGCGCCGAGCGCTACGATCTCTTTCACTTCGGCGATCGTCGTCTTCGCCGCCATCGCGAAGGCCGGGCCGAAGTTGCGCATGCCACGCCGGTAGGTGAGGTTGCCGACCGGGTCAGCCTGGTACGCCTGCAACAGGGCGAAGTCGGCGGTGAGCGCGCCCTCGAAGATGAAACGCTTGCCATCGAAGACGCGCTCTTCTTTTCCATTGGCGATCGGCGTGCCCACGCCGGTCGGCGTGAAGAAGCCAGCGAGGCCGGCGCCGCCGGCGCGCACGCGCTCGATGAGCGTGCCCTGCGGCACCATCTCCAGCTCGATCTCGCCGGCCTTCACCGACTCGCTGATCGGGGTGGGCATCGCCGGGGCGCCGACGTAGCTGCAGATCAGTTTCCGCATCTGTTTCTTGTCAGCGAGGATATTGAGCGACGTCGGACCGCCCGCGGGTGTGTTGCAGATGATCGTCAGGTTCCGTACGCCGCGTTCGGCGAGCGCCAGGAGACAGTCGGTCGGCCACGCCTGCGGCGGGCCAAAGCTGTGGACGAGGATGGAGGCACCGTCCGGGATGTCGGCGACCGCATCGCGGGCCGAGTCGCAAATGTGTTTTGTCGCCATGACCGCGTCGCATTCCACGATGCGCGCCGGTTGGCAAGACCTCACGCGCCCACGGCGTTGAGCGTGCGCTGCAATGTCTGCGAGGCGAGGTTGTCGCTGTCCATGTTGCTATCGGCCGGCAGGTATTCGTAGTGCATCAGCTGCAGGCTGACGCGTGCCATGATGGCGCCGAACTTGTACAGCGCGAGGATCTCGTAATAGTCGAAGTGACGCGCGGCGCGGCCGACGTGCCCTTCCCAGCGCGCGATGGTTGCGTCGCGGTCCGGAAGGCCCGCGAGCCGCTCGACGCCGAGACCTTCGCTGAAGCAGCGATCGAGCGCGATCCACCAGGCGAGGTCTTGTACCGGATCACCGAGGCGCACCATTTCCCAATCGATCACCGCCGCGCAGGTCGTGCCGTTGAAGATCTGATTGCCCAGACGCGAGTCGCCCCAGCAGAGCGCGACGGTCTCGGCCGCCGGCCGGTGCGTGTGCAGCCAGTCCTGCGCCTTGGCGAGCAACGGATAGCGCGCACGGTCGACTCCCCAACTGAGGTAGTCGTCGTACTCGCGCAGTTGTTGCTCCAACGGTGTGGCCTGACCGTCGGCTGGGTCGAGGAAAGCGAAGCCCAGTTCGTGCCAATCGAGTCGATGCACACGTGCCATGGCGTCGAGACCGCTCCACCACAATGCCGCGCGCTCGGCGGGCGTGAGATCCTGCAGCCATCCGCCGACGTGGTAGGGAGGGTTGTCGGTGGGCACGCGTCCGTCGACACGGTCCATCACGTAGAACGGCGCGCCGAGCGGCGCCTCGTCCTCTTCGAGCCAGCGCATGCGCGGTACGGGAACGTCGGTGCGGGTCCCCAGGATGCGCATGACGTGGAACTGGCGTGCGATGTCGTAGGTCGGGAACACCGTGAAGCCAGAAGGCTTGAAGCGCGCCACCATCTGTTCTTGATGTGTCCCCGTCGGGTCGGACCACAGCGCATCGAACATCAGCGTGTCGCTGGAGAAGCCGGTCTCCGACGGCCCGCGCACGTCGGTAATCATCAGGTCGCGAGCGCCCGGAAGTTTGCCGCGCAGCCATTCACACAGTTGCCGCTGCGTCTGTTCGAGATCGCGTCGGGGTGCAGGCATGTCAGCACTCAGTTGGCATTTGCGCTGGCGCCCGCGCCGCGCCCGAGTAGGCGTCGTGCATGCCGTACTTCGCGAACGCTCCCCAGAAGCCGTGCTCGTGGAGGCCGTAGCCGACGGCTCCGTCGCCGCCCCGGACTTCGAAACGCGCCACGTGATCGACGATGCCGTATTGGCCGTAGCCGGCGATCGCGTCGACGTCCTTCACCAAGCCCTGCACAACCAGCTCGCCCTGATACATGCCGTGCCGCCAGTCCTGTTCCATGCCGTAGCCGGTGCCGATGGCGATGTACGCCGTCAGCAGCGGTGTCGCTTGCACGCTGAACGCACCGCCGGGCGCATGCGGGAAGTGCAGCACCGATGCCGCGATCATGCGTGTGCCCGGCTGCAGCGTGTGCTCGTACTCCGGACGCCCGAGCCACTCGGGCTGACGCGCCGGGTCGTTCCAGATGCGCACCGCCTCCTCGATCGGCCGCTCACCGCTGTCGGTTTCGTTGAGGATGTAGAGCAGTGAGTACTCCGAGAACTGCATCGGCGAGTAGTTCCACATGCCGGTGAGCTGGCCCTCACCCTGACGGATACCGGGATGCTCCTGCTCGCCCACCGGGCGCACGCCCCACGAGCGGTCGCGCGTGCCCCACCAACGGTCCGGCGTGACACGGAACGTTTCATCACCGACGCGCAACGTGCCCGTCCAGTAGCCGGTTTGCGCAAAGCGCATGGTGTCGAAGAGCACGCGGCCGTACTTGCGGATGTACTGCCGCGGTTCCAGGAACGCGGGGATCGCCCCCTGCCAGGTGAGGTCGCAGGCCAGGCTGTGCTCGGTGGGTTCGAGAACGAAGCGCACGCGCTGCAAACCTTCGAGGACTTCGACCCGGAATGGCCCGACGCTGGTGTCCATGCGATCGCCGAGCACACGCGAGGCGCGCACGACGCGGTGCTTGCCTGTGCGAGTGACACAGGCGAAGGCGTCCTGCACCGCGAGGTTCGGGTACTGCCCCAGACCCATTACCATGAACAACGTGTCGTCGGAGGCGTGCAGGTTGAAGTAGTAGCGGTCGTAGAAGTTGCGGTCGCTGGTACCGACGTGGCGAATCACCTCGGGAAGCTGGTGCAACGGATAGTCGTCCATCGATGAGAGCATCGGTTCCTCCGCGCAATCGGAGCGACGCTAGCAGAAGGGAGGACGACACAGAACAGACAACAGACCACAGATTCCAGAGTGCAGACGCTGGACGACGGACGAACCCTGGGCCTGTCCGTGTGGTCCGCCCGTCGGTTGTCTTGGCGTCTGTTGATCTGTCGTCTTACTGAAGGACCGAGCTGATCAGCGTGTGCACGTCGAGCTGCGCGCCCAGGCGTGCGCACAGCAGATACGTTCCGGCCAGCTTGCGGTGCAGGAAGATGGTGTCGGGAGGCGGCGCCTTGAGGAAACCGCGGCGGGCGGTCAACTCGACACCCGCGGCGCGCACGCGTGGGGGCAAGTCGGAGTTGCCGAAGTCGTAGACGCCCCGGTGACGGAAGGGCTCGCAGGCGATCAGGAAGAAGTCGGCGAGGCCCTCGACGCGGTCGCGGCGCTCGCCTGCGCCCACGAAACCGATGGCTTCCAGCACGCGTGCGAGCTCGGCGCGCTCGCGCTTCATGGTGGCGCGAAACAACTGGGCGTAGAGCGATGACAAGCGCTCCGGCACGTCACGCGCCGCGCCCAGATCCAGCAAGGCCACCTGCTCGGTCTCCGGGAGCAGCAGGAAGTTGGCGAAGTTGGGGTCGGTCTGCACGAAGCGAAACTCGAAGAGCTCGCGGAACAGCAGGCGATACAGATGGGTGCCGATGCGATTGCGCACGGCTTGCGGGAAGTCACTCACCTGATCGAGCGGGATGCCACGCATGAACTCCATTGCCAGCACGTGCGTGGTGGTCAGATCGTCATGGACCCGTGGGACAACGAATGCCGGATCGCCGGACAGCAGCCGTGCATAGCGCTGCAGGTGCTTTGCCTCGGTCCGGTACTCCGCCTCCTGGCGGAGTTGATGTTTGGCCTCGGTCAGCAGCGCCGTGAGATCGATTTGCCCAGGCAGCAGCCGCGACAGGCGCAGGATGGAAGCCAGGTTGTCGACGTCACTGTCGATGCTGCGCGCCACGCCGGGATATTGGATCTTGAGCGCCAACTCGCTGCCGTTCGCGGCAATCGCGTAGTGCACCTGGCCGATGGAAGCGGCAGCGATCGGTTCCATGCCGAAATGGCGGAAGTGGCGCTTCCAACCCCTGCCGTAGGCGTGTCCGAGGACGCGCCGCAGTTGGGCGTCCGGCATGGCATGCGCGTTGGCGCGCAAGATGGCCAGCGCGCCGGTGATCTCGGCGGGCAGATAGTCATCGCCTTCGAGCGACAGCAGTTGGCCGAGCTTCATCGCCGCGCCGCGCAAGCTGGCGAGGCGCCGCGCCAGCCGCTGCGCGTTGCTTTGCGTGACGAAGATGCTGCGCGCGGCTGCGCTGTTGCCGAGAAAGCGCCGCGCCCCTTCCGCCAAGCCGCCGAGCGTGACCTCGCCGGCGAGCCACCCCATGCGTGCCAAACGTTCGAGGCGTCCGGAAGGAATGCGCGAGCGGCGCACGGTCTTCCCAGGGTGCTGGGTCACGCCGACACCGTAGAGCATTCACGGCGCAACGCAAGCTCAGTTGCCGCCGCGCACGGCCCGCAGGTTGAGGCCAACATCCTTCCCAAAGCGGCCGGTGACGTCATTGACGTGCGCGCCCCAGGCGTCCGCTGGGATGTTGGTGACGCTGACCGACGACCAATAGGCATCCGTGGCCGTGCAGCTACAGGTCCCCACGCTGCAACCCGACGCGCACGCCGTGTTGAACACGGATGCCACGCACGGACTTGATGTGCACGTCGGCACCTGTGCCAGGATGCTCTCCAACTCCGGAGCCCCGCCGTCCTGTCCCGTTGCCGCGATGCGCCAATCGTTGTAGCCCGCAAAGTTGCTCGCATTGAGCTGCACCAGCCAATCCCAAATCGTCGTCACGGCCCCTGCAGCGAAGGGATCGACATTGCAGGTCGCGCCCGCGCTGCACACAGCGCAGCCGAGCGCTCCCGCAGTGGCGTCGGAGCAGGCGGCGGCTGCCGCCGGATTCGGCTGGCAAAGCGCGTTGCTGCCCGTACACAGGCCAGCCCACGTGTAGCGGTTGTTGACGTCGTGCAGTCCGCCGCCCTGGTCCTTCTTCTCCCACGTGAGGTCCAGCGTGCAATCGTGGATCGTTCCGTCACCATTGTCCACGAATCCGCTGCTGCAGGGGGTAGGGGTCGGTCCCGGAGGCCCGGGCAGACACGCGCCGGCGCAGGCGACCGCGGACTGGCAGCTGCAGTGCTGGCCGGGCATCCACGTGCCGCGCTCGAGTTGGCAGAGAGCGGAGCCAACATAACCGGCGGACGAGTCGATGCAGATCCCACCACCGGTTGCACTGGCGCAGCAGCCAGCGCTGTTGATCGAACCCTGGATCGGCGTCGGAGTCGGCGTTGCGTTGGGCAGCGTTGTGTTGGTGGTGACCGGCGGTGCGCTAACCGTCGCCGTCTGGGTTGGCGTAGCGCAGACGCAATCGATGCACGACGCGCCAGCGGCGCAGGGAGCGCTTGGGGGGTCGCACTGTTCAGCCGCCTCGCGCACCCCGTTGCCGCACGCCGGCAGAGGCGCACATCCTCCACTGTCGCCTGTACCGATGAGCCCATCATTGTTCGTATCGGCCGCGTCCGCACACGAGGGCAGAAGTGCCGAGGTGCACATGCGTTGGGTGAACTGCCCTGACACGGCGACGCAGCGCGTGCTCGACTTGATCACACACGTCACCCGGCCGCGCGCGCTCGTCTTGACGCATGGCACCCGGTTCAGGCTGGCGCTCCAGCCGCACGTCGTCGTCCGCAGGCTCTTCAGGAGTGTGGCTTTGCATTGCGAGCGTACATACCCGGAGCGCACCACGGCATTGACGTCGTTCTGCACACAGTGCAGGTAGTCGGCGCGCGACTTGCCGGGGCTGCCGTCATAGGCGGGGCAGTTGCAGCCGAAGCCGCCGATGAGCAGCCGTGCGCCGGCCACTTGGCTGGCGTCATGGGCGACGCTGGCGTCCGTCCCTGTGAGGCAAGTTTTCGCCCCCGCCCAGGCACCAACCGGCAGGAGCAGCACCAGGGCGAGAGCGGCCGTCCCGCGGGTGTTGAGCGCGTGCATGGGCAAGTACCACACTATTCCAAGCGCGAGGTCGTTAGCCAAACGGAATCCCCAGTCCCGTACGCGTTCTCCAGCAACTGCAGCAATGTCGAGCCGCCGGCGTGTCGACCGCGCCGTTTGGTGCTAGGCTGCGAGTGCCAGATGAATTGGTGGGACCAGACCCGCATCGCCACGCAGTTCGCACGGGCCGCGCTTGCGTGGCTGCGCCGTGATACGCGTTTTCCGAGCCCGGTGCCGGAGAATCTCAAGTTCATGAGTCCGCGCGCCGCGGCGGCGCTCGTCCGTGACGGTGATGTCGTGGCGGTCTCGGGGATGGGCGGGCATCAGCACGCCTCGATCATCTACTGGGCCATCCGCGAAGCCTTCGAAGAGACCGGCCACCCGGCAGGCCTGACGCTGCTGAACGTGGGCGGGCAGGGTGGCCGCGGCCTGGCGCCCGGTACGCTCGAAGAACTCGGACGGCCGGGGTTGTGCACGCGCTTCATCACCAGCCACTTCGAAACGTTCCACGCCATGCTGAATCTGGCCGCGGCAGGACGGTGCGAGTTGCAGTGCATCCCATTCGGCGTGCTGACACTCCTCTTCGACGCGCTGGGTCGGGGCAAAGACTCCCTGGTCACACACACGGGAGCCCGCACCTTTCTCGATCCACGCACCGGCCGCGGCTCGCCCGTCGACGATCCTGCCGCGGAGCAGTTGATCGGTGTGCATGGTGCGGGTCTGCGCTACCGCATTCCGAAGATCGATGTGGCCGTCTTCAACCTGCCGGCGGCGGATCGGTATGGCAACCTCTACGCCAAGCATGCCGCCGTCATCGGCGAAAGCTACGAGCTGGCGCGCGCCGCGCAGCACAACGGCGGAAAGGTGATTGCCAACGTCGGGTTGCTCGTCGATGAGGGCTACGACCGGATCTTCCTTCCCGCCGACCTGGTCGACGCCGTGGTCTACTACCCGGACAGCGAGCAGACCGTGGGGATTTTCCACCGCACCTACTGGCCGATGTTTACGACGGAGAGTGATGTGTCGATCGAGGAGGGCTTGGCCAGGGTGCGTTTCATCAATTCGTTGGTGCCCTCGCTGCCGCGACGCACGCCGGCAGACAAAGTGCTGGCGCGTCTCGCTGCCGCCACGCTCGTTGCCAACGTTCCTGAGGGTGGGATCGTGAGCATCGGCACAGGTCTGGCGGAAGAAGTGCCGCCGGCGGTGCTGGAGGCGGGGCGGCTCGACGACCTGACCTTCCTGGTTGAAAGTGGGATCGTTGGCGGGCTGCCGGCGCCGGGGGTGTACTTCGGTGCCGGCCTGTGCCCGGAGGAGATCGTCTCGTCGGCGCAGCTGTTCAAGCGCTGTGCAACCCGTCTCGACGCGACCTGCCTCGGTGCGCTGGAGGTCGACAGCTTGGGCAACGTCAACGTCTCGAAGCGCGGCGAGGGGCCGCGGCACTACGTTGGCCCGGGTGGCTTCATCGACTTTTGCGCAGCCGCCGAGACGATTGTGTTCGTCTCGGCGTGGATGCACCGCGGTGAAGTCGCAGTTGAGGGTGGCAAGCTCCGCATCGTCAAGCGTGGAGCGCCAAAGTTCGTTGATCGGGTTGCCGAGGTCACGTTCAACGGACAGCAGGCTCTCGCAGCTGGCAAACGGATCTTCTACGTCACGCACGTCGGGGTGTTTCGTCTCACCGAGCGCGGTATGGAGCTGAGGTGCGTCACGCCCGGCATCGACGTGCGCAAGGATGTCCGCGACTTCGCGCCCATGAAGGTGCGGCTTCCCGATTCCGGCACGGTGCCGCGTGTGTCGCGGTCGACCGTGACCGGGCAGCACTTCGCGTTGCGCGGAGTCGCCGATCAGCTCCGCCCCCCCACCCGCCGACGCTCGGCTTGAGAGGCTTATAGGAACGCGCCGGGAGGGCGCATAGGGAATCAGAAGAGCAGGGCACGCGATGGAACGGGCAGTCCCGGCGCGTCCGGGATCACGCGCCGGCACGTGGTGGAACGCGCCGTCCCGGCGCGTTGGGGGGCGGCGGTGGGGCGCTCTCGACTCGTGCCCCAGGCCCGCCCCGCCCCCAGCGCGCCCGGAGGTCGCGCGCCACCACGTGCTGCGTGCGCTCGGAGGTCACGCTCCATCGACGGTTGTGTCGTCGAGTCACTGGCAGTAGCAGTGCCATGCCATGCGCGAGTTTCCCGGCAGACTGCGGCATGCAGTGCCGTCGCGGGTTCGTGAAGACAGCATCTTCCACATCCGCGTGCGCTGCCGCAAAGACAACCCCGTCGGGCTCACGGATCCTGTCCTCGGACCCACCCTACTCGAGTCGGTGCGGCTGTATGCCCGACGCGACCGCTGGTGGCCGCATCTGTTTCTGCTTATGCCGGACCACTGGCACGCGCTGTTCTCCTTCCCTGCCAGCGAGAACATGAGCATGGTGATCGGGCAGTGGAAAGCGTTTCATGCACGCCACAGTGGCATCGTCTGGCAGGACAACTATTTTGATCACCGTTTGCGCAGCGACGAGTCCCTCTCCCAGAAGGCGTGGTACATCCGCAACAACCCTGTGGTGAAGGGGCTATGTGAGCGCGCCGAGGATTGGGCTTGGGTGATCGAGGGCGGCTGACTGACTCGCGACACTTGACGCGTAGCGGTGGGAGCGCTGTCCCGGTGGGTCCAGGATCACGCGCCGGCACGGGTGGAACGCGCCGTCCCGGCGCGTTGGAGGGCGGCGGTGGGATGCTCCCATCGCTCCAGCCCGCCCCTCCCCTCCCAGCGCGCCCAGAGGTCGCGCGCCACCACGTGCTGCGTGCGCCCGGAGGTCCACGGCGCCTGCGTGGGAGGCGCGCAAATCACCGGGTTTGGAGATCCAGCGCGCGAGCGATGAGGGAGAACAGCGCGGTCTGGTCGGTGACGCCAACCACGTTTGCGGCTTGCGGGCCCTGCGCTGCAATGCGGATCTGCGTGCCCGTGTGTTCCTGCAGACGGCCGGGGAGATTGGTGGCGTACTGGACTGTCATGTCCGCGCCGTCCGCTGTGGTGAGGGTGCTGAAGACACCCGGACTGTGGTCCTTCGGCTGCGGCGGCGGAATGATCTGACTGGTGTGGCCGTGATCGCCGGTGACCACGACGAGGGTGTCGGGATGGGCAGCGGCGTACTCGAGGGCGACCTGCACGGCGGCGTCGAAGGCGACCGTCTCACCGATCTGCCCGCACGGGTCGGCGGCGTGGTCCAACTTGTCGATCGACGCGCCTTCGACTTGCAGGAAGAATCCGCGCGGACTGTCGTGATCGAGCAGTTCGATGGCCTTGCGCGTCATCGCGGCGAGGCTGGGCTCGTTCGGGGGTCGCACCCCCTCGACGCAACGCTGCGGCCCGCTGCCGGGGAAGCGCTTCGCCGGCTGGCCGCGCCACTCCGGCGCCATGTTGCCCGAGGCGAACAAGCCCAGGAGCGTCCCGCCCGGCTGCATGGCCGACAACGCCGGAGCAAGCCCGATGACGGTGTAGCCTTGCGCGATGGCGGATTGAATGACCGTTTGTCCCGCATACGGTCCGCCGTCGATCGTCTGTTCGAAGCGACTGCGGCCGCCACCGAGGAGCACGTCGACGTGATGGTCGACGGTCTGCTCTGCGATCGAGCCGGCGCCGCCGGCAGACTTTTTGTATTGCGGACACAGGGCCATGTCTGCGGGGCCCTCGCAGCTGCGATGGTTGATGTGTGTGTCGAGCGCCGCGGGCGTCGCGTCTGTCAACTCGGCGGTGGTGACGTTGCCGGTGCGCAAACCCTTTTCCTGGGCCAGCTCGAGCAGCGTTTTCAGTGGCTGATCGCTGAGTGCCGTCGTGGAGAGCCGGCCGTGGCTCGTCTTGTGGCCGGTGGCCCAGGCGGTGGCGGTGGCGGCGGAGTCGCCGACGTAATCGGGAAGCGCCGGATTCGCTTCCTGCACTACGTACGTTGTGTACGCACCGGTGAACGGCAAGGTGTCCAGCGCCAGGCGGCCGGCCGCACCGACCTGATAGTTGCGCGCGATGGTGATCTCGGAGTCCCCAAGGCCGTCGCCGATGAGCAGGATCACGCTCTGTGCCCGGCCGTCGTTGAGCGCGCGGGCAAGGACCGGTGTGCGGTCGCCCGGGATCGGGGCCCGCCGCAAAGCGCACCCTGGAACACCGGTGCTCAACAACAGGCAGAGCGCGACGGAAGTAGCAGGTGGGCGGTGCATCGAGCGCGATGCTTACCAGGAGCGCCGCGGCCACGCCACATTTGCCACCGGCTGTGAACTGTGGACACAAGACGCCTAGATTTTCGAATGCGCCTACCGGCCCTGCAGCGTCGCGATGACGGCCGCGACATCAAACCCGGCGCCATTCAGCGCGCTGACGATATCGTCGATGCGCGGGCGGCCGAGGTACAAGTGCAGGCGCGCCTGCTGTCCCCGCGTTTCGTGCCGCAGTTGTTTCAACTCCCCACGATGGCGCTCGACCAACTGGCGGACGGCTGGTTCGGCATCCGATAGGCCGTCAAGCGAGACCACCACCTGATAAAGTGGCTCGTTGCCCTCGACAGGCCGCACTCGTAGCGTTCCAAGCATGGTGGCAGCATAGCGCCAGCTGATGAACGTAGGGTGACGCGCAGCATAAGAGTCTATGACGCACGGCACACCACCGGGGCGCCCTCCCCCAAAGGTTGGAGGAGAATTCCACCCATCCGTTCTTGCCATGCCCGCGCTTTACCCATAAACAGGGGGCCGTTGTGCGGCGCAAACGGCGCTGGCCAGCGGCAAATGTTCACTGGAAAGGAACATCCTGATGAGCGTCTCCACGTCCATTCGCATCCGTAGCGCCTCACTGGCTCCCATTGTCGCCATGCTGCTTTTCGCGGCAGGGTGCAGCGATGAGAACGACAATCCGCCGTCGGCAGCTCCGCCCACGTCCACAGTGACTCGAACGGCAACCCCGCCGTTCATACCTACGGCAACGCCCTCTCCGACGGTCGCTTCCACGGACACGCCCACAGAAACGCCAACCGTTCCACCGAGCCTGAGCCCGACGCATACGCCTACGAACACGGTGGCGCCTTCGACACCAACCGCAACCAGCACCCCGACGGGCACCGAACCACCAACCGCCACGCCAACAAGCACGGTCGAACCGACAGCGACTGGCACACTGTCCCCCACCGCCACCGATACAGAAACGCCGACCGCAACCGTGACCCCGACACAACAAGAAGAAACCCCAACCGAGACGCCGACGGGGATCGAGACGGAAACCGAGACCCCCACGCCGACCGCGACCTCAGAGCAGAGCCCGACCGATACGGCGACGCCAACGCCGACGGGGATGGGTGAGACGGCTACACCCACCGCGACGTCAGAAACACCGACGGAAACAGCAACGTCGACGCCGACCGCGACCGGGGGGGAGACGCCAACACCAACGATGACAGCGGAGGAAACGCCGGGCGAGACGGCAACCCCCACCCCGACCGGAATGGAGGCCGCGACGCCAACAGCAACAGCGACGTCAGGCGAGGGGACACCGACCGAGACGGCAACGGCCACGCCCACCGTGGCCGGAGAGGAAACGCCGACACCGACGGCTACCGTTGAGGCGACCGAGACGGAGACACCATCACCGACCCCGACCGGGATGGAAGGTGAGACGCCGACTCAAACGCCGACGGAGACGCCTACTCCCACCGCCACGGCAACCGTCGAGGATACCGAGACCCCGACCGAGACTCCGACGCCCTGACGATCAACTCAGCGAGGGCCGGACGTTGCGCGCTTTCGGGTGCCGCCCGCCCTGTGCAATCGGAGCAGCACGCCGGTGGGTGGCTACCTTGGGCGTTCGTGGATTCCGATGATCCCGACGCGAGCGGCGTAGAGCGTGAGTTCGACGCGGTCGCGGATCCCGAGCTTCTGGAAAATGTTGTTGAGGTGCGTCTTCACCGTTTGCTCGCTGATGAACAGCTTGGTCGCCACTTCGGCGTTGCGCAGCCCGAGCGCCACCTGGCGAATGATTTCTCGTTCGCGCGGCGTCAGCGGGTTACGAGCCGTCTCCCGTAGTGCGGCGGCGATGTGAGCCTGCAGGGACGGCGGCATCCACACCTGGCCCTGTGCCGCAGCGCGGATGGCATCCATGAGCGTGTCGACGGCGAAGCGCTTGAACACCACGGCGCATGCGCCGAGGCGAATCGCTTCGACCGCGTCCTCCGGCTGCTCGCTGGCCGTGACAACGACTACCCGTGCACGCTCGGCCAAGGCGGCGATATCCACCAGCGAGTTGCGCTCCATCCCGAGATCGAGCAGCACGACGTCGCAAGCAACCGTCGTGAGAAGAGAAGTCAGCTCATCGATCCGCGCGGCCTCACCGACGATGGTGACGTCCGCCTGCAGTTTGAGCAGCGACTTCAGCCCCTGCCGGAAGAGCGCATGGTCATCAGCAACCACGATCCGTAGTGGTGCAGCCATGGCGACGTTAGTGTGCGGGCAACGTGATGGCGAGGTGTGCACCGCTGCCAGCGCCGTTTGCCACCTCGGTCGCCCCGCCGAGATCCGCGACCAATGACGAGATGGACCACGGCTGCTCCACACCGTTGCGGAATCCCACACCGTCGTCGTCGATCTTGATACGCACCTCGGAATCCACGCAGCGCACGTGAATGGCCGCGACCCGTGCGTGCGCATGCCGTAGTACGTTCGTCACCCCTTCGCGCAGGATCTGCAGCACGTGCTCGACGAGGGCCGCCGACCCGTCGAACTGGATGTTGATCGAGAACCAGGTGTCCGCGCGTGGCGCCCGCGGGACGGCGGTGGCCTGCAGGCCAACCAAGGAACGCATATACGCGCGCAGCTCATCGTACTCGCGATTGACGCTCGCCTGCAGATCGGACAGCTCGAAGAGCGCCGCGTCGTTGGACCCCCGCCGCAGTAGTTCCTGACAGCTCTCCAGGCCCAGGGAGATCCCAGCGAGCGCCTGCGCCCGGTTGTCATGCAGGTCGCGCGCGATCTGCTGGCGCTCATTGGCGGCGGCCAGCTCGCGGATTCCGGCTTCGAGGTTCAGTCGCTGTTGCCCGAGGTGGCCGACGAGATATCCGGCAATGGCGAGGTAGACGGGTCGCATGATGTACTCGTTGGCGCTGCCCGAGGCCGACACGACAATGAGGCTCAGATACAGCCCGACGCTGACCGCCGTCACCAGCAGTGTCCGCCGCAACCCGGAGCGCAGGCCCGTCGCAAACACCGCAAATGCGAAGAAGGCATAGAAGGGGCTGCTGACCCCTTCGGTCAACACGGCGATAGCCGCCCCGAAAAGCACATCCACCCACGTCGTGATGGCCGCGATGCGTGCGGCAGAGACGATTTGATGGGCCAGCACGTAGGTGAGTGACAGACTGTAGGCGAGGTGGGCGCCCATGACGGCCAGCGCGTATGGATCGATGGCCAGGCTGCCGCTGCGCAGCGGGATCCAACGACTGATGAGGGGCTCGGTGGGGTCGATGAAGACGGCCACTAGCGCCGCCACCGAAAGCGCCACGCGGCAGCGCGCGATGCTCCGTTCAACCAGCAGAAAGGGTGTTTCTGTCATGCTCGACCTCTCAGAAGGCTCACTCCTACCCTAGTCGGCGCTGACCTGTAAGGGCTGGAGGGCCATGCTCTTGTAATGCGCACCGTGTCGGCACGGCAATTCGCCGAAGGTTGTATTTCTTCTCCATCTTCCGGGGCAGCGTGCACGCGAACACCCATCCTCCCCCGAAAGGTGGAGGTGAAATCCACCCGCGGGCCAATTGTGGCGCCCGGCCACTGGCCGTATTGTCCGCGAGACCGCTGTATCGAAGAGCCACACTGTCGATGGAGACGAAGCCTGATCTGGTGGCGCGCTACCTGGTTCGCCGTGACGCTGGCCGAGCCGAAATCCGCTTGATGATTGCTCTCCTCCAGGACGCGGTTGGCTGCTTCCGAAGGCATTTGCTGGCGCGGGACAAGATGCGTCAGGGGCTGTTTCGCGAGGCAGAAACATGGGTCATGAGCGAGGAAACCGGCCGGCCGTTCTCCTTCGACCACGTGTGCGAGGTTGTGGGTCTCAACGCTGACTATCTGCGGCGCCTGTTGCGCCAATGGCGCGATCAGCAGCTCACGGCAAGGGGACTCCCCTATGTCGAGCTAGCGGCCGCGATGCCCGCCGATGTCCGCAATGTCAGGCGCGAGCGGCGCACGTTCACCAATGAGTTCAAAGCGGAGACGGTGCGGCGGGTGTTCGACAGAGGTCGCCGCATCAGGGCGGTCGCCCGCGAACTGGACCTCAACGCATCGCTGGTCTCCAGTTGGGTCCGAGAGGCGGAGATGAGCGCGGCGGCGACGCGTGCCGAACACGACGAATTGCACCTGCCGCCTCGTGAGAGCCAGGCGCAAAAGCAGTTCGAGGTGACAGACGAATCACGAGCCTCTTTGGCGGAGGACAACGCATCCGCGCCGACGCTACGAACCAGATGTTGGTGACATGTTCCATCGAATCAGCTCCCCATCACAGCGCTCGCCCCGCGGTAATGCCCGCGATGGCCGCTCCCATCCCGACCAGCAAGCTTCCGAAGGCATTGGCCGCTGCCAGTTGCCAACTGCCGTTCTCGATCAACCGCAAGGTTTCGTACGCCCACGTCGAGAAGGTCGTATAGGCACCGACGAAGCCGACGGCCGCCGACAAGCGCACGGCCGGCGAAAGCACGTGCCCTTCCAGCATCCCCATGATGAGGCCGAGGATGAAACTGCCCGTGATGTTGATGATGAACGTGCCGTAAGGAAACGTGGTGCCAAAGCGCGTCGCGATCCACAATCCCAGAAAGTAACGC
>DATKMS010000233.1:0-17247 GCA_035541735.1 Candidatus Margulisiibacteriota bacterium
GGCCGCCGGCTTCCAGGTGCTCACTGCCGGCAAGGTGGTGCGGCTGGAAAACCGGGGCGATCCGATGAAGAACGGCGGCACCGTCATGGTGGGCGCCGATCGCGCCCTGCAGGCGCTCTTTGACCCGACCTGCCCGGTGACGTCGGCGATCGAGGTCGAGGCCTACCTGCAGTCCACCTACCGCGATGCCGTGCTTGCGCACGTTGACCTCGACTGTGCGAAGTGGTCCGCGAACGGCACGGGCTTCAGGTACGTCGACCCGGCCGGCACGGTGCGTTCGATCCGCTATGGTCGCAGCGGCTTACGCATCGAGGTCCGCGGCGCCGGCTTCACACCAATCGACGGTCCCGTCGGCTTCGTGCAGGCGCAGCTGCAGATCGGTGATCAGACCCTGCGTGCGCGGTTCCACAACTTCAAGCAGAACGACGCCCAGCGGGTCGTCAGCCGCCGGCCGTCGGCGGCGGCCGCCGCTGGCGAAGCCGGTTTCTGGGACGTTCTCACCGGCGACGATGACTCCGAGGCAAAGGAGCAGGAGGTCATCGCGAACCTCGAGGCGGCGGCACGGCGCGACCGCCGCGATGGCCGCTCACGCTTCCTGCTGGGGATGACCCACCTGTACCGCGCCGGACAACGGGTGACCCGCTTCGACGATGTGACTGCTGAAGCACGTGCCGAGCTGGCCGCCGCCAATGCGGCCTTCACGGACGCGCTCCCGCTTCTGTGGGACGACGCCAGCGGTAGCGGCGATTCCCGCGTCCCGGGTTTCGCGGCGGCAGCGAAGTACTTGCTCGGCTTCGTGGAGCACGACGCGACGCTGCAAGCGCAGGGGCTCGCCGACCTCGACCGTGCCGTACAGGTGAACAGCTTCTTCAACGTATTCGATCTCATCCCGGTCCTGCAGGCATTGCCGCCGGGCGATCCGGTCTTCCAGCAGGCGTACGCGTCGTTCACGACCTACCTCAGTGACCCGGAGACCCTCCAATGCGTAGTGACCCAGCCGGAACTGTGCGCCGACGCCGGCTTCGCACCCCGCAACGTCCAGGGTTCGCTGACGCTGTTTGGAGACCTGTACGCAAAGGCGGGCAGCCTGCAACCGGCGCGCGTCTGGTACAACCTGGCTGCCGGACTCTCCGATACGCCCACGTGGCATTTCGCGTCGATCATTCAAGACCGGGTGGCAACTGCCGCCACGCGCGTGGCGCTCTACAAGGACAGCGACCCGACCAACGACCCGCCGATGATCGGGGCGGGCACGGAGGCGTGCGCGGTTTGCCACCGCCGGTAGGCGTGTCGGTGCAATCAAAGCCTGTTGCACTTGCAAGCCAACGGGCGCCAGCCACAGAAAAAGGACGCCGGCCGCAGACCTCAGTTCGTCAGCCGCCAGCGCACACCGCGCCGCGCCCAACTCAGCAGCAGCGCCGAGACGCCGAGGACGTACACCAGATCCCACAGCACGATTGGTGAGGCCTCGCCGCGAAAGGCCATGCGTGCCATGCGCACGGGGTGCAACAGCGGTAACACCTCGGCGACCCATAGCCAGGCGCCGCTCAGCCGTTCCTTCAACGGGAAGAAGATGTCGGAGAACAAGAACAACGGCGTGAGGAAGAGCGTAAAGTAGAAGCTGAACAGATCGATGTTCGGGATGCGCACAGAGAAGGCGATGCCGATGGCCGCGAACAGCAGCCCGGCCAGAGGAATGATCGGCGCTGCCAACAGCGCGCGCGGCAGCGGGGCGAGGCCGAAGAGGCACACGACGATGAAGAAGCAGCCGCCGTAGATGCAGGCCCGCGTCAACGCCCACAGGATCTCCCCGGCAAGAACGTCGTCGGGTTCGATCGGCGTGGTCAGCATGGCGTCGTATGCGCGCTCGAAGGTCAGCCGCACGAAGATGTTGTACGTGACCTCGAAGCTGGCGCCGTTCATGGCCGCCACACACACCAGGCCCGGCGCGAGGAACGCCGCGTACGACATGCCGCCCATCTGACTGATGTACGCGCCGACACCGATGCCGAGCGACAGCAGGTAGAGCACCGGCTCGAAGAAGTTCGGCAGGATGTTCCACATCCAGGTGCGCCGGTACATGGCCGCATTGCGACGCCAGACTGCGAGGGCGTGTGGGGGCGAGACGCTCATGCACCGGCCTCCAGCGTCGTGCCGGTCATCGCCAGGAAGACGTCTTCGAGGTTTGTGGGTCGCACGATCAGGCCGCAGTGGTCGCCGCGCTCATGCAGCGCGTTGACCAGTGGCGTGGCATCGTTCAGATAGATCATCAACCGCCCGCCGGCGCGCAGCCGCTGCATCGGTTCGTGCACACCAGTGAGCAGGGCCGCTTCTTCCTCCCGCGTACAGTCGAGCTCGACCGCTTCCTGCGCCAGCCGCCGGGTGATGAGTTCCGCAGGCGCACCTTCGGCGATCACCTTGCCGTTGGCGATGATCGCGACGCGATCGCACAAGCGCTGCGCTTCATCCATGTAGTGGGTGGTCAGCAACACGGTCGTTCCGGTCGCGCGCAGGTCACGCACTTTCGCCCACAACGCCAGGCGCACGGCCGGATCGAGTCCGGTCGTCGGCTCGTCGAGGATCAGCAACTCGGGCCGGTTCATCAACGACAGCGCGATGGCCAGGCGGCGCTGAAAGCCACCCGAAAGCTGGCGTACCGGCACGGTGGCGTGCGTGCGCAGCTCGAGGAAGTCGATCAGTTCGTCGACGCGGCGTGACAGCTCCGGCTCACGCAGGACGTGGTAGCGGCCGAAGACGCGGAGGTTGTCGATGGGGGACAGTGCCTCGATGAGCACGTTTTGCTGCAGCGTCACGCCGAGGCGGGCGCGGACCCGGCGCGGGTCGCGTGCGATGTCGATGCCGAACACGCGGATCGTACCGGCGTTCGGTCGTGTGACGCCGTAGACCATGCGCAGCGTGGTCGTCTTGCCGGCACCGTTGGGTCCCAGCAGGCCGAAGCACACGCCAGCCGGTACCGCCAGCGACAGGCGATCTACGGCGATGCGTTCGCCGAAGCGCTTGGAAACTGCATCGGCTTCGACAATCATCGTCTACGGCTACGGTTGCAACTCGCCCTGTCTTACGCATCCTCCGGAATCGCTTCCCACCACTGGCACCACCATGTGGCGCCAACCAGGATGCGGATCTTCGGGTGCCAGCAATAGGTAAGATCTTCGTCCGGGTTCAGGTAGTAGAGGCAGTTGCTGCACTGCTCGTCGGCATTGGGCTTGCCGCGCAGGATCGCGTCTTCCTGCAGGTGGCGCAACTCCAAGGACAGCTTCTCGTCGATTTCCTTGGGCTCGGGTTTCGGCAGATCGTCGGGCAGGTCGTTCGCCATGATTCCATTCTCCTCAGCCGTCCTAATAACCAGGAGTTTGCCTCGGATGCCAGAGCCGGACGCCGGGGGCCTGCGGCCAGGGCAGGGGGCTAGATGTGAGACAACGCCCGGTCAGTCGGTGCCCGGTTCGGGTGCGGTGGGCGCGGTGAGGGCGTGGGGGCTGACGGGAGTGATGCCGGGGTAACGGCGGAAGTCGTCGGCGTTGAACGTCAGGATGTGGTCGATGCCAGCTTCGATCATGATGGCGGCGAGACGGGCATCGAACACCTGGCGGCCCCGCACGGCGTGCGCCTGAGCAAGCTGCCGCCAGCGTGGGTACAGGGCGGGCGGTTCTGGAACGAGCGGAAAGTTTTCTGCGAAGCGGTCCACTTCTTGGGCGGCGGCTGTTGGCGCGAGACCGAGCCCGTTATTTTCGGGCGGGCGCGTGGCGACGGCCCAGAACTCCATCAAGGTCTGTGGGGCAATGGAAAGCTGGTCCTGCTGCCGTCTGAGCTGATCGACCGCGGTCAGGGCGACCGGTTTGAGTGGATCGCGCGGAGAGACGAGACGCACGAGGATGTTGGTGTCGATGAGGTAGCGGCTCACAGCCGATCCTCGTAGATGTTTTCCCTCCGCAAGGCTTCGGCGGGCAGCACCGGGAGATTTGGATCGTGCGCATCGAGCCACTCGTGAAACTGTGTGATCCATTCCTCTGCGCTCAGGGACTCGTACAGAGGCACCTTGCGCTCGGCCTCGATCGGCCGCAGTGTGACCTCTACCGGACCTTCGAGTTGGTCAACGGGTTCATCGAGCTCGATGGTCTTCGCATCCTTCAGTGTGCCGCGGATGACAAGAGCGGTTTGCATGGCGAGTCTCCTCTCGATCGCGTGCGTTCAGCCTAGCGCGACTGCGGTGGAGAAGCGACCGCCGGCGGCGGTGGTGTAAGCGAGCAGGGGAGGGCGAGGCTTAACGGACGCGCGGTCAACAAGACTGAGAGCCCCCACGTCCGACAGCTAGAATCTGCTGCGCTTGCACCAGAACGGTGGCGTAAGTAGCTTGCGGTCCATGCCACGAAAGGTCGAGAAGTCGGAAACGGAATGGCGCCAACAGCTGACACCCGAGCAGTTCGCTGTCTGCCGGGAGAAGGGCACCGAACGGGCGTTTACCGGGAAATATTGGGACAACCACGCATCCGGCACGTACAACTGCGTCGCCTGCGGCGCGCCGTTGTTCAGTTCCGAGACCAAGTACGAGTCCGGCACCGGCTGGCCGAGCTTCTACGAGCCGATCGATGCGCAGAGCGTCGAGACCGAAGAGGACAAGAGTCTATTCATGCGGCGCACCGAAGTGCATTGCGCGGCCTGCGGCTCGCACCTCGGCCATGTGTTCCCGGACGGCCCGCGGCCCACGGGTCTGCGCTACTGCCTCAATTCCGCCTCACTCGATTTCGAAGCAAAGAAGTAGGCGCCCGGCTGCGACGGCATGGGCACGTGGTTCGATACGGCTCGGTTCGGCATGTTCATCCACTGGGGACTGAGTAGCGTCCCGGGGTGGGAGCTGTCGTGGCCGTTGGTGGGCGGCACCGCCAGCTTGCCACGCTGCCAGAGCGTCGCCATCGATGCGTACTACGCCAATGCCAACGTCTTCAATCCGCAGCGCTACGACCCGCACGCCTGGGCCAGCCTGGCGAAGCGTCTGGGCATGCAGTACGCCATTCTCACGGCGAAGCATCACGACGGCTTCGCGATGTTCGACACCAAGCTCTCCGACTTCTCGATCATGCACGCGCCGTACGGCAAGGATGTCGTACGCGCCTACGTCGACGCGTTCCGCGCCGTGGGCCTGCGTATCGGTACGTACTTCTCGCTGAGCGACTGGCACCACGCCGACTATCCGGCGTTCACCGAACGTGACAAGCCGTACAATTTCTTTGCGCTGCCGCAGCCGACCGCCGCCCAGTGGGCGCGCTACACCGAGTTCCTGTTTGGCCAGGTGCGTGAACTGCTCACCAACTACGGCCGCATGGACGTCATCTGGTTCGACGGCGGGTGGGAACGGCCGCCCGAGAAGTGGCGGGCGGAGGCGTTGCGCGCCATGATCAAATCGCTGCAGCCCGACATTCTGATCAACGATCGGCTGCCCGGCTGCGGCGACTTCGACACCCCGGAGCAATTCATCCCGGCGCAGCCTCCGGCGGCGGCGTGGGAAACGTGCATGACGATGAACGACAGCTGGGGCTACAGCCCGCAGGACACGCACTACAAGTCGCCGCGGCAGCTGATTCACAGCTTGTGTGAGGTCGCCGGACGCGGCGGCAACTTGCTCCTCAACGTCAGCCCGAAGGGTGACGGCAGCTTGCCGGAGGAACAGGTCGAGCGCCTCGAGGTGGTCGCGCAATGGATGGCGCGCAACGGCGAGAGCATCGTGGGGACGACCCCGGGCCTGGCGCCCTGGCAGTTCTATGGACCCTCGACCCGCCGCGGCGAGCGCATCTATCTGCAGGCACTGATGAAGCCGTACGACACCCTATCTGTTCGCGGCGTGCCGATTCGACGGATCGCGGCGGTGCGTGCCGTGGCTTCCGGTAACGCGCTGGCATTTGCGAGCCGCTGCGCGATCATCGACGAGTTGTTCAACGCCGATCCGCTGGGTGAACTGACGGTCACGGTCCCGGAATCCGAAGTCGATCCGTACGCAACCGTGCTCGCTGTCGACATCAAACCCGTGGCATGACGGCGCCGGGTGCGCTACGCAGCGTGCTGCTGAACGGTCAGTTCATCCGCGACCATCACGGCCGGAACGGACACGGTGAAGATCGAGCCGTGACCGGGTGTGCTGGCGAGGCTGACCTCGCCGTTCAGCTGCTCCACGAAGCGTTTGACGATGTAGAGGCCAAGGCCGACGCCGCCGAGGTGATGGCCGTTGCCGGCCTGCCGGAACATGTCAAAGATGTGTGCCTGGTCGTCTGCCGAGATGCCGGCTCCGGTGTCGGCGACCGAGAGGTGCAAGCGCGCGGTCTGGATGTCGTAGCTGGCCTGCACGGCGACCTCACCCGACTCGGTGAACTTGAGCCCGTTGCCGACCAGGTTCTTCAGGATGATCTTCAGCTTGCTGGCATCCGTGCGCACGCGTTTGTCGCCGACGATGACGTCCCACCGCAACAGGACACCCCGCCGCCGCGGGAGCTGCTGCAAGTCCTCGTGCAGTTCGTCGAACAAGGTGCGTAGGCTCACCTCGTCGAGGTGCAGCGGCAGGCGGCCGGCCTCAATGCGATTGGCGTCGAGCGTGGCGTTGATGAGTTCCAGGAGCGCGTGCGCGCTCTCGTGTACGCGACCCAGCGTTTCGCGTTGCTCGTCCGCTAAGGGGCCGAAGGCGTCCTCACGCAGTAGTTCGGTGTATCCCAGGATGACGTTGAGCGGCGTGCGCAGCTCGTGCGACATGGTTGAAAGGAATTCGGTCTTGAGCTGATTGGCGTGGCGCAGGTCGTCGACCAGCCGGACGTTGCTCAGCGCGATGGCCGCGTGCGGCGCGATGCCGCGGAAGAGCTGGCGCACGCGCCCGGAGATGCGGTCGAGCGCCTCGTCTCCGCCAACCGCGAGAATGCCCACCACTTGCCCGTTGCGGGTGAGCTTCGTGGCCAGTGCATAGCGTGTGTGCCAGCGATGCATGAAGCCGACGGTGACGGGGTCAGCCGCTGACGGTCTCGGGATCTCGACCAACTCGCTGCGCAAAATGACGCCGATGAGCGGAAAGCTCTCGGGCGTGAATTGAAAGGCCATGATTTCTTGCAGCGCGTCGGTGTGCGGGCTCACCGCGCCGGCGACGCGAAAGGCCGCGTCCGTCTCGTCCCTGAGGAGGATGAGACTCCAGTCGCACGCCAGCGCCGCCCGCGTCGATTCGCAGATCCGATCGAGCGCGTCGGGGCGGCCCAACACGGCGTTGATCTCCTTGGCAATGGCCACCAGGTTGCGGTTGACCGCCCCTTCTTCGTCCCGCGCCGTCGCCTCGCGAAAGATTGTGAAGCGATGCAAGTCGAGATGCCGTGCACCCAAAACCGAGAGGGCACCGCCGGTGCACACGGCGAAAAACAGGAACGCAGGGTCGGTGGAGACCGCGCCGTTGATGCGCAGCGTCATGCCGTAGGCGATGAGGTTGCCGGCGACAACCACCGCTTGCCCGCGTGCGCCCCATGGCATGACCAAGCACATGCCAGTCACAGTGCAGACGGTTGCGATGCCCATCAGTTCGCTCGGGAGACCGGCCAACACCGTCTGCGCATGTGGCAGCACGGAGAGCAGCAGCCCGACGGCAACGCTGCTGCGCATCATCCAGCGCTGCCGCAGCAGCCAGCCAGAGGCCAATGCGGGGGGGAGGGTCACCAGAATTTGCAGGATGAACAGAACGAGGAAGCTGCGCAGCGATGCGGCGTCGTTGACATACTCGAAGATCCCAAAGCCCGCGGCGCACAGCAGAAACAGGCCCGCCGATGGTCCAAACCGCTCCGCCGTGAGCGCTTCGACCTCCGCCCGATAGGCCAGCAACAAGTCCGACGCACGTCGCATGCGGTCGCGTCGGTGCAACATCGAGGCCAGAGCCGCTGCGTTGTCTGGCACGACAGGCGCGGCGATCAACCGTCAGGGACGAGCGAGCCGTGCGTACCGCTGTGCTCGCCGCCGTACCGCCGCGCGGCGGTTGCCAGCAACGGTGCCGCCAGTTACTCAGCGGGCCATGCGAACTACGCTCGCGGCGGCCGGTGGGCTGCTCTGCTGCTCTTTGGGATGCAAGGTCGCACGGACGGCTGAGCTCGTCCGAGGATGACGCTCGAACGGGTGATCGCCGATGCGTCGGCGCAGGCTGTCCCGCTGCACCCGTGGCAACGTGGCCCCCCACACTACCGTAGAGTAAGGCGGGCCTCGTTGCGGGCGGCGGGTGGCTTCGCCACGGTGGGTACAACGGAGCAAATCAGCAGTGCCGGACGCTCACCGGACGAGTGTCGCGTGTCTGTAATGGTGAGGATGTTCGATTAACCGGAGCATTTGCGTGGTATCACGATCGACAACGCCATGTCAGCGAGAGTCGGGCGCGGCCGTTTAGAAGTTCAGAGAGAGCCGGAGGGGTGCGAAGGTGAAGACTCACGGCGAGCAGCGTGTGCCAACGCCCTCACGTGCAAGACGAAAATGGCCTCCGAGAATGCTCGGAGAGGACGTCCGGGTGCAGTTGGGCGTCTTCAGGTGCCAGGGCTTGAGGGGTGCCGCAGGCATCGTTTGTCGCCGATGGCGCGCGGTGCGGCTTGTGGATGGCGCAACCGCGCGCCGTTCAGCCGCCTCCGGAGCGGATCGTCATGGAGGAGGTCGACGGTCTTACGGGCCTTCTCCTACCAAGTGAGCCGCACGTCCCGACCTGTGTCGTTGCGCTTGCATGGGAAGATCGGGAGTGCGTAGAATCCCTGACCATGGCGAAAGCTGCGGGAGAAGCCTACGTGGTGCACGCTGAGTGGGACGATGAAGCTGAGGTGTGGGTGGCCACGAGCGATGAAGTGCCGGGGCTGGTCACAGGGGCTGACACGCTGGAAGAGCTGATTCGGAAGCTGCGGGTGATGGTACCGGAGATGTTGGAAGCCAACGCTGTGCTCTCTCCCGAAGCGGCGGCGCAGGCTGCCTTCACGGTGATTGCTCAGCGAACCGAGCACCCCCGAGCTGTCGCGTAGTGGCCAACTAAAGGCCCGAACTGAAGCGCATCTTGCGGGAGGCCGGCTGCCGCTTCGAACGTCCGGGCAAGGGTGATCACGAAATCTGGTACAGCCCGATCAGCAATCACCGCTTTCCCGTCGACGGCAAGATCAAGTCCCGGTACTGGGCAAACATCGTGCTCAAGCAAGCCGGGTTGCCGAAGCAGTTCTGAACACTCCGGTCGCTGTGAGCCAGGGCGCCGGCGGTTGTGACCGTCATGGGGTCCCGGACTTGCGTCCTGCACGCCGCGGCCGTTTCGTGTCACGCTTCTTCTGTCTTGAGTCAACCGCACTGCGGTCAGCCGTATCGCCCTCCAGGCACTCCAGCAGCGCGAAGTCGATCTCACGGCGACGCAGGGAGACGTTCGTCGCCTCGACCAAGACGCGATCACCCAGGCGAAAGCGCCGCTTCGTACGCATGCCCTTGAGTGCGCGTTCCGCTTCGATGAGGTAGTAGCGGTCGCCGGTCAGCGTGTCGGCACGTACCAAGCCTTCGACCGGGAAGGCGTCGAGTTCGACAAAGAAACCGAACGATACGACTGAGACAATGGTCCCTGGCAGCGGCTCGAGCAGATGGTGCAGCATGAACTCGGCCTTCTTCAAATCGAGCATGGCCCGTTCGGCCTCCATGGCCTCGCGTTCGCACTGCGAGCTCTGCACGCTGGCCGCCTCGAGGGCTTCGGCTGCGCCGCGCGCGGCATCGATGCGCCCGTCGAACAGTCGGCCGAGCTGCCGATGCACGAGCAGATCCGGATACCGCCGAATCGGCGATGTGAAGTGGCAGTAGATCGGGAAAGCCAGACCGAAGTGCCCGACGTTGGTGGTGCTGTATTGTGCCTGTTTCAACGAGCGCAGCACCTGGCGGGAGAGCACGCGGGCCAGCCGGTGTTCCTGCAATTGATCGAGGAGGCGTTGCACGTCGCGCGGCTCGACGCGGCCGTCGTAGCGGACGGTGACGCCGAAGGCCTGCAGGAACTGGTTGAGCTCATCGACGTCGTCCGGATCAGGCGGCTCGTGAATGCGGTAGGGCAGGGGGAGGCGTTGGTCCCGCAGAAACGTGGCGACTGCGCGGTTGGCCTCCAACATGAACTCTTCGATGAGGCGATGCGCATCGTTGCGCTCGAGCAGGCGCACGCCGATGCTGCGCCCCTCCTCCGACAGGTCGACCAGCGCCTCAGGGAGATCGAGGTCCAGCGAGCCGGCGGCGACGCGGTTGCCGTAGAGCACGCGCATCAATGCGAGCATGGCCCGGAGCTGTGGAATGAGCGGCGCCAGCTCGGCACGCCACACGCGGATGTCCGTGGTGTCAGCCTCGGAGAGCACCGCCGCGACCTTGGTGTACGTCAGGCGCGCCCGACTCTTGATCACGGCACGGTAGAAGCGTGCATCTTGGCGGTGGCCGCGGTGGTCGTAGGCCAGCTCGGCGACCAACACCAGGCGTTCGCATCCGGGATTCAGCGAACACAGCTGGTTCGAAAGCTGCGCGGGCAGCATCGGGATGGCCCGATCCGGGAAATAAACGCTGGTGCCGCGCCGCGCCGCCTCGGTGTCGAGCGCCGACCCCTCGCGCACGTAGTGCACGACGTCGGCGATCGCCACCCACAAGCGCTGTCCGCCTCCTGACAACATCTCCAGACACACGGCGTCGTCGAAGTCGCGCGCCGTCTCGCCGTCGATGGTGACGAAGGGCAGATGCCGGAGATCCTCGCGGCCTGCACAGTCCGCCGGCGACGGGTTCTCCGGTAACCGTTCCGCTTCAGCACGCACCTCGTGTGGAAACTCGGTGCGCAATCCGTGCTCCAAGGCGATGCAGAGGAACTGCACTGCGGGATCGTCGGCTGCGCCGAGGACCTCGGCGATCTCGCCGCCGGGGGCACGCGTCGGCGTCGGCGCGCGCGTCAGGCGCAGCAGCGCGACCCGCCCGGCGTCCTCGCGTCGGGCGACATGGTCTCCAATCACCTCGACCGCTGGCAAGAGCTCGTTCTCAGGAACGAGGAGCCAGCCGCTGCGGCCGCGCTGCAGCGTGCCGATGATCTGTTCGTGCACGCTGCCCGTTACGGCGGTGATACGCCCGACGAAGCGCCGCGCCCGCAGGTCCCGACGGACGATCTCGACTGCCACCCGATCGCCGTGCAGCGCTGCCCCCTCCATGCCGGCGGGAATGAGGATGTCGCGCGGGAAGCGCTCGGCGGCGCGGCCGAGCACTTCGACGAAGCCATAGCCGGCGCGCACGCGTGAGTAGTGTCCCTCAACCCTTGTGTGCCTGCGGTTGCGCGCCCCCGCAGCGCCGCGGGACGTGTCGACTTCGCGCCGCCATTGGTAGCGCGTCTTGCCGATGCGTCGCAGTTGCTGATTTGCAACCAGTGCTTCCAGCGCTGTTCTCAGCTGCTTGGGGTCGTACTGTTCGAGATCGAGACCGCGCGCGATCTCCGCAATCGACAGCGGTCGCGGCGCGCGTCGTTCGAGCACTGCGAGCATCCTTCGAGACGGCGCCTGAAGGGACGGCGCCTCCTCAGGAGGAGCGGTTGTCTGATTCATTTTCGAACTATTTTCCGCTCGCCCTGAGGAGGCCGCATCTTCTTGCGGCCGTCGCGAAGGGCGCCAGCTAGGCCGGACGGTCCTCACGTTACCGTCATTGTCCCGGTGCCGGCGCGCGCGCATGGTCTTCACACTTCGAGACCGACGGCGCGCATCAGTGCCACGGCGTTGCTCTTCTCCACAACGCCGGGGCGCATGCGGTAGTCGAAGATCATCTTGCTGTCTTCGAGGTGGTCCTCAAAGTGGACGTTGACGGCGTGTCGGTCGGGCATATCCGCGATGTGGGCGAGCGCCAGATCATGGGTGGTCACCAGCCCGATCGCGCCACGTTCGAGGAAACCCTGGACGACGGCCCTGGCACCGATGCCGCGGTCGTGCGAGTTGGTGCCGTGCAGGATCTCGTCGAGCAGGAAGAGCAACGGCGGTGGCCCGCTCGCCAAATCCATGAGCTGCCGCAGGCGCGTGATCTCGGCGTAGAAGCGCGACGTGCCGTTCTGTAACGAGTCGTTGATCCGGATCGAGGCCCCGACCGCCAGTGGTGAGAGCCGCAAACGCCGGGCACGCACCGGCGCGCCTGCCAAGGCGAGGACGGTGTTCGTCCCGACGGCGCGCAGCAAGGTGCTCTTGCCGGACATGTTGGAGCCGCTCACGATGAGCAGCCGAACATCGGTGCCGAGGCAGATATCGTTGCGGACGCAGCGGTCCTCCGGGATCAACGGATGTCCCAGCCCTTCCCCGTCGAAGGCGGGTGAGCGCTCCACCATTTCCGGGAACGGGTCGTATGGGTGCTCGTACGCATATCCTGCCAACGCGCCGAACGCCTCGATCTCGCCCACCGCGGTGAGCCAGCGGAGGACACTGGCGCCACTGGTGGCGTGCCACGCGTCGATCGCCAGCGCCAGCTGCGTGCTCCAGAGTAGCAGCGCGGCGAGCGGTGCAAAGAACTGGTTCTGGCGTGCGTCGAGGAGATGGATGAGGCGGTGCAGGCGCGCGATGCGGACCGACGGCGGCTCGCCCTGTGTGTCGAGCGCGGCACGCAACTCGACGAGGCGCGCTGACGCGAACTGCTCACGCTCCAGACGTGCCAGCACATCCGCCAACAGCCGCAGGTCGCGCCCCGGTCGCTGCACCCTCCGAATCACGTGCACGACGCGGGTCCGCAGGCGAAGCGCCAGCGCCGCCTCGGCCAGCAGTACCGCACCCAGAGGCAGCGGTCCGACGAGGCCTGTGAGCCAAGCGCCAGCCGCGAAGATCAGCGCACCGACGAGCCCTGCGGCGCCCTTCCGAAGCAGCGCCGGCGATTGCACCGGCGCCGCCGCGGCCCACGCGGCCAGCGCCTCTGGGTCCAGCCCGGCGCGCACGTCGGTACCCAGCAGCCCCAGGTCTTCGCGGAGATCGAGTTGCGGGCGGAGTTCGGCCACCGCAGCTTGACGTGCCAGCACGACATCGGCCAGTGCCGGCCTGCATAGCCAGCCGGCGAGCGTGTCTTCGCCGGCACGCGTCCGTGCCGTGCACAGCAACTCGAAGAGGGAGCCGCGGCCGAAGAGGTCGAGATCGGCGGCGTAAGGGTGCGATGGATCCGCGAAGCGCTCGCCGCGCTCGCCGCTTCCTGCCCAACGATGTTCCAGCCGGGCGATGCCGTGCTCGTAGAAGGCGACGGCACGGTCCGCACGCTGGCGTTGCCTGATGACGCGGTCGTGCACCAGAACGAGGCCGACGAACGCCGCTACCGGGGCGGCGAGCCACCACGGCGACACCGCATGATGATCCAGGGCGACGAATGCCAGCACGCCGCCGGCAACGAAGACGCCGAGGCGCGCCAGAGAGATGCGGCGCTCGAGCTGCGCGAGCCGCGCCGCCGCCGTCTGCCGTGCCGCCAGCCGCTGGGCGTATGCCGCTGCCGGATCTTCTCCCTGCCGATCGGAAGTCACGCCGCCGCTGACTGCAGCCCCCCTACTTCTTTCCGTCGATCTGTTCGTACATCTTGATCTCCGGCCGCCCATCGAGCAGGCCGCCGGCGAGGCCGAAGAACTTCTGCATCTGCTCACTCCCGCCGTGGGTCGCCAAGGCGCCCTGGTCGGTGTAGACCTCGTAGAAGACGAACTCCGTCGGATCGGCCGTCGAGCGGTGCAGAACGTAGGTCAGCGTCCCCGGCTCATTCGCCTTGACATAGGCGATCATCTCGCGGGCGGCCTTTTCCAATGTGGCTTCGTTACCGGGCTTCACTTTCAGTGTCGCAATCACCGTCACCATCTGTTCTCTCCCTTCTGTTCCGACATCTGTCTTTGCCGCTTGCTGCCGAAGCGATTCCAGTGCGTGATCTCCTCCGCCGGGCGCCGCCGCCCGACGCGGAACGGCTTGCGCGGGCGCCCCATCGGCACGAGTGCGATGACCTCGTAACGGTCCGGGATCGCGCAGATGGTCCGCACCTCGTCCTGATAGATGCGGTAGACCGTCGTGAGCGTCGTCCCAATGCCAAGGCCGCGCGCGGCGAGCATGAAGTTCTGCACCGCCGGATAGACCGAGGCGAAGGGTGTGCCCACGTCCAGAACGCCGTGCTCGTCCTGCAACGTCATCGAGATGTTGGGCATGAGGAACAGCACCAGCGCGGGTGCCTCAGCGAGGTGCTCGGCAAGATGCCGCGAGGCGCCCATCATGCGTTCGAAGCTGGCCTGGTGCTCTGCAGAACGGAACGGCGGCAGCGACTTCAGCAAGGCGGGCTCGTAGCGATCGTAAGCACGGCTGTAGACAGCGGCGAGCGCGCGTTTGGCCTCCGGGTCGGTGACGACCAGGAACTGCCACGGCTGGATGTTGCCACCACTCGGCCCCTGCGTCGCCGCGCGGATGCACGCCAGAATCTCGGTGTCGGTCACCGGTTCGCGCGAGAAGCGGCGCACGGAGCGCGTTGTGTTGATGGCTTCAAAGAGGTCCATGGGAAGAACACAGAGCACAGAACACAGAGCACAGACAATAGGTCCAAGGGCGCCGCGGCCAGATCTGGCTACAAGCCCAGGCGCTTGGCGATGATCTCGTTCATGATTTCCTTGGCGCCGCCGCCGATGCCGAGGACGCGATTGTCGCGGTACAGCCGTTCGACCACGGTGCCGGTCATGAAGCCGCTGCCGCCGTGGATCTGCACGGCGGCATCGATGACGTGCGCGGCGACATCGTAGGCGAAATTCTTCGCCATCGAGACCTCGGTGGTGCAATCGTCGCCGTGCTTGAAGCGATAGGCGACGCGGCGCACGTACTCGCGGGCCACGTCGACCTGCGTCGCCATCGATGCCAGCTTGTGCTGGATGACCTGCTTGTCGCTCAACGGCCCGCCGAACGCCTGCCGTGTCTTTGCGTAGTCGACCGCCTGGTGCAGCGCCAGTTCCGCGCTCGCTGCTGCCATCGTTGCCAGCATCAAGCGCTCGGTTTGGAAGTTGGCCATGATGGCCTTGAAGCCTTCGTTCTCACGACCGAGCAGGTTCGCCACCGGCACGCGGCAGTCGACGAAGGCCAACTCGGCAGTATCGGAGCACCGCCAGCCCATCTTGTCGAGCCTGCGCACGACGGAGAAGCCCGGGGTGTCGGTTGGAATCACGAGCAGCGAAATGCCGCGATGCCCGTCGGGCCCGGTGCGCACGGCCGTGGTGACGTAGTCCGCTTCGGCTCCGCACGTGATGAACGTCTTCGCGCCGTTGACGACGTAGAAGTCGCCGTCGCGCTGGGCGCGCGTACGGATCGCCGCCACATCCGAGCCGGCCCCCGGCTCAGTGATTCCGAGTGCGGCGACCCACTCACCGCTGATCACTTTTGGAAGGAAGCGGCGCTTTTGCTCGGACGTCCCGAGAGTGCGGATCGGCGGCGTGGCGATGTAGGTCGTCATCAGGGTCGCCGCCAGCCCGCCGCACTGGCTGGCGATGACCATCTCCTCGGCCATGATGAGGAGATGGAAGATGTCGGTGCTCGGGCTGCCGCCATAGGCTTCCTCGTGTCCGAGGCCGAGCAGGCCAAGCGCGCCACACTTGCGGTAGAGGTCGCGTGGAAAGCCGTTGGCGGCCTCCCATGCATCGACATGCGGCGCCATCTCGCTGCGCACGAAGCGCCGCACCATCTCACGGAACGCACGGTGCTCCTCCGTGAAGTAGACAGCGTCGGTACTCATCGTCCCTGAAACTTCGGTGGCCGCTTCTCGCGGATCGCTGCCAAGGCCTCGCGGTGGTCGTCGCTGTGGAAGGTGAGCAGCTCGAGCGCGGTCGAGGTGTCGAAGCCGATGTTGAGCGCGTCCTTCACCAGCTTGTTGATCGCCAGCTTCGTGTAGCGCACCGCCAGCGGCGCGCCGGCGGCGAGGCGCTGCGCAAACGCCAGCGCCTCCGCCTGCAGGTCCGCTGCAGCGACGACTTTGTTGATCAGGCCGATGCGCTCGGCCTCTGCTGCGCTCAGCGGATCGCCGGTGAGCAAATACTGCTTGGCGCGTGCCGGACCGAGCGCCAGCGGCCAGATGGCGACGCCGCCGTCGCCGGCGACGATGCCGACCTTGACGTGCGGGTCGCCGATGGTGGCCGTATCGGCCATGAAGATGACGTCGCAGAGCAACGCGACGGAGGCGCCCAGACCCATGGCGTGACCATTGACCGCGGCCACGATTGGAATCTCGACATCGAGCAGGTCCCAGATGAGCTGCTTGGCGTCACGGCGCAACGCTTCGAGGCGCCCCGGTTCCTGCAGCTGGGGGAACCAGTTGAAGTCGCCGCCGGCTGAGAAGGCGCGTCCCTGGCCGGTGAGGACGACGGCACGGGCGGCGTCCTCACGCCGCAGTCCGCTGAAAAGCATGGTGAGATCGTGATGCAACGCCTCGTCGACCGCGTTCAGTTGACTCGACGGATGCGCGATCGTCACGCGCAGCACGTCACCGATGCGCTCGGTCTGCAGAGTGGTGAAGTCGGTCATAGGTGCAGCTCAAAGGTGAAAGTTGAAAGGTGAGAGCCAGATTGCTCCCTTCTGGCTTGAGGCTCTTTGCGTTTCACTTGCGACTATTCCTTCACAGCAACGACGTGTCCGTGTCGATCCCGAGGAAGACGCGGCCGGTGAGTTCATAGGTCGCTGGGGCGACCATCATGTGCTGCGTTACTACGTGGATGTCGCGGAACTGCCGCTGCAGCGGGCTGGTAGCGTACACCGACGTCCCGCCGCCGGCATTGTACATGAGGTCGACGACCTTGGCGGCGCTGGTCGCGGCGTGTGTGGCGGCGAGGCGCAAGAGGCTCCGCTGCGCGACCGAGATCGTCCGGGAACCCTGCGCGGCACGCCAGGCATCGCCGATGGTGTCGAACAGGAAGGCGCGTGCCGAGCGCAGCAGCGCCTCGGCTTCAGCCACGTGCACTTGGATCATCGCGCGCTCGGCGAGGCGCTTGCGGCTGCCGGTTGGTGTCTTGGCAGCGGCGAGCTGCAGCAGTTCGTCGATCGCGCGGCGCGCGACGCCCAGCGCGACGCCGGCGATGCCAAGCGCCAACAGGCCAAAGACGGGAAACATGTAGAGCGGTCCCGGTTGGCGAGGACGATCGGTGAGCAGTGACACCGAGCGGTCTTCAGGAACGAATCGCTCCGCGACCGCGATGTCGTGACTGCCGGTGCCACGCAGGCCGGCGACGGTCCAGGTATCGATGATCTCCACGTC
>DATKMS010000234.1:0-30245 GCA_035541735.1 Candidatus Margulisiibacteriota bacterium
CACGGCTGCTGAAAAGGATCGGTTAGTTGTACTAACTCTGACTGGATGATCTAGTGAATCAACTAATGCCCTAATGGGGGCCTGAGTGAACAAGAATTTGAAAGTGATAATTATCATTACCCACAAAGAAGAGATCAAGAAGTGATGAACATTACGCCTGGGACAAAGACGGAACTGGTGAAGCGGGCGTCAGGATGCGCCGCACACCTTCTACGCGATGTTTGCAAGAAAGAGAGGAGATGGTGCCACCCGACCGCTGCTCGGGCCTTACGAGCAGCCCTGAGAGCTTCAGAGGCCATCCCTGAAGCCGCACTCGAACCTACCGGGGGGGGTCCCGGAACGCCAGCCGACTCCGGGATGCCTGCGCCCGTCCGACCATTCAGGGCCAGGCGGAAACTTGCCTAGCCGACCTCGACGGCGGGCAGGAGCCTCGAAAGCGCCCGCGGCGCCTTCATGAACATTCTCGGACTCGCGAAACACGCCGGCCGGCCGTTGCCTGCCGCCGCCATCCCTATCTCCCGGAGCAGCTCTCCGAAGTGAAAGTAGGAATTTTGACGTTACTGCCCGCCTTCGTGTGCCAAGAAAGCGCGCGTGGCCCCACCGGCGCCACCCGAAACTGGCCCCGCGCGCCGAAACCGGCCGAAGCTAATTCCGGCGCGATGCCGCGCGGTGTCCTCAGCAGACCCGGCGCCGACTCAGCGGGACAGCGGCGACCAGTCAGCCCATTTCTGCGCGAGCAGATTTCTTGCCAGCAAAAACGCGGGGTGCCTATTCCGATGAATCCGAACGGCTGATCCGACGAAGGCGAACACCCGGTCCGATGATGGCGATCACCGTCGGAGCGAAGCGACGTGAGTTGTCAGTTGCCCGATAATGTCTCCTTGGTCAAGCCGTCTGTTCTTCATGTCTTCATTGGTTCTGAGGGTTTTGATTTAGCGTCCGTCTTTTAGCCTGCGCGTAGCTCCGACGATCGATGATGGCTGAAGCTGCTGTCCACATTGTGGACGGCGAAATAGTAGTGGATAACGTAAGGGGCGGACCGTTCCCTTTCACGAGATCCCCGTCCACAGTGTGGGCAGCTGCTGCGTGCGCGTTGCAGAAAGCCGACGTGGTTCTCGTATCGAAAAAACCCGCATGGAGCGGTACGTAGAGTGCCTCGTCTTGTGCCGCGATCGGCGCTCCTGGCGCCTCCTGGCGCGTCGGCTTGGCAGCAAGCGCCCTGAGCCTGCGTGAATGTCGGCTGCTCATCGCTCCGTGGTTTCCGATTCAGATGGTGCCGACAGTTTCGAGCGCTTCTTACGCATCGAGTCCCCGCTCATGGCGATGTGATGCGCGCTGTGCACGATGCGATCGAGTGCCGCGTCGGCGACGGCGGGGTCACCGATGTACTTGTGCCAGTCTTTGAGTGGGAGCTGCGCCGCAATGATCGTGGAGCGCTCGCCGTGCCGATCCTCGATGACTTCGAGGACGTCATGACGGTGCTGGGCATTGAGGGGAGCCAGACCCCAATCATCGAGAATGAGCAAATCGGTCTTGGCCCAGCGTGCGAGCAGTCGCGGCAGCGAGCCGTCGCCGTGGGCGATGTGCATCTCACTGAGCATTCTGGGCACGCGCCGGTAGACCACTGAGAATCCTTCGCGACACGCCTTCTGCCCAAAGGCGCAGGCGAGGAATGTCTTGCCGCAGCCGGTCGGACCAGAAACATACTGCCGCAGTTTCACTTGCGACCGTAACGATCCATTATCCCTGGCACCCCCTCTACGAACAGACGCTGCCCGTGCGGCGGCAACAGGTGCTCGGTACTGATCAACGCTTCATTCACGTGCTGCTCCCAGACGACACGTGGTGTCTGGTGCCGGCATGGATGACCTCGCGGGAACGCTGCGCCCCGCTCACGTTGAGTGAGCGGGGGGAAGTGTCCGTCGCCGCGTTGCGCGAGTTCGCCCGCACGCTGAGCGAGTTGGCGAAGGCCTCGCACGCGGTCACTATCGGCTCCTCCACATCGGCGAAGGGAAAGGAGGAGCGAGGGGATGAGGAAGCCGTTGGCCGAACGTCAGTTGACGTTACCCGCCGTCAGCGTCCTGCGGTGGGACGAACTGCCGGAGGAAACACGGCGCAGAGCGCGGGAGGATCTGGCCGCGCTCCTACGCGCCGCCGCCGTGCGGACCAGAAGAAGCGCCGGCATTGAGGAGGGACGAGAACATGAGCATCGAGAAAATCACGCCTGAGCATCTGGCGCGGCCGGCGTTGGTCTACGTGCGACAGTCTTCGCGCGATCAGGTTCTCCATCACAAAGAAAGCCAGCGCCGGCAGTATGGACTGCGCGAGCGGGCGCGCGCCTTGGGGTGGCACGAGGTGACCGTCATCGACGACGATCTCGGCCGGTCCGGGTCGTCGATTGCCGGGCGGGTGGGGTTTCAGCGCCTGGTGGCCACGGTGAGCCTGGGGCAAGCCGGAGCCGTGTTCAGCATCGAGGTGTCGCGGTTCGCACGGAACAATCGGGACTGGTACCAGCTGATGGATCTGTGCGGCTTGATGAACACGCTGATCGTCGACGATGAAGGCATCTACGATCCGCGCTTGCCCAATGATCGGCTCTTGCTGGGTCTCAAGGGCACGATGAGCGAAGCCGAGCTGGGGTGGTTCCGCCAACGCGCCCAGGCCGCGCTGATCGCGAAAGCCAAACGGGGGGAGCTGATCCTCGGCGTGCCGGTGGGGTATGTGCGGAGCACGGACGATCGCATCGAGAAGCACCCGGACCGCCGCGTGCAAGCCGCCGTCGCCCTGGTCTTCGAGAAGTTCGCCGCGCTCAGCAGCGTGCGGCAGACGCTCCTCTGGTTTCGGCAGGAGCACATCGAGTTGCCCGCGATCACGCCGGGCACCAGCGCGCACGGCCGGGAGATCCTCTGGCGGCGCCCCGTCTACAATACCATTCTGAAGTTCCTCACCAATCCGGCCTATGCGGGCGCGTATGCCTTTGGGCGCACCGGGACCCGGGCGCGTGTCGTGGACGGCGTCGTGCATAAGACGCGCGGCCATCACCACGCGCGCGAGCACTGGATTGCGTTGCTGCCCGGGCATCATGAAGGGTATATCGACTGGGAGACCTACGAGCAGAATCGGCGACGCATCAGCGAGAACGCGCAGATGAAGGGGGCCATGGTGAGAGGAGCGGTGCGCACGGGCAAGAGCTTACTGGCCGGACTGCTCCGTTGCGGACACTGTGGCCGCCGCTTGCACGTCGCCTACGGCGGCAAACACAGCGTGGTCCCGCGGTATCACTGCCGCGGGGCGCTCGTGAATCACGGCACGGAGGGCTGTATCTCCTTTGGCGGATGGCGCGTCGATCAGGCGGTCGAGAAGGTGGTGCTTGCCGTGTTGGAGCCGGGGGCGATCGAGGCGGCCATGACCGCGGCCACCACACGGCATCAGGAGCGCGAGCAGCGCCACCGCGCCGTGGAACTCGCACTGCGCGAAGCCGAGTACGCCGCCAGCCGGGCGCAACGGCAGTATGATGCCGTCGAACCGGAGAATCGGCTGGTGGCCGAGACGCTGGAGCAACGATGGAATGAGGCCTTGGCCAAAGTCGCCGAGGTGCGCCGGCGCCTGCAGGCCATCGAGGCCGAACACGAGGCAGAGCCAGCACCGGATCGCAAGGAACTGCTGGCGCTGGCACACTCGTTTCCGGCGGTGTGGCAGGATCCGCAAACGGATATCCGGACCAAGAAGCGACTGGTCCGCTTGCTCATCGAAGAGATCATCGCCCGGGTGACCGAGGACCCATTCATTGATCTGATCATTCATTGGAAGGGCGGGAAGCATACGCCGCTGCGCGTCACGAAGAATCGGACCGGGCAGCACCAGCGCTGCACGCAGCGGGAGATCATCGACGTGGTCCGCGATTTGGCTCGCCAGATGCCGGATGCCCACATCGCTCGCGTCCTCAATCGACTTGGCTACCGGAGCGGCGCGGGCAACACGTTCACCGAAGCGCGCGTCCGCAGCTTACGCGGGGACCATCGCATTGCCGTTTACAAGCCGGATGCCGACGGTGACCGATTGACCATGGCACAAGCGGCCGCTGCGTTGGACGTGAGTGCGGCCACCATTCGTCGATGGATTCGCACTGGAATTCTCGCCGCCAGCCAGAGTGTCATGTACGCTCCATGGACCATCGCCCGCCAGGATTTGCACAGCGAGCCAATCCGCCGCGCCGTGGCGGCCGCGAAGACGCATCGAACGCCGCCGCGAACTCCTCCGCCAGGTCAGCTTTCTTTCCTAAAATCAAGCACGTAGCGAGGTGGGCATTATGTCATCGAATCGGTTGAGCCGGTGATCACCAGGTTCTGCTTCTTCTTGATCCATTCGCAGCTCGACAGGCGCCGCACCAAATTTCGGTCGAGTCCACGCGGATGGCCGAAGTCGATGTCTTCGACGGCGGCGGCGCGATCACGCAAGCGGGCAAGTTGCAGCCGGCGGGTGAGGCTACGCGCCTCGCGCTCGGTCCACTCGCGGTCGACCAGGAGACCGACACGATCCTCGAAGGCGAGGTGTGCAAATGAGTCGGGATTGTCGAGTTGCTCGCGCAGGGCACGGCTGAAGGCGTGGAGGCGCAGGTCGCTGAGTTTCTGGAAGGTTTCCTCATTGGTCATCAAAAGCAGTCCTCCTGTGCTTGGTAGTATGCGGGGCCACGGATGTTTTCGTGATCGATGACGGTGTCCTGCGCGTCGTTGACGAACGGCAGCAGCGGCTGCTTCTCGAGTCCGTTCTTGAGGATCGAGCGCACGCTGCGGTAGCTCGGGGAGGCGATCGCACGGGCGCGCTGGCAAGCGGCCTCGACGCTCTGGGCGCTATAGCGCTTGGCAAGCCGAATCAGGCCGAGACTGGAACGGAAGCCCTGCTCGGGATGCGGCCGGCGGCGCAGGATCTCTTCGACGACGGCCGCGGCGTTGGGACCGATCTTCTCGGCCCACCGGATCAGGCGCGACGGTGTCCACTCGGCATAGCGGCGATGAGAATCGGGCCGATGCGCCGGGTCGGTGGTGAAGCCGCCGCGGGTGCGGCTGCGCAGGTGGGAGGCGACTCGGCGCCCTTTGTGGAATGCCTCGACGATCGCGCCGGTGGCGCGCACATCGATGCGCTTCCCGACCAACGGATGGGGGACGCTGTAGAAGTGATGATCGAATTCGAAGTGGTAGTCGATGTTTACTCCGACATTGACCTTCCACTCGGGGAGCTCGAACCGCGTGCTGGGCAGTGGTTGCAGAGCCGGACGGTCGAGCTCGGTCCACCACGAGCGCCGTGTGCCGTCGAGGCGCGAGAAGGGCCGATCGTTGAGCCAGTCGAGCCGCTCGCGGAGCGCCCGGTTCAGCTCGGCGCGGCTGAAGAAGCGCTGGTGACGCAGTGGTGCGAGCACCCAGCGCTCGACTTGCTGCACCGCGTTCTCGACCTTCGCCTTATCGCGCGGATGGCGCACGCGGGCCGGAATCACCGTCGTGCCGTAGTGGTCGGCCAGCTCGCGGTAGGCGGGGTTCAGATCAGGTTCGTACAGGTCCGGGCGCGTGACCGCCGCCTTCAAGTTATCCGGCTTCTGTGCCCGCCACCGTTATGTTTCTCTCGGATCGAGAGGCTCCGGCGTTTCCAGGGCGGGGCACGCTGCGCAGGGCACATAATTCGTCACAAAGAGGCAAGCCAGTCGAGTAGTGCTTGGTCGGAGCGCCAAACGGGCTTCCGGGGGAATCCCTCCGAAGATTCTGTGGGCGGTTCGCAGACCCGCAGGGCCGCTTCCTTCGCGCGCGCGTTGATCTCCGCGTAGTGGTTGGTCGTCTCCAGGCTCACATGGCCGAGCCAGCCGCGAATGACGTTGACCTCCACCCCGGCCTCAAGGAGATGAACCGCAGTGGTGTGGCGGAAGATGTGCGGCGACACGGGCCGTCGAGGCGGTGTTCGGTCATTGGCTAGGCAGGCCGTGTGCCGGCGAACGATCTTGTAGATGCCAAAGCGAGTCAATGGAGCACCGCCGCGTGCGGCAAACACCGGGTTACTGGGCGTGGAGGTAGTACGGTCCCAATCGAGCACGGCGCGCAGCTGCCGAGCGGTTTCCTCCCATAACGGGCACGTCCGCCATTTGTCGCCCTTGCCGTGGAGGTGAACACGCGGGGACGGGCCGAGGTCGAGATTGCTCACGCGCAGCGCGGCCACTTCCTGCACGCGGGCGCCAGTGTTGTAGAGAAACAGGAGCAACGCCCGATCGCGCGCGGCGGCCCAGCCACGCGAAGGGAGGCGCGCAAACAAGGCACTCACCTCGTCGCGCTCGAGAAAGAAGGTCTCCGCTGGCGCGACCCGCTTGGTGGGGATGGCCGCAACCCGCTCACCGACCACCAGCATCTCGGGGGCGCGAGCGATCAGGTAATCGAAGAAGGTACGCAGGGCAGCGAGACGCTGATTCCGGGTGCGAATGTGGTTACCGCGATTGGTTTCGAGATGGCCCAAGAACGCCAAGGCCCGCTCGAAGGTGAGATCGGCAAGGACAAGACGGCTAATCGCCCGCTGGGCGTCGGCCGCGACGAAATGGAGGAACAGTCGCAAAGTATCGCGATAGCTCTTGATGGTCAGTGGGCGCAGTCCCCTTTGTGCCTTCAGGTGGTCTGCGAAAAACGCGTACACGATTTGGCCGAGGGTCGGCGGGTTCATTGGCACACTCCTGCGAGAGCCGGTGCCGCGAACTGTTCAAAACGCCGACTGCCCTCCTGGAGGAGCTCGGCGGTGATGGTCAGGTAGACCGCTGTAGACTCGGGCTGGACATGCCCCATGAACGTCGACAGGTGGAGCAGGCGGGACGATGGGTCGATGCCTTCCCGATACCACCGCAGCAGCGTGCCGACGGCGAAGGCGTGCCGCAGATCATGCGCACGTGGGGGCGCCACGCCAGGTGCCAGGGTGAGTCCGAGGCGTGGCCACAGCTGATGAAACGTCTGGCTGATGGTGCCGGGGTTGAGTGGCTGCCCGCGACGAAAGGTGAAGAAGGGACTATCCGGCGATAGCGTTCCCCGGCGTACGGTCTGCAGGTGGAGCTGGTGGACGAGCTCGTCGCGCATGCGTGGGCCAAAGGGGACGAGCCGGTTCTTCGAGAACTTGGACTGGCGGATGACCAGGAGCTGCCGGTCCAGATCGACATCGCGCACGCACAACCGACTGACCTCTCCGACGCGTAAGCCGAGACCATAGAGCAAGGCAAAGATGGTCCGATAGGTCGCACCGCGCTGGGGCGCGTTACTGCGATCCGGTAGACGACTCGCAACCTCCAGCAGCGAGCGCGCCTGCACGACATTGAACAGAAACGGGATTCGCGCCGCGGTGTCACGCCGCGGGCGCGTCGCTACGGGCGACCGCATCAGCCGCCCTTGCGCGACCAGCCAGTCGAAGAGGCGCCGCACGACCCCGAGGAGATGATTGTAACTGCGTGGGCGCGGTCGGCGCCGCGACGACACGAAGGTCTCGAGCTGCTCGGCCGTGATCGCGTCGATGGTGGAAACCTCCCTCTCTACTAGAAACCGATCGAGCATCCGCAGCCCCATCTCCTCATTCCGAAAGCAGCGGCCCAAGGCACGCTTGTGGGCGAGATAGCACTCAATGCCCTCGGCCGCGGCACTGCGGAATCCTTCCCAGGTGCTTTTCATAGGATCTCCTCGCCGTCGCCGAGGGCGACCTGGCGCAGCGTCTCGACCGCCACCTTGGTGTAAATCTCCGTGGAGGAAGGCGACCGGTGCCCGACGTAGTCGCCGATCACCTTGAGCGAGAAGTCGGCATCGACCAGACGTTGCACGCAGGTGTGGCGCAGAGTGTGCGATCCCGCCCGCGCGACGGTGATGCCGGCGCGGTGCAGGTAATGCGAGGCGCGTGCACCAATGGCCGTGTAGGTGAGCGGAGCAGGCGGCGCAACGACGCGGAAGAAGACGTGGCGGTCGGTAGTCTGCGGTCGGCCGTTTCGAAGATAGTCGACCAAGGCCTCGCCGACCGCGGTGGACAGCGGAAAGGCCGTCGAATGCCCGGCCTTGCGCTCGGGGATACGTAGCCGTTCGCGGCGCCAGTCGATGTCGTCCAACGTCAACGCGGCGACTTCGCGGGCGCGCAAGCCGTAGGTGACCAACAACAGCAAGATTGCGTAGTCGCGTTTGCCGAGGGCCGCGCGCCGATCCACCGCCGCCAGCATCCGCCGCACCTCCTCCCAGGTAATGGAACGGGGCACGCTTGAGAGCCGATACACTTGCGGCGACTCAACGGTGGGGCTGAGGTCGGTGGGTAGCACGCCCGAGCGGTGCAGGTAACGCAGGAAGACCCGCAAGACGCCGCAGCAATCGCGCAGACTGGTCCGGCAGACTCCCGCGCTGCGGTCCGCCACGAATGCCGCGAGCACCGGTGGGCTGAGGCTGCGCACCTCCGCAAGCTCGATCCGGTCGAGATACGCTTCGAAGCACCGCAGGTGATGCGCGTAGTGCGCGAGCGATGCTGCTCGTAGTCCTCGCTCCTCACGCAGGTACGTGAAAAAATCCGGCGCCATTTCCCGAAAGGGCGCCGGGGCTGGCTGCCGCTTGGTGCCAACGAAGCTCGACACCACGAGTCGCACCAGCTGCTCGACTGGCGTGCGGACTTCCTTGATGATCGTTTGACGGCGCTGATCGCTCACCCGCGGGCCGCCGCGCTGCTGTACCCACTGATCGACGAAGCCTTGGACGTGGCTAGGCAGATCCTCCCACCGCTGTGCCCCCTGCTCGCGCGCGAACTCCCCAAAGCGCGTCAGGATCGGGACACGCCGAAACACATTGCGCGCGGCGTATCCCTGCTCGGTCAGTCCAGCGACATAGCGCTCGATGGGCTCGCCGATCCACGAGGCGCGGATTCGGTCGACCGTGTCCGGGCGGACGAAATATCGCTCCAACATGACAATCTCCTTTCTGGGCAAATGCGCCCAGGGAGCATTGTGCGCTGGACCTCTCGATTATGTGGCCACGGTCGGTGAGCGGCTGCGATTTTCCCTGATCAACTCCGCCGAGCGCTACATAACGGTGGCGGGCACAGAATCCAGATTATGTGCCCCGACACATAATCTGGAACGGTGATCGTCGGGACGCCAGCCATGTACTCGTAGGCGTGGACATTGGCTTCGATCCACGACTGCTTGTCCTGCCCCGCGCACGCCTCGGCGTATGTGAAGCTCGAAGCGCCCAGCGCGGCGACGAAGATCGGACACTCGCTCACCTCGCCGGTCGACTGGTCGATCACCTCCATCGTCATACCGGCGAAGTCGACGAACAGTTTCTCTCCGGCCCGATGCTCCTGGCGCATCACGACGTCGAGCTGGCCGCGCCAATCGCGATAGAGATCGCAGAAGCGGGAGTAGCCGTAGCCCTGCGCGCCGTACTGCTCACGGTACTCCTGCCAGAGCAGCTCAAGCGTCACCCCGCGCCGCTTGAGCTCGCGGTAGATCTCTCCGAAGTTCGGCGCCGCCCGATCTCGCCGACCAACCGGCGGCGGATACAAGCGCGCCTCCAGCGCCGCGTCGTCGAGCCCCTCGGGCAACGGCCAGCTCAATCCGGCCGCCGTCGCCCGTGCCACGACATCGTGAACCGTGCTCGGCCCGACTCCGCAGCTCAGCCCGGTCTCACGAAGTGAGCGTTTCAGGCCCCATCGGAGCCGCAGTATTTCCCGCGTGTTGCGCATCGATAGCCGTTTCGCCGGCATTGCCACCTCCTCCTCCACATGGATTTGGAGACCGGCTGTACCGGCGGCTCACCTGCGCCGCCACGCTCCGTCCGCTACCGCCGCTCATCGCCTCCGAGGTGTTCGGCTTGCCTCGGAATCGGTGTTCGGCTTCGTCGGAACGGGTGTTCGCCTTCAGTCGGAATCAGTGTTCGGCTTCAATCGGAATGCCTGTTCGGCTTCCGTCGGAATCTGCACGGGGCGCTTCACGCGCCCGAAATCAATATGGGCGCGCCTGTTGGCGCGCTGCATTCGCGATATCGCGAATATTGAGGCCACCGTGAAGGTGGTAGGCGTCGCTTAGCCTTGGTCACGTTCACGGGCAGTCGGTCACGTCACGCACAGCACCGCCAAGAACTCGACTGAGGGACGGACCACCAAGCGGCCAAGCGCTTGCGCTCTTCATTGCTGGATGCGTGGCAGATGAATTGCTGTGGGACGAGGTCAGCCATGAATCCAGGCAGACCCATGATTTCACAGCATCAAGAGGGGGAATGCATGAGGTACACCGGTAGGGAAGGCCTCCTGGGCATCGTTGCGCTGAGTATCGTGATGCAGGCGGGGTGTGGACTAGTCTTTCAGGGCTACCATCAAACCTTGAAGGTCACCTCGGCTCCAGAGGGCGCAACAGTAACCGATGGCAGCAAGACACTGACTACGCCGACCGAGATGACTGTATCGCGTCGCAAATCAAGCACGCCGTCGATTCTTCGATTCAAGAAGGACGGACTCTACTCAGCTTGCAGGCTCCTGGAGTGGCAGTCTGATCCACTGCTTGTGACGTTGGACAGCATTCCGGCAGCCATCCCCTTACTGCTTGATCTCGCATTCCGAACCTTTCCCGGCCGCTACAAGGATGTCGCCGTTCCGATGGACCAGCTTCCCCCTGGGTACGCCGATATTGTTCCGTCTAACGAGCAGGTGATGGATGCGCTGAACCGCGGAATCAACCTCTGTGACCCCCCTGCAGAGGTCCTCGCTTTGATGAGGCTGAGAAGCCGCTTTGGAGACAAGGCGAGCAAGGTGTTAGCTCTTGCTGGTGAGCCTTCAAAATCGTACGCCGCGCTCGGGCAGGTTGATGTTCGCACAAGAGGAGCCAACTGGTGGGCATGGAATTTCTTTGCACTGTCCGGGTTCAGCAACTTTTCTTTCCGCCACTATCAGTTCAAAGAGTCTCACGCTGAGATCAACGAGATGCTCAAGCTCAAGGCCCTGGAACTCTTCGGGGAGCGACTCGACGCGGTCGTCAACATTCAATACGAGGACCTCCCAGGCAACGACGTGTCCGCCACCGGCGTCGCAGTGCGCTTCGTGGATGCCGCCGAGCCCACCCGAGCGCACTCGTCTAGCTCGCGGCTGGTTGAACTTCGGCACTTGTTCGACGACGGCGTCATCAACCACGATGAGTACGAGAAGAAGCGCAAAGCCATCCTGAGCGGGCTGTAGGGCCTTCTATCACGCCCGTCGAGGCGGTGAGAGCCATGGCGTTGACTCAGTGCCCAGGCTGTCAAAGGGTTTGAAGGTCTCGGGGGGACGATGGACATCAACTGGGGCGGATTTGCAGGAACCGCCCTCGGCGTCTGCATTTTTCTTGGCCCATTCGCATACAAGGAGAGACGGGTTAAAGGCGGTTCGCACGCTCGCGCGACTCTTGATGTAGTGCTGGTGTTTAGGCTCCTCTTCCTCTGGATTGCTGGCGGAAGCATTGCGCTTTACGGCTTTGGAATCGTCATTGACGAGCCAGCACAGCCATTGGGAAGTGGGGGGTTGAAGCCTGCCGAAGCACATACGGAGGTAGTCCGGAGTATGTACTTGCTGCTTGGAGTAGGACTGATGGCCGCGGGCTGGGTGATCGGAAAGATCAGCGAACTAGTTGAATGAGCAGGGATAGGGGGGCGGCTTTCGCATCCACTTCATGAAGCTCGTTGCACTGGCTCTGATGGTTGCCGTCGCAGGATGCGCACACCGGCCACGGGGTGGCTTCGACTCGATGCCCACGCACACCAACACCGCTGATCCGGAACCTGTCGGCGTCGGCACCGTTTTGGCAGAAGCGGTTCCGAAGCCAAACCCGAATGATGCGTCAGCCGAGCAAGAGGTAGCCCGCCACAAAGAAGAGCAAGCCCTAGCCCGGATGGAAGACTTTGTGCGCAAGCGTCGGAAGGGCGGGCTGACCAAGGCTTACGAGGACTACCTGCGAACGATTCCGGCCTCCGACCCTTCGCGGCAGACCGCGCTCGCACGCCTGGACGAACTGCGTTTCGCACCATACCGCACAAAAGGGACTCGCGCGGCCATGAGGGAGTTCGTAATCAAGTACCCTGACAGTGCCATTGCCCAGGCACTAGAGCAGATGCTGATCTTGGACCACGACGACGCGGCGCACTATGCCGAAGCGGTAGCAGCGCTCGAAGAATTGCAGACTGCGGTCGGTGTAGGTCTCACCTTCGCAGAATATTCGCGCCGAGTGATCGACATGAACATCAAGGTGAACAGGGCGTTCAATAGCGTGCGAGCCCTTCCCAAGGGTGCCGTGCTCGCGGTGGGAAACGCGATGGATTGGTACAAGCTCGCGCTCAACGCATGGAACATGAAGATTCAAAATGCCGGCCTTTTCAAGTTGCGCGAGCTTCAAGAGAGGTCCGGTCCGCACGATCTTATTCTGTTCGGGGGCCGTAGCGCGGAAGAGAAGGATGCGGAATGGGAGAGGACATTCGCGTCAGACATGCAAGAGGCGTGGCAGGGTGCTAACAAGTCCATCGCAAACGCCCGAAAGTTCCTCGGGAACTGAACGCTCGGCTGCTGCGTCGTTCCGCTGTAGCTAAGACTGTAGCTGTAGGCGTGCGACAAGCACGATTATCAAGTGAAACGGAGGGGCCAGGTCAGCGTCGAAGACCAACAAAATCACGCTGTGTATTCCTCGGTAATAACTTGTAATACATACCGTATAGGTCTTAGGAATCCTGTGCTCTATCCATCTGAGCTACGAGGGCGTGAGGAAAAGCGCGGAGCCATCGGCGATGGTGCTACCACTTTGCTACTGCTATTGCCACCGAAGATCACACCGGCCAGCCCCGCAGTGTTCATTGATTTCTTTGAACCCGTGCGCATACACGCCAGGTCCTCCGCCGCCGGTGAAGTTTCCTGGTGAAGCCAGCGGCGCCCACGCTCTAGGCTGATTGCCCGACGCTCGCCGCAGTATCAACGAGCGCAACCGTTCAGCGCATCGTCCACCGCCTGAATGATCAGGGCGACCTTGACCTCGGTGCCGCCTGGCACGCCATACGGGCACCGCGCCGCGAAAGGCGTGTCCAGCGCGATGTCTACCAGGGTGATGATTTCGTCGATGCTGACTGCGCTGTCCCGATTGCAGTCGCCGACAGCGCACGCGGGAGGACCAGGCGAGTTGTACTCGACGGCGCCGATGGAGCAGCGCGTGGCGCCGGTGCCCGGTCGGACAAAGCCGCGCTGGTCGCGGTTGTTAACGGGCGGTGCAGCGCAGATGGTCTCGTCGCCAGCATCGATCGCCGGACTGCCTGCTTCCAGCGCAATGGTCTGGGTCGGCCCGCCGTTGTTGCGAAGTTCGGTCGGATCGAGCTGTGGATCGGTGTTGCCCAAGGAACCATTCGCTTTGGTGAAGCCACAGCTCGTGCCGTCGTCGAGGTTGTGCCCGCCATCGGTGATTGTGCCGTCGCAATTTCCTCCGACGTTGTTCACGAGAATCGTGTTGGTGAGCGTTGCCGGCGCGAAGTCGCCGCGGTTGTGGATGCCGCCACCGCCGGGCCCGAAGACGGGGGGCGCGCTGTTGCCAGAGAAGGTGCAATTGGTGACGCTGAGGGTGCCGCCGTTCGAGATACCCCCGCCGTATGCACCGCTGTTGCCGGAGAAGGTGCTGTTGGTGACGGTCAGGTTGCCACTGCTGGAGATGCCGCCGCCGTCGCCGCTTGAGCCGGGCGCGCTGTTGCGGGAGAAGGTGCTGCTGGTCACATCGAGGGTGCCGCTGTTCCAGAGGGCGCCCCCGGCGAACGCGCTGCTGCCGGAGAAGGTGCTGCTGGTGATGGTCAGGCGGCCGCTGTTGATGATGGCACCGCCGGCGGACGCGCTATTGCCGGAGAAGGTGCTGCCGGTCACATTGACGGTGGCGGTCACATTGAGGAAGATGTCGTTGTTCGAAATGGCGCCACCGGTGCCGTTGAGACCCGGCGCGCTGTTGCCCGAGAAGGTGCTGTTGGTCACATTGAGGGTGCCGCTGTTCCAAAGGGCGCCGCCACCGGACGCCCTGTTGCCAGAGAAGGTGCTGTGGGTGACGGTGAGGCTGCCGCCGTTGGAAATACCGCCGCCGCAGCAGTCAGCGCTGTTGCCGGAGAAGGTGCTGTTAATCACATTGAGGATGCCGTTATTCGAAATGGCGCCGGCGCTGTTACCCGAGAAGGTGCTGTTGGTGACGGTCAGGTTGCCGCTGTTGATGATGGCCCCGGCGCGGAGCGCGCTGCTGCCGTTGGTGATGGTCAGATTCTGGACCGTGAACGTGACGCCAGCGGTCACGGAGAAAATGCCCATGCTGTTACCACCGCTGATGGTGACCAGACCCCCGCCGTCAATGGTGGTGTTGGTGCTAGTGAAAACTTTGGTGCTGGTGACGGTTATCGTCACCGGGCTCGGGCCGCAGTTGAAGGTGACGTTGCTGCCACCAGCACAAATGCTGAATAACGGCGGGGAACCAATTGGTGAGCCACACGCGAGGGCTATCTCAAGCGCCGCCTCGGTACAGCTCTCCGGCGTGCCGGTGCCAACGACGCCAGCAGCGAACACAGATGCCGCTCGGGTGAGCGCCAGGGCCAGTGGCAGAGCCAGTAAGCCACGCGCTGCTCGGCACGAATCGCGCCTGTCACGGACTCTCAGGCCGACCCGGAAGCCAATGAGCTGAGAGCTCGCCGTGGTTGCCTCTCCGCGGGAAGTCCGCCGCCGCCCACAGCACGACATCCGCGGGCCGCCCACCTTGTGCCCCCGGGCTGACAAACGTCTCGGCGAACCAATGGTGTCGAATCTCGTTGACTCGCCGCGGAACACCACACCGGTCCTATGGGCGGTTCGCGAGCAGGAGAACTTCCGACGGCATCAGATTGCGAATGGCGACGTAGGCGGCGCCGTCCCGATTCTGAACGGCAAGCGGTTCTCCCACCGGGTGCGTCCCCGCGTAGGCTCCTCCGGCGGCCGTCTGCGCAGAGTTTGCGATGACGACGAACGAGCCGCTCGAATTCAAACCGGCATCGACCATGACATCGGCGCCGCGTGCTGCGGTCCCATGCCCATTGACGATGCACAGGATCTCCTCATCATCCAGAATGCGCGACCAGGCGATCAGTTCTCCCGCTGGCGGGAAGGCGAACGGCGCAGAGAAGTTGGAGATCTGTCGTTGGTACTGGCGACCATAGCGCAGAACGGGAAACTGCCTGCGCACATTAATCAGCGCGGCAATGCGAACGTAGGCCGGAGAGTGCGAGTCGAAGCAGTGCGCCCCCGTGGTGCCGAGCGGCCCGAACCCCGGCAGCGAAGCGTCGAACCCGGCTGCCCCGGCGGCGAGGCCATCGAGGCCGGAGCGGCGTGGATGCTCCGGACCGAACATCGCCTCGCGCAGATAGGCATCGTTGCCGCCGAAATTCGGCAGCCACTGCTGCTCTCCGCTTTCCGGCCCGCTCAGGCCCTGCTCGGTGCCATAGTAGATGCAGGGAATACCCAGGCCGAACAGCTGCAGCGCAACGCCGGCAACGACCTGGTGATCGTTCGAAGCGGCAAAGGAAAAGCGGATCTTCTCGCCAAACACGTGGTCGTGGTCATCGAGGATGCTGACACGGCGCCGGCCGCTGTTGCGATGCGATCCGAGGTCGTCATCCCAAACCTTGAGCAGGTCGAAGTAGGCCGCGGGCACCGCCAGGCCCTTGGCAACGGCACGCAATGCCAGCCGCGTATTGCCGATGTCGAGCGTCGCATCCAGATTGCTGCCTAGCACCTCGAGATAGCGGTCGGCGTTGCTGTCATCACCGGCCACCTCGCCAACCAGAAAAAAGTTGAGCTTGCCGAGATTGGCCGCGAACTCTTTGATGGTGCCGCAAAAGTTGCGGCCGGTTTCCTCGTCGATGTGCTTGAGGGTGTCGACCCGGAAACCATCGCAGTCGGTCAGGGCGATCCAATACTTGTAGCAGCGGGACAGGTCATTGAGCGCCTGCGTCCCGTCGTAGTTGATGTCGCGATCGCCGACGAAATCGGTGCGGCGGAACTCCGCGTGCGGATCGTCGATCGTCCCCGCCCCCAGGTCGCCCTCGCCAGCCCGGCTGTAGTAGTCGTCGCGCTGCAGCTCCTGGGGCCAGACTCCATCGTCGGCGCTCTCAATGGTTGGGGTCAATCCACCCTGGCGGTCACGCCAGCTTCCCTTTTCGTAGTACTGCGGCCACGGCAGGTAGGGAGGTTGATCCTGGCCACTGGCATAGATCCAGTTGTTGCTGCTGTGGTTGAAAACGATATCCAGTAGCACCCGCATGCCGCGCTGGTGCGCTGCGGCGATCAACTGAACCAGGTCGCTACGGTCGCCGAACCGTGGGTCGATGTCCAGAAAGTCCTGAATTGCGTAACCGTGATAACTGTCCCAGTGCGTGCGCTGTTTGAGCAGCGGGCCCACCCAGAGCGTGGTGGCACCGAGGGCTTTGATGTAATCCAGCTTTGAGGTGACGCCCTTCAGGGTGCCGCCCTGGAAACGGCCGCCGCCCGAAGCGGCCCACTGGTCCCATTGAAAGCCCGGCGGTCGGTGCGCCTGCGGGTTGGTGCGATCGAGCAGCGGACGGCCGCCTTCCTGCCCATCGCTGAAGCGGTCCGGAAGGAGGAAGTAGATGACCTCGTCCCGCCAATCGGACGGTGAGCCATAGTAAGCGGTGCGCCGCGGCAGCGCGATGCTGGTGACGGCGTCAGGGCGCGGAGCGGCAAGGATTACATCTGCAAAGCTCATTGAAACCCTCCTGAGCCGATCTTGTAAGGTGTGTGGTTGCAGCACGAGCCGGGCCAGTGCTGCAGCAAACGGCACGCACCTATGCTTCCTACGGGCCTGTCTCCTTCAGTGCACAGCTGTCTCTTCTAGTGAACACGATGCATGACTACTCCGACAGGGGCGTCATCTCAGGCAGTGACTGCCATCGCTACTCCGCCACGCATTCGCCAAGTGCATTGTTCACCGCCTGGATGACCACCGCCACAGTGACGTCGGCGCCGCTTGGAACGCCATGGGTGCAGAACTCAGCCGCAGCGTTGCCGAGGGCGATGTTCACCATCCTGACCAACTCGTCGACCGTCACCTCAGCGTTGCCGTCACAGTCGCCGATGCAGTGGATGCTGCTGGAGGTTGGTGTCACGGTCGGCGTCGTGGTGATCTTGTTGTCCTGCAGCGCCATCTGCACGAGCGGATCGGCCGCTGCCGTCGCCTGCGCCAGATCAACGGCCGCCTCCACGCTCATCTGGGCGAAGTTGCTGTCGGCGTTCGCCGCCTCCACCGCCTGTACAACCGCCGTCACTCCCGCCTCGTCGTAGTTCTCGAACCCCTGCTCCTGCAGCAGTCGCATGGCTGCCTCGGAAATTACGTCGATCACCGTGCCGTTCATTTGGTTGATCTGCCGCCCATGCAATGCGGCTCCACGGGTCTCTGCTGCGCCCGCCGCCAAGACCACCACAGGGGCCCGCAAGACCAATGTTGGGCTCACCCGTGCCGAGACGACCGGCAACTTGCCCGGCAAAAGATCAGCACCAATCAGAATCAGGAAGCGTCCGGTCGTTGTGGTGAAGACGCTGGCGACAGGCTCTCCCACCGGCGCACACGGCTTACGAACCTCACACAGAAACAGGTCCACCTCCACATTCGCGAGCGGTACCTGCCCGTGCGACCCCGAAGTGCCGCTTGGGCCTGGTACGAGAACCTGTCCGGCCAACGCCACCTGGCCGGGCGTGCGCGTACTGCTGGCGGTTGGCGTGGGCGTTGCGCTCGAGGTTGGCGTCGGCGTGCGTGTCGCAGCCACAGCAGTCGGGGTCGCGCTGGCAGTCGGCGTTGGCGTTGGAGTGGTACTCGGCGAGGCTGTCGCGCTGCTGGTGGCGGTCCGGGTTTGAGTCACCGTTGGCGTCGCCGTGGCAGTAGCCGTCGGCGAACTCTGGCGAGTCTGTGTCGGCGTGCTCGTCTGTGACTGGCTCGGTGTAGCAGACGGAGTGTTCGTGGGAACCGGAGTCTGCGTCGGGCTCGGGGTGAGTGAATTCGTTGGCGTCGGGTTGGGAGTGTTGGTGGCGGTCAGTGGCCTTGTCGGGCTGCTGGTCGGCGTGTTGGTGGCGGTGCTCGTACGCGTAAGCGTTGGCACGCTCGTCACCGTTTGTGTGGGCGGCGGTGTCGGTGTGCTGGTTGGAGTGCTGGTGGCGGTCGCGGTCGGAGTGCTCGTTGCCGTTGCGGGCGCGACGAAGCCTCTCACCGCAATGACGTGGCTGCCGCCCCCGAAGGTCGAGAACAAGAAGTCCCCGGACAACGGGTCTATCACGGCTCCCTCGGCGCCGGACAACTGGGTAATGAACGGCGTGGGAGTTCCCGTCGGGTTCCCGTTGCCGTCGACTTGGTAAGCGGAGATCTGGCCGGTGCCGTACTCCGCAACGAGCAGGCTCGGACCGGCAAACAGGGGCGACCCGACCGGCACGTAGATGAACCCCTCGGGTGCCCCCGTGATCGTCGTGTTCAGCGTCGGAGTACCAACGTCAAAGGTCCCGGAACCGTCCGGGATGAGCCCGACCGTGTACCAGTTGCCACCATTGTAGACCACGATTTTCAGCTGCCCTGCTCCGGGAAACCCCGGTGGCACGAAGTTGAGCGCACCCACCGATGAGCTCAGCCCGGCGTCGGTGAGACTGACCACCTTGTCCGTGCTGGTGCTGCCCGGCTTGATCTCTCCCAACTCGTTGGTCGGGTAGCGCGTGTAGAAGAGGACGTTGCCCGGGCCAAACGCCAAGCCTCCGTCGTTGTAGGCTCCATCGGAGAACAGCGTGGCCGTTCCGGAGAATCCCGTAATGTGGTTGCCGCTGCCACGGACTACCTGGATGCTGAAGAACTGTCCGGCCGCGTTGTTCGCAGCCCCACCAATCAGCACCGTATTGGAATCTGTGGAACTGAACGTCAGTCCGCCGTAGTTCGTGGGCAGCTCCGGAACCGGGCCCAGGTCAATCAAGCTATAGGCGGTGTCGAACGGAGACACGATAGTTTGGGCTTGCACCGGCGATGCGCCTGCAATCACGCTCCGCCCCATGAAGACCAGGAAGCAAGGCACGAGCAGCCGAGAAGACGAGGGAGTGGTACGAATCATCGGAACTCCTGAACACGAGCGTCCCGCAAATGATCATGTTCCGCCGGTCAAGTCGAGTCACCTGCTGGGCAGAAGTAGCTGGACGCTCCGCATCGATGCTGCATCCGCTGCCGTGGCAGAGACTTTGTGGTCTGCCCAGCCTCAACACGTAGCCGTCTGCCCCGCAACCCAAGGCTTCGGCCACGTATGCGTGCGAGGCTTGCATCGTACACACCAGCACGCGGGTCCGGCTCTGCCCGCTCTTGATGAGGCGCACGAACTCGGCACCGCGGATCTCGGGCATCTCGAGGTCGACTGACGGCGACCCGGGGCTGCAGCTGTCGGATGGCCGTCACCGTTTCCACCCCCCCCTGCCCTCACCCGCCACCTTGAGATCGTCTTCGCAACCGATCAGCTGAACGATTCCCTCGCGCACCAGCGCCTGATCGTCGACGACGAAAACCGATATCTTCAAGCCGTTCGCATTCCCTTTCGTGCTGACGCCCCCGGCTCAAGGCCGACGGCGGTTGTGAATCAGGCACTAGGGCGCTCGCCACGGCAGGCAACTGCGCCTGACACTGGCGCCGGCGCGTACCACTCGCCGACGTACATACCGCTTGGCAAGTGGTGACCGTGCTAATACTACTGTGTCATAAAATTGCGCGAAACCCCTGCCCAGCCTGGATTTCCGCGATTGCGCGCGCTGAAATGCTACCCTTTGCAAACCCGCTCGCCATGCGCCTTCCAGCGTTTTGTGACACTGTAGTACTAAAAGCCGTGCTAAGCCGCCAACCTACCATTCGCAGACGAACCTGGGCGCCGGTTGATTGGGAGGCGCGTCCGTTCGACTGTTGGACCCTGAAATGATCCCGGCTACTCACGGGTCCGCAATCACGACCACCCACGTGAGCGGCTCGAAGCTCGCCATATTTGGTGTCTTGACCAGGACCAGTCCACGATACGTACCGGCAGCCGGCGCGTTGGCCAACAACGTGACGATCGCCCTGCCGTCGAAATCGAAGTTGCCCCCCATGTTGGCGGGCGGAATCGTTGCCTGCACACTGGCAGCCGGGATCGTGTTGTTGCCGCCGAATTGCTCCAGATCGGTGTACTGGAACGCTGCAGCTGTCAATCGTTGCCCGGTGAACACCGTCTTACTCTTTCCATTGAGCTTCGAGAACTTGGCCTCGATCGTGACGGTGGGTGTCAACGGATAGCCGGAGAAGTTCAGCAGGGTCGACCAGGTATCCCAGTTGTCGACGAACTGCTCCCGCAGCGTTCCGAACAGGTCGTCGAATCCGTAGGTCGAGGCGCGAGCATCCATCGCTGCCTTTGTCCAGCGCTGCACCGTACCCCCGATGAAGCCGTTCAAAATGCCTAGGTTGTTCAGAAGCAGATCCTCGATTGGCATGTGATCTCCCCCTCGCACCCACCGCGGTACGGAACGAATTCAGGTCGCGAATATCACGCTTTGCGGATCCTTACCAGCCGGCCCACCAGCACTCCGGTTGTACCTCGCAGCACGCCTGCTCCACGATTTGTCCCGCCAGTTCGTCCGTCAGGATTTGCAGGAACTTGCCCACTGCCCCCGTCTGACCCGGGTTCGCGAAGTCGAGCGTCTTGTCGACGTGCACCACCGCCCACGGTGCCCCCGTGAGCGTCGCAGCCTCAGCGGCCGTGGGGCGCCTCGCACTGACATGGCCATCATCTTCGATGACCGCCGCCGGCTCCACACCCAACAACTCTCCGCTGATCCACGATGCGAGATTAAAATCCACGTCATAGCGCTCAGCGCCCCCCACAGCGCAGGAGAAGGGTATCCACGGGCTGTATTCGGTGGTCACGCACAGCAGGTTCTCGAAGTCGATCGCGCAAATGTGCGGTCCGGCGCAGGGGCTGCTGCAATCGTCCGCGTAACAGAAGTGCTCGTACAGGACAGCTTGCGTGTACGGTTTGCCTGCCGGCTCGTAGCGCACGCCGGTCTCGGAGCAACTCGCTCCCGGCTTGGCGGGACAGCACGGTGCCGCTGTGGTCACGAGATGCGTATCCGTGAAAAAGGGGCTGCACAGGTCCCAGTTCTGCGGATCGAGTGCGCGCGCAATGTCGCCCACGTTTCGTGGAATGAAGACGTCGTAGGACCACTGGACTGGCGGTGGGTTGGCGACGCCGCCGCTCGGTGCCGGCACCGTCCACTGGCAGTTGGGGGTGAGCGCAGCGAGAGAATTCACGATGGCAACTTCCAGCACGGCGGGTCTCACGGAACGGGATTCGGCCAACTTCGGCGTCAGATCCCGGCGGTCCATGAGCAGATCGTCGACCGCCACGCGCACATCTGCACTCCCGGGGGCATAGGCCAGCAGCTTCGCGATAGCCCGGCGCCGGCGCGAGTCGGCCGCCATGCCGCGGTCGCGCTTCAGGATGTCCACCGCCTGCTGCAGGGGCAGGATGCGAAGCCCATCGAAGTTCTCATCCGGCCAGCGCGCGTGCGCGTGGACACTCAGCATGGCAGCAACGCGCTGCTCGTTGGTCATGCCCTCCGCAGGCGGAGCTGGGGCAGAGTGCAGCCGTGCCGAGCACGCACCCGTGCCGGCGGCGAGGACAATCACAAGCGCCAGGACCGGGCGTCGGCGGGGCACGATATGCCTTCCTCCCTGCGATCCTCTCGCTGTCCTGCACGCCTCTTCCATCGGCCACCGCATACTACTTCATGATTCTCCTCGCCAGTGGTGATGTCAGCTCGCTCCCGAACAGTCTGGACGTGATTGCCAGGTCACAAGTTCAAGAGGATGCGGCCTGACCCAGGCGAAGGCTGCGCTGCTTCAGCGGAGGTGCGGGATGACTTCGCGACCGAACAGGTCCAGCATCTCCGGAGCAAGGAAGTTGCAGAAGTAATAGGTGACGCCGAGGTCATGCGCACGCCGCCGCATTTCGCTCGCGATCTGCTCCGGCGTGCCGACCAGGGTACTCGGCGACGTGCGGACGGCGGCGATGTTGCTCGCGTCGATGCCCATCATCTGTGCCGTCACCGTCGCCATTGTATCGGCTTCTGCCTCCGTTTTGGCGATCAGCACAAACACCATGCCCGACAGCTCGATGTCGGCGAAGTTGCGTCCAACCTCCCGGCATTGCGTGGCAAGCAGGTCGACGCGGCGGCGGAACTCGGCTTCATCAAACTTGAGCGCGTCCTCGATGTCGATCCTCCCCTTCGCACCGCCCGACGGTGGAATGATGTTGACGACGTCCGCCTCCGCAGCCGCCACGCGCAGCAGCTTGGGCCCACCGCCCCCGAGCATGATGCGTGGCCGCGGCGCCGGCTTCGGCGCATGCGGCGCGTTCGCCAGACGATAGAACTCGCCCTGGAAGCTGGCGCGCGGCTCACTCCAGAGTCGCTTGATCACCTGCAGACCCTCCGCCATCTGCGCGATGCGTACCGACGGCTTCGGGTACGCGAACCCGAAGGCGTCGTACTCCTCGCGGAACCAGCCGGCACCCAGGCCGAGCTCGACGCGCCCACCGGTGATGTGGTGCAAGCTCGAAATTATCTTCGCGAGGAGCGCCGGGTGCCGAAACGAATTGGCGGTCACGATCTGTGTGAGCTTCACGCGGCTCGTCAGCGGGGCAAGCGCACTCAAGAGCGTGAAACACTCCAGACGCGGCTCGTCGGACTCGTGCTGGATGCCGCTCATGAAAAAATGATCCTCGGCGGCGACGCTGTAGAACCCCAAGGCCTCCGCCTGTTCGGCCACCGCACGCGCAGCCCCAAAGTCAGTCAACGGCACCACCGCCGCACACTTGATCTCTCGTCCCATGGGTCCTCCTCTCGTCGTGCTGCTGCGTCGGCGGATTGTGGCTGCGTGGCGGAGTCAGCGCAAGGCGTGGCCAGGAGATCTCGCGCTCACCAGCGAGCGCCGCACGCTGAGCCGGCCGCTCAACCTGCGGCCCGATGCGCCAGAAGCAGGCTGCTACTCCAGCCCACCGGCAATCGCGTCCCGCAGATACAGCAGCGCCGGCGCGGTGCGTGGCCCATACCACGACAGCGCTTTGCCGTCGATGAAGTGGATGCGTCCCGGCCGAAGGGCACTCGTCCCGGCGAGTGGTGCCAGCGCTGGCAGGTCCTTTGCCGAGAAGACATAGGGCTCGTCCGGCAGGAGAATGACCTGCGGGTCGGTCGCCGCGATTTCCTCGAGCGTCACCGTGCAGTAGCGCTGCGGGCGCTCCCGGCACACGTTCTCTCCACCGGCGAGCTGCAACAGGTCATCGGCGTAGGTGTCGCGATTGAAGCTCATCCACGGATTCTTCCAGATCGGGCAGAAGACCCGCTGCCGCTCCTGGCCATCCACATGCCTGAGCGCTTCCGTCACCCGGTCGCGCAAGCAGCGCGCCTCCGCATCGGCACCGGCGAGGGCACCCAGCTTCTCCAGCAGCGCGGGCACGTCACGCACGCGCCGCGGGAAGGCCACGAACACGGTGAGCCCTGCCCGCTCCAGGGCGTCGAAGTCTGCGCGCCGATTCTCCTCGGCGTTGACGAGAACCAGATCGGGGCGCAGCGCGCGGATGCGCCCGCAGTCCGGGTTCTTCGTGCCCCCTACCCTCTCCACATTTCGCAGCGCCTGCGGCGGTTCCGTACAGTAGCGCGTCACGCCCACCAGCGCGTTGCCGCATCCCAAGGTGACCAGAGTTTCCGTGAGACTCGGGACAAGACTGACAATGCGGCGCGCGACCTCTGCCAGCTTGAGCACGCGCCCGGCGTCATCGACGACCTCGATCATCACGGTGCGCCTTTGTTCCTCCGCCGCAGAATGTCGTCCAGGCGCTGCCTTTCGGCGGCGCTAAACTCTTCCTGTGAGGCAGGGCCCGGCAGCGGGGTCGCGCCCACCGCGCCGCTGCCGGCGGCCTCCGGCGAAACCGGCGGCTGTGCACGCCACCGCCATAGTAGCGCGGCGGTGAGCACCGACACCGCCAACGCCAGTAGGACCATCCACGGCGTGCGGCGTCTCCTCCTCCGCCGGCTCACCGCGACGCACCGACGGCGCCGGCCGCCGGGTGATCCTTGTCGACCATGATCGGCCAGCCGTGCCGCCGGGCGTGACGGCGCAGGAGGCGGTCGGGATTCACCGCGCGCGGATGGCCGACGACGTTCAGCGCCGGCAGGTCGGCAATCGAATCGCTGTAGAAGTAGCTGCGCCGCAGATCCACGCTGTGCGCCTGCGCAAACTGTTCCGCCCAGTAGCGCTTGCCGTCGCCGTAGCACAGTGGACGCACGGCATCCCCGGTGAGTCGGCCCCCCGCCACCAGCAACCGGTTGACCAGTAAGTGCTCGATGTCCAGCTCGCGCGCGAGTGGCTCCGCCACATAGTTCGTTGCACTGGACAGAATGGCTACGACGTGTCCGTTGGCACGATGCTCCACCACCTTGGCCGCCATCGCCGTAGAGATCGCCGGCCGTATGCAGGCGGCAAACCACGCGTCGCACAACTCGCGCACCTCGTCGTGCGACTGCCCGCGCACCCAGTCCGTGTAGCGCGCAAACAGGACGTCGATGTCGAGCAGGTTCAGCCGGTGCAGCAGCGTGTAGTAGAGCGGACGAACGAGATCACGGCGCCGCACCTGCCCTTGCTGCACCAGATAACGCATGAAGAGCATCCCACTGTCGGTGGTGATCAGGGTGTGGTCGATATCGAAAAAGGCGGCGGGGCGCATGGGAATGGGGGTTATGGGGTTATGGGGCTGGATGGAAGACCGCCGCGCAGGCGCGCTGTGAGCACATCCCAGACGCTGCGTTGATCGAGGCCGTCGACGCCGTTGTACCAGCGCACCCCCAGTGCCTGGGCGCGCCGGCTGCATGCGGCGATTGCAAAACTCACGCGCCAAGCCGGCCCGTAGAACAGCCGCACCGCGGTTCCCAAGCGACGCAGCTTCCGCCCCATCCATGAGTGCGCAACGTCCCGCTGGTAGTCTGTGAAAGCGAAGTCCCCACTGGCGTACGCGCGCACGACCGCAGCGGCGGCGCGACGCCCGTACTCGAAGGCAAACGAAATGCCTTCGCCCATCAACGGATCGACGCCAGCCGCGTCACCGGCGAGCAGAACGTCGGGCGCGCAGATGCGCGATCCTCTTGCGTACCAACGGATCGGGAACGACTGCACCTGGACCGGCGGCGCGCCCATCGCGTCCAGCTGCGCGTGCAGCAGCCGCTGCAACAGCGGCCCGGTCCCCTGCGCCGCGACGCTGTACACGCCGACATTGACATGCGGTGCATCCCCGATCAGACACGGAAACGCCCACACGTAGCCGCGCAGTCCATCGGGCACGGCGACGAAGCTGAAGTCGTACCGCGACTCGCGAAAGCCACTCCAGTCGACGGCTGCCACCGGAATATCTGCCATGACGGCCTTGCCGATGCAGTCGCCACCGCCGGCGACCAGGCGCCGGCGGACCACGCTTCCAGAACCGTCTGCGCCGATCACGACGCGCGCGTGGTAGCTCGCACGATCCGTGTCGATACGCACGCCGCCGGCTTCGCGCCGTAGATCCACGACCTTCTCATTCTCACGCACCTCGATGCGGCGCTGCCGGCAGGTGGTAACCAGCGACGCGTCAAAGGCGTCGCGGCGCACAACACGACAGAGTTCCCCATCGTGGTGCGCGACAGAGCGTCCGGGAATGTCGACCCGGGCGGTGCGGACTGGGACATTGGGAACCGCCAAGGGCACGTCGAGTTCGCGCAGGCACTGCAGCGTGTGAGGGATCAACCCACCAGCGCACACCTTGGGCCGCGGGTGCTGCGCTTTTTCGAGGACGAGGGCGTCGGCGGCGAGTTGCGGCTCCTGCCGCTGCAGGAACAGGGCGCAGGCGGTCCCAGCCGGGCCGGCGCCGATGATGATCAGCGGGCGACGCTCCATGGGATGGAGAGTAGCGCGTCAGCAGCCGTGGGTCGACCGCCCGCGTGTCGGCGCCGGAGCCGCCCTAGGTGCGCCGCTCAGCCGGGGCATCCGTGTAGCGCGTGGTCCACCCCGATCACGATGTCATTGATCCTGATCACCCCGTCACCGTCGGCATCGCCGCGCTCGCAACTCGAATACTCGTCGGTTTCGAGCGTGATGTTTGCCATTGTAACCACCTCGCCGACGCTGACCTCGCCGTTGTGGTCGCAATCGCCGCTACAGGAACTCGGCATGACCGTGGGCGTCTGCGTCGGGTTCGTCGTAGGCGTGGGCGTGGGTGTGGGTCCCCCGCTGCTTGGTGTTCCGGGGAGGCACAACCCGTGACCAGCCAAGACTTGGCAGCTGCTTTCCACCGGACATTCGCCCTGGCTGGTGCACGCCGCGCCGATGTTGGCCGGCTGGCACCCCGTCGCGGGGGTGCAGGTCTCACATTGCGGAACGCAGGGCGCTGCATTCGAGTGCTCGCACTTTCCTGTGGCCGGATTGCAAGCGTCCGTGGTGCACGGATTGTTGTCGGTGTCGGGACACTGCTTTGGTTGCGGGATGCAGGCTGCGATTGCCACTGGAGGTACACCTTGCTGCGTGCACACGGCAGTGTAGCAAGCGCCCAAGTTGGTCTCGCATGCCTGTCCGAGTTGTGCCGGGTTCGCCATGCACAGAAGTGGTGCTCCGGGGAAAGGGACAATGGGTTGACACGTGCCGCAGCCGCTGGCGCAGCTGGTTCCCTCTGGCGCCGGATCGCCCATGCATGTGCCGTCGACGCAGTGTCCATTCACTTCGCATAGGACGTCGGAGATCAGATCGCAGCTGCCGCTGTTCAGCGGCGTTCCCTCACATGTGCCGTCTGGCATACACATGCCGTTGGTCATGCACTGATTGCCAGTGTCGCACTGCGTTCCGCGCGCCGCCGCCGCCAGGCAAGCCAGCATCGCCGCCGTTATCACCACATTACGCGCGCGCATGAAACCACCCTTCCCATGGCTGACTCGATTCTGCTTCATGACATTTTCTCCCTCACTCTGCTCCGGACGGAGTGAATGGGATGACGACTCCCAACGGCATCGTTCTCCTCCGTGCTTGGTTCAGATGTCGCCGCACGGCGCACCCGTTTAGCAGTTCGATCCGCGCAAGGGAATGACATGCGTCAGGACGGCAACGGCTCCGTGGAGGCCAAAAAGACCGACATCTCCCGACGTGGGCGAGGCGGTACTGGTGTCTTGGCGTAAGTATTTTCAGATCACCGGCGAACGTCCCGCGCTGCGCCGGCATTGCAGCCGGACAGGGCGTTGTTCACTGCAGTAACGAGGTCGGCCACGGTGACCGCACTCAGATGACCCGCTTCGCAGGTGGAGAGCGGCTGTTGGCCCAGGACGATGTCCACCAGGATGATGATCTCGTCGATTGTCACCGTGCCATCATCTCCGCAGTCGCCGATACAGATCATCGGCGTCGGCGTGCTGGTTGGTGTGCCGGTCCTGGTGGGCGTCGCGACGAAGCTTGCGGTTGCTGTGGCCGTCGCGCTCGGCGTCGGTGAGCTGCTGGCTGTCGCGGTTGGGGTGCTGATCGGTGTCGACGTCGCGCTCGGGCTGGGAGTCTCTGTGGCTGTCTCGATCGATGTCGCCGTGCTGCTCGGCGTTGCCGCCACCGTTTCGGTCGCCGTCGGCGTGACAGTAGCAGTCGCCGTCGGCGTCTCGCTTGGGGTGGCCGTGTTGCTGGCCGTGGGTGTCGGTGCCAGCGTGAACGTCGCCGCCGGACTGGGGCTCACGGTCACTGTCGCGCTCGGCGTCGCTGTAGTGCTCGGTAGTGGCGTCGCGGTGGCGCTCCCCGTGCTTGTCGCCGTCTGAGTTGGACTGGCGGTCCGGGTCTCGGTCGGCGTGGGTGTATCGCTTGGCGTTGCCGTCGGGGTGTCGGTTGGCGTCGCTGTCGGACTCGCCGTCGCGCTCGGCGTCGCGCTCGGCGTCGCACTCGGGCTCGCCGTCGCCGTCGCGGTTGCTGTCGGCGTGGCGCTGGGAGTTGGCGTCGCGGTAGCGGTCGGCGTCGGCGTGACCGTCGCACTCGGACTGGCGGTTGCGGTTTCGGTTGCTGTCGCCGTGTCGCTGGGTGTCGGGCTGGGCGTCTCGGTTGCTGTTGGCGTTGCGCTCGGCGTCGTTGTCGGCGTGTCGGTCGTGGTGGGCGTCGGAGTCGAGGTCGAGGTTGCCGTCGGTGCAACTGTCTCGGTCGCTGTCGCCGTCGCCGTGTCGGTGGCGCTGGCCGTCGCAGTTGGTGTTGGCGTGTTCGAGAACGTGCTCGTCTGGGTTGGGGTCGACGTCGACTCCGGTGTGGGAGTGCTCGTGGCAGTCACCGTTGGAGACATCGGGCTGGGCGTGGGGGTTGGCGTGCCGCAGGTATTCAGCAGGATCGATACGTTGTTCGAGTTGCCGTTGGCGACCGCAAGGTCCAGCTCGGTATCGCCATTGAAATCTGCCACGGCTAGTGAGCGTGGGAAGCTGCCAACACTGAAGTTCGTCGCCGCCCCGAAGCTACCGGTGCCGGTGCCCAACAGGATCGAGACGTTATTGGAGTTAGCGTTGGCGACCACCAGATCCAGAGCGCCGGTCACGTTGGCAACCGCCACCGAGATCGGATTCGTCCCCGCGCTGAAGTTCGTTGCCGCCGCGAAGCTACCGGTGCCGCTCCCCAGCAGGATCGACACGCTTCCCGAGTTGCCGTTGGCCACGGCGAGGTCGAGATTACCGTTGCCATTGAAATCCCCGACCGCGACAGAGAAGGGAGTCGTACCGACGCCGAAATTCGTCGCCGTGCCGAAACTACCCGTGCCGGTGCCCAGCAGGATCGACACGCTGTTCGAGCTGGCGTTCGCCACGGCCAGGTCCAGCACATCGTCGTTGTTGAAATCCGCCGCCGCCACCGCACGCGGAAAACTCGCGACGTTGAAAGTCGTGGCGGCAGCGAAGCTGGCCGTCGTGCAGCCGGCGGTGCAGGTGTTCAACAGGACGGAGACGTTATTGGAGTTGCCGTTCGCCACCGCCAGGTCGGGCCTCTGATCGTTGTTGAAATCGCCGACCGCGACGGACACCGGGCTCGTGCCCACGGTGAAATTCGTCGCCGCGGCAAAGCTCGGCGTCGCACAGGTGCTGCTGCAGGTGTTCAGGAGGATCGACACGTTGGCCGAGCCCTGGTTCGCAACGGCGAGGTCGGGCATGTGGTCGCCGTTGAAGTCACCGACCGCTACAGACGCCGGTGTCGTCGCGACCATGAAATTCGTCGCCGCGCCGAAGCTGCCGTTGCCGGTACCCAACAGGATCGACACCGTGCCGGAGTTGCCGTTGGCGACGGCGAGATCGAGGGTGCCGTCACCGTTGAAATCCGCCACCGCCACGGCTTGCGGATTCAGACCGACATTGAAATTCGTCGCCGCGCCGAAGCTCAGCATCCCACAGCCAACCGCGTGCGTAACGCGCGGCGTCAACGCGATCAGCGCGAACGCGAGCAGTTTGGCTGTGTGCGAGCCACTGCGTCGCCTCTGAATGCAGCTGCCTCCGTCCACCGGTCTCTCTGCTGTGGTTGGTTGCCGCCGCCTTTCTGGCACACTTTGAAGCTCTCGGACAACCCAAAAATGAGGAATTGAGCGGCACCCGTGCCCCCCGGTCGCCGCCTTACCGAGGTCAAGTTCCCGCGCGTGGTTGGACGTCGTCGCGCACGCGCGACGATTTGCGGGATCGACGGCTTGAGGATCTCGCGTAGCGCGCCAGCTTACACGCCTCACTCTCTTAGGAACGTCGAGAACGCCTTTGCGGACGATTGTAGCGTGACGCAATAGCTGCCCTTGAATGCCAGCGAGCCGGGTCCAACGGAGGCGACGAGCACCTCATATGCTCCTGCTTTGGGGAGCTTCGCTTCGACTTCGTCTGGCAAAGAACTCCCGTCGGAACGCCGTAAGGTCACGCCGCGAATCCGGTCCACAAGGAGGAGCAACGCGTGGTCGCCTCTTGACGACGGACTGTCCGCTCGCAGGACGACGGTCACGTTCTCTCCAAGAGCGCCGGTGAAGGAGAACCGATCGATATCCAGCGGACGCGAGAGACGCTGACAGATCGTTTTCTCGTGCCGGGCAGGTTGCTCGCAGGCATCGCCCACTCCGTTGTGGTTTGCGTCGGCTTGGTCGGGATTCGGAACGGAGGGGCAGTTG
>DATKMS010000235.1:0-19580 GCA_035541735.1 Candidatus Margulisiibacteriota bacterium
TTCGCGTCGCTGCTGCTCCTGACCGCCGTGTTCGGCCGCTTCTTCTGCGCCTGGGGTTGTCACATGCTCGCGGTTCAAGAGCTGTGTCGCTACCTGCTCGGGCGTGCGGGCATCCGGCCGGCACCCATGCGGTCACGCTTGCTACGGCTGGTCCCACTGTACGCGGCGTTTTACATCTTCCTGCAGCCGGCGGTGGAACGGTGGTGGCGCGGTGATCCGCCTCCGAACCCGACGTTGATGCTGGCGACCAATCACCTGTGGGCCACACTACCCGGGCCCGCTGAAGCGGCGGCCATCCTGTTGGGGGGAGTGCTGCTCGTCTACTTCCTCGGCTCGCTGAGCATTTGCAAATACGTCTGCCCGTACGGCGCCGTGCTGGCGGCCGCAGACGGCCTGGCGCCGGGCCGCATCCGCTTGACGGGGGCATGCGACGGCTGCGGCCGTTGCACCGCCGCATGCACCACCGGCGTGCTCGTGCACAAAGAGGTGCAGCAACTCGGCATGGTTGCCAACTCCGGCTGCATGCGCTGCTTCGAGTGCGTCAGCGCCTGCCCGCAGGACGTGTTGGCCTACCGCTTCGGTCGGCCGCCGCTGCACGTCTACAATCGCGCCGGCCTGAAGCGCTTCAGCTTCTCGCTCGGCGAGGACGCACTCATGCTCGTGCTGTGCGTCGCCTGTTTCCTGTCACTGCACGAGGTCTACAACCTGCTGCCGTTCGTGCTGGCGTTGGCGCTGAGCGTCCTCACTGGCTACCTGGGCGTGCTGGCCCTGCGTCTCGCGCAGCGCGGGTCGCTATCCCTCCGCGGCGTGCCCCTCAAGCATGACGGCAGGCTGTCTAGGGCCGGCCGCCTGTGCGCGGTGAGCATTGCTCTTGTATTCGTGGGCGTCGTGCATTGCGGCCTCATCCAGTTCCATCAGATGCGGGCCAACGCGGCGCTCGCCACGCTGGCCTTTCCGCAAATGCATCACAGCTACTCGACAGCCGAACAGCAGCTCGCTCGGAGCGCCGCGATCGCTCTCCGCTTCTGTGAGCGCTACGGCCTGGTGGACACAGCCGACTGGAACATGAAGCTGGCATGGACTGGCCGTGTCCTCGCGGACCCATCGATGGTCGAGACCCATCTACGGCGCGCGATCGCGCTCGACCCCATGCAAGCCGCAGCGCACTTCAACCTGGGCAAGGAACTGATCCGCCAGGGGCGTCGCGATGAAGCCAGGCGCGCCTTCGACGAGGCGGTGCGGCTGGAGCCGGCGCTGGCACAGTATCGACCTCCGGAGCTTGCGCTGCGCGTGTCGAACAGCCCTCGCCCCTAACCCGTCTCCCAAGATCGTGAGAGGGGGAACCCTCGCAATTCCTCCTCTCCAATCCCTTGGGGAGTGTCGATAAACTCGCAGCGAGCGTGCCGCCGCGGTCACCGGGGAATGAATTCCCCGGCGTCTTGACCGTTTGCAACTCCGCAGCGTACAACTCGACCCAATGGACGTTCGTCTACGCGCCGAGGCAACCGGACCGTGCGCGGGAATCACGGTGCTCGACTTCTCAACCGTCATCTCCGGCCCGATGTGCACGATGATCCTCGGGGACCTCGGTGCCGACGTAATCAAGGTCGAGCCGCCACGCGGCGACTCGACGCGCATGATGGGGCCGCCCTTCAAAGGCGAGCTGAGCGCGATGTTCGCGCAGTTCAATCGCAACAAGCGGAGCATCGTCATCGACCTCAAGAGCAGCGACGGCCAGGCAGTAGCGCAGCGCCTGGCGTGCGGCGCCGATGTCGTGGTGCAGAACTTCCGCCCCGGCGTGAGCACACGCATCGGCATTGACTACGCGACCCTCGCCGCGCACAACCCGAAGCTCGTGTATTTATCGATCAGCGGCTTCGGACCGCAGGGGCCGTACGCCTCACTGCCGGCCTATGACACGGTGATCCAGGGCCTCACCGGACACATGCCCATCCAGGGGGCCGGACAGACGCCGGCGCTCATTCGCAGCTTGATCGCCGACAAGGCCAGCGCGCTGACGGGCGTGTACGGCATCCTCGCGGCGTTGCTGGCACGCGAGCGTGGCGGGCGCGGCCAGAACATCGACGTCGCCATGCTGGATGCGTTTGCGGCGTTCATCCTGCCCGACGCGCTGCTCCGCGATACCTTTCTGCCGAGCGACGAGTGGCAATCATTGCCCGACATCTCGATGGTACACCGCACCTGGCACACCGCCGACGGGCACGTCGTCATCATGGTCGTCGAGGACGCACAGTTCCACGGCCTGTGCCGTGTCATCGAGCGTGAGGACCTGATCGTCGACCCGCGCTATGCGTCGCTGCTGATGCGCATCGTGAATGGTCCGGAGCTGTTTGCGCTGCTCGCCGAGGAGCTGCGCAAGTGGCCGAGCGCAACCCTGCTCGAACGCGCCCGGCTGTTCGGTGCGCCGGTGGCACCGGCGAACACGGTGCAGGATTTTCTGGCCGACCCGCAGGTGCAGGCGAATCAGACGGTGTTCGAGGCGGACGACGATGCCGCCGGACGAATTCGCTACCTGCGCAATCCAGTGCGCATGCAACACACGCCGTCGGCGCTGCGGCGTCACCCACCGCGTCTCGGCGAGCACACCGACGAGGTGCTGCGTGCAGCCGGCTATGGCGCAGACGAGATCGCCGCACTGCGGACGCGTGCGGTGATCGCCTGATGCTGCATATCCCCGAGTCTCTCCTCGGACACGAGGTCGATCTGGGATGCGTGACCGTCACGGCCCAGATGATCACAGACTACACGCACGCCGTCGGGGACACGCCCGCAGTCACCGGTGAGGCACCCCCAACCTTTTGCCTGTCGATGCGGCGTGGGATGACACCTGCAGTGACGCTGCCGCCCGACGTGTTCGGCGTCTATGGAGGACACGACCTCGAGTTTTGCCATCCGATTCGTGCCGGCGAACAGTACCGCATCACCGGAAAGATCGCCGAGGTCTATGAGAAGATCGGCCGCAGTGGCACGCTCACCGTCGTCATGCGCGAGGCGGCGATCTGCGACAGCCGCGGCACGTTGGCGGCGCGGATCGTCGAACGACAGATCGTGCGCCAGCGGCCCGGAACCGCTGCGCCCGCGGCAGCGTTCGAACCCAGTCACCCCAACCTCGCGGAAGAACCCGAGGCCGCCGGTCCACCAGCAGCCAATCGGCCGGTTGCCGATATTGATCTCGGGCATGAGCTGGGTCCGTGGCACCGTGCCACGCCCAGCGCCGCGGTGATTGCCCGCTACGCTGCGAGCGCCGACATCCCAGAACCTCTGTTCACGGATGCGTCCACGGCACGCGGGCTCGGCTATCGCGGAGTGGTTGTTCCTGGTCCGATGCTCGCCGCGTTCATGGAGCAGTTCGTGCGCCGCGAGCTACCCGGCTGGCGGATCGAGCGGCTGAGCGCCACCTTTCGTGTGCCGACGATCACCGGCGACAGCATCGTCCTCAGTGGCGTCATCACCGAGCGCCATGAGCTGGCGGACGGGGAACGCATCGTCTGCGACCTGGTCATCGAGCACAGCGACGGCGAGCGCGCCGTGACGGGCACGGCGACGCTGCGCCAGCCGGCAGCCGCGTAAAGCGGGAAGAGGGCGGCGCGGCAAACTCGCTACCGGTTCGCCGCCAGCCCCAGCTCTGGCGCGTGGTTCCGCGGGCGGCTGGGGCTCTGCGTCTCGGACTGTGCCCGTCGGGCCCTGAGGGTATACTACGCGCAGGAATCTCAAATTGGTTTCCGCGAAGGAGGAAAGCCATGAACAAACATCACATGGGTATGGTAGGGGCGCTGGTGGCCACACTGGCGGTGCGCACGGCAGTGGCACAGCCATGTCCGGGCGATCTGAACTGCGACCAGCGCGTGACCATCGATGAGATCCTCACAGCGGTGAATGCCGCCCTCAGCGGGTGCCCCGCTAGCGCCTCCTGCGCCGCGCGCCTGCCGGCGTCGGGGCAGACGACATCCTACGGTCCAGGCTCCGACGGAGCCGTGCGGGCCGGGGCAGCGCTTGCCTATACGGACAACGGCGACGGCACGCTCACCGACAACAGCACCGGCCTGATGTGGGAAAAGAAGGACAGCTCGGGCGGGATTCACGACCAGGACAACACCTATACGTGGGGAACCACGGTGGAGTCGAACCCGATGGACGGCACCATGGTGACGGAGTTTCTCGCCACGCTGAATCGGCAGCCGTGTTTTGCTGGCCACTGTGACTGGCGCATCCCGAACCTAAAGGAGCTGCTGAGCATCGTCGACTACGAGATCCTCTATCCTGGGCCCGCGGTCGACGCCGCCTTCAACACGCGCTGCGCTACTGGGTGCGTGGTGGACGGGAACGGCGGGCCGATGTGCAGCTGCACGGCTTCCAGTTCCTACTGGTCGTCGACGACCGTCAGGACCACACCGGGCAACGCGTGGGATGTCTTCTTTGGGAGCGGCGACGCGGTCAGCACCAGTGACAAGAGGCTCACACGGCACGCGGTGCGGGCCGTGCGCGGCGGCCTGTGATCGAGGAGCAGTGGGAGCGATCTGCCAGTCGAGGTGTCACGCCGCCGATCCATCCCCACGTCGGGCGCCACCGTCACCGGACTGCTGTTCGGCGCAGACATGAACTCTGTCTCTACGCTTGACGCCGCGCACCCCACTGGTTCCAATGTGTGCGATCGCGTGCCGGCAGCCGCTTGGCGGGCCTGAAGTCCGTGCCCGTGAAATATGCCACGGGCAGCAGGGCCACCTGCGTCACGGTGTCGGGGATGCCGAGGATCTGCGCCGCTTCGGCTTCATGGAAGAGATGGTCCGTCGTCAAGCACGCGCCGATGCCGCGGGCGCGCAGGGCCAACATGAACGACCACACCGCCGGAAAGATGGATCCGTAGAGTGTCGCCTGCATCACCACTCCAGCGGTTTCGAAGCGGCCCTCGATGCACGGAATGACGAGAACGGGCACTTCATGCAGGTGCTCATAGAGGTGGAATCCCGAGGCAAGCATGCCCGGCAACTGGCGCCCGCGGAGGTCATCTGCCGGGAATCGCTCGCGCGTGTACGCGGGCAACAACAACTCCAACCCTCGCCGGTACACCGCCGCCAGACGTGTGCGCATCTCGCGATCCGTCACGACGACGAAATGCCAGCCTTGCTCGTTCGATCCGCTCGGGGCCTGGAGCGCGATCTCGATGCAGCGTTCGAGTACTTCGGGTTCGACGGTGCGGGTGAGGTCGAGCCGTTTGCGGACGGAACGTGTCGTCGTGAGCAGGCGATCGACTGTCGCGAGATCGAGTGTTGTCATCGGGTACCCTCCTGACGCTTCGGCTTACGCGCCTTCCAGACCTCTTCACACGGCCACTGCCGCGCCCAGTCGAGCGTGACGAAGGGGTAGCGCGTCGTGGCGTCCGCGGCTGGGCGCAGCTCGACCAGATCCTCGATCTCGAACCCCGAGCGGCGCAGCAGGCGGATCCAGTCGCCGTGCGAAAGGTGAAACTCGACGCCGGGGTCGCCAGGCCACTCGACGCGGTACATGCCGAACGCCGGGCGCAGCAGCCGATCCGTGGCGGCGACGCCGTCTTCTGCCGGCATGCACAGCATCATCAAGAACGAGTTGACGAGGAAGACCAGTCGCCCACCCGGGCGCAGCAGGCGGGCGGCCTCGGGAACCCAGCGCTGCGGATCGGCCCACAGACACGCACCATATTCCGAGATGGCGAAGTCGAAGCTCGCGTCAGGATAGGGAACCGCCTCGGCGTGGCCGTGCAGGAGCGGGAAGTCGAGACCATGCTGGCACTGCAGGCGCCGCGCCGTCGCCAGCTGGGCTTCCGAGTTGTCGATGCCGACGATACGCGCGCCCCGCCGCGCCACCCACGCGGAGACGTACGCGGTCCCGCAACCGAGTTCGATCGCATCCTTGCCGACAAGATCGTCGGGGAGCATGCCCACCTGGGACTCGGGAACGCTCCATATCCCCCAACTCGGCGTGTCCTGCGCCCAGCCGCGTTCACCCGACTCGATGAACTTCGGCGCCCAGTCGTCCCACAAGGTGCGATTGCGACGAACGTGCTCCGGCAGCTCGCTCATAGTCGGACAACCTCGAGTTGCTCGTCCGAGGACAGCTCACCGGCAACTGACCACGTTGTTGCCGCCCACGGATTTACAGCTCGGCGCGGGGCCGGTCGCTCCATTGAAGGCGACGGTGGCACACTGGCCAACACTGTCTTGCGCGGCGCCGCCGAGCACAACGAACAGCTGCAGCGGGGTTTCCCCGCTGCCGACTTGGAAGTCGCCATTCTTGCCCGCGACGCTGAACTTGTAGAGGCCGGGCGTCTTTGACGTATTGTTCGTGACCACCACCTTGGTGATGCCGCCCGTGGAGCTGCCGGTGGCGTCCTTGTAGGTCCACTGCGTCCCCTTGCTGTTCACCGTCCACCCCGGTGCACCCTTGCTGGCAGGAGCACCCGGCGGAATGCGGCGATCGAAGACCACGGCGCCCGCCGCATCCACCACCTTGAAGTTGAAACCGTTGGCGATCGGGTCGATCGCCGGCGTCAAGGTCGCTAGCTGCCACTGGCCGCTGACGGTCAGCGTCTCATCGCCGGCGGGATCGTCGTTCTTCGACACTTTCACCAGCGGCGTGGCGATCGTCCCGCCGGCCGCGCAGGTGATCGGCTGGCTGAGGGCGTTGGCGGGGTCCGACCCCGCATCGCGTTCGTCGGCGTCGAGGAAACCGTCTTCATCGCGGTCGACGCCGGCGCGCTGCCCGGAGCCTGGCGGCACACACGTGTATGTCAACTCTTGCCCCGGCGTCGCGGCCAGGGCGCGGATCGCGGCAGCGGTTTGCGGAGGTTGTGCGGCGCGATCGGTTTGGAACAGGCCAGCCGCCGTTCGATAGGCACCACGTGACTCGCCAGCCACGGTGCCCTTGACGACGAGGTCGCACTCGCCGGCTGCAGCGCGTGCAATCATCAGGTTGATGCGCGGCCCAACGGTAGCGGCGTTGCTCGCGCTCAAGGTGACCTGCTGTCCGACGATCGGCGCCAGGTCACTGTCGAACGCGAACATGAACTGCTCGATCTGCCGGCGCAACGGATCACCAGCGGCTCCGGCGGGGATGCCGCCCGGATTGAGGGGAGTCCTATTGAATACGTCGGCGTTGTGAAAGCGGAACGGTGTGTCGACGCTGCCGTCGTGCAGGAACCCGAAGCCGCGCACCTGGTCCCCCATGAAGCCGTTGTCGCCGGTGTTGATGAAGCCGGTAAGCGCCGGCATGCCGAACATCCCCACCTTCTGGTACAGGTTCCGCAGGTGCGGGATCTTGAGGTCCTGCGTCTCGTTCTCGAAGCTCGAGAATCCATCGGTGCCGAAGAAGCCGCGCGACGGGTCGAGCTGGTGGCAGCCATGGCACGGTTGCAGGGTATCCGACGGCCTGCTGCTCATGAAGAAGTCGCGGCCGGCTTGCTGGTCGGGTGTGAGCGAGTTGTCGAGCGCGCGAATCGGATTGGGCGGATAAGTCACCTGGAGAATGAAATCCGTGAACGCCTGCATCTCCGCGTCCGTGAGCGGCTTGCTGCGGCCGAGCAAGCTGCCGAAGGCAACATTGAACTTTTTGAACGCTGCGTTCGAATCGAGCGCGCTGCCACCGGGATCGTTCCCGCCGGTGCGGTCGCCGCGCCAGTGCATCGGACCATTGTGCACCATGCCGCGCAGGCTCTGCGTCGTCATCGGCCCCTTCATTGGGTGGAAGTCCGGGTTGATGAGAGAGGGAATGCGGAACGGATTCGGATTGTTCAGTACCGAGTCGTCGGGATTGCCGAGGTCCCACGCCAAGCTGTCGAAGTCCCCGAAGATGTGGCAGCTGGCGCACGCCGCCTCGCCGTTGCTGGAGGTGAAGCTGGCATCGTAGAGAAAGTGCCGGCCTTGAACCACGCTTGCGGGCTCAGGATTGTGGAGAGGGACATGAGCAATTTCTTTGCGGAGAACCGGGTCGATGACCTTCACCGCATTGTCGAAGCGCGTGAGGACGTAGAGGTGCCCACGCGGTTCGTCGAGCACGAGCCCGCTCGGTCCGCCGCCACTCACGGTGATCTGGTTGGCGGTGTCGGGCACGAAGGAGTCGTTCTCGAGCGCCGCGGTATCGAAGATGCCGATCTTGCTGGAGCCGAATGCCGCCACGTAGAGGGTGCTCCCGTCGCTGCTCACCGCCATCCCCAATGGAGTGGCGAGGCTCTTCTGTGCCACGCTTTTGGAACTGGGCACCACGCTGTAGTTGATGTGCTTGTTGAGATGCCGTGGCAGCGCGACGCCCCCCGAGAGGACGGTAATGTGGGCCTCATGCAGATGACCGCGGACCGTACTGCCGCCGAATTTTCCTGGCCCTTCAAACCGCACCTCGTTGTGTGCGTCGGAGTTGGTGACGTAGACGGTCCCGCTCACCGGGTTGACCACCATGTTGAACAAGATGGTGCCGACGCCGGTGAACACCGTGCCGCTCTGCACGGGTGGAGTGGCGATGGCGTTGATCGTGAAGACGTCTTTGTCCGGCAACGAGAAGCGCACGGCGTTGTCCCAGTTGCGTCCCAGGGTGTCCTCCCAGTGAAAACTGCTCGCGTTGAACTTGAGGACGAGACCGGTTTCCGGATGCGCGATTCCATCCGCGTTGGTGTCGGGGCCCGGCACCCCACCCGGCATGGTGAAACCACCAATGACGCACGGCCCCGCGGTCGAGCCGCCATCACACACCGCCCCCTCCGAGATCGCGGTGGTGCGGTTCCCCGAATGGAACACGGCCGCGTAGACCGTGCTGCCATCCGGCGTCGCAGCGAGGGCGCGCGGTGTGTCACCGAAGAGTGTGATGATCGTGAGCGGCGTGCCGCCCAACGTGCTACCCAGGTTGTTCGCATCGAAGACCCAGACATCGGCGCGGCCGACGCCCGGCGTCGTGAGCTGCGGATCGAGCGGGCTGTTCTGGCCGCGATGCGCGGTCGTGATGAACGCCCGGTTGCCGTCGAGGCCGGCGAACACGATGTCGCGCGGCTCATCGCCGACGAGCAACGTGCGCGTCACCCGCGGCGGGGTCGAGCTGACGTCAACGATGCTCACGCTGTCGGAGAGGTGATTGACGACCCACACCTCGCCGGCGTTGCGGACGGCAACCGCCACCGGCTCCATGCCCACCGGCACGGAGTCAACGTGGGTCAGTCCGAGCGTGCCGACGGTGAAGATCTCGAGCGTCCCGTCTGGGGTGTTGAGCGCATATAGGCGCGCGCCATCTGCCGAGAGCGCGAGCGGCCGCACCTGGCCGCTCTCGAAGGTGACGAAGGAACTGCCGTGTGCCGGCGCCACTCCAAGTGTCCACATTGCCAGCCACGCAGACGCGACACACACGGCCTGCGACAGCCGACTGAATCCCGATGGCTTCATCGAATTGCCCTCCAAAGACGAGCGCTGTCAACTACCTTTTGTACTGGCCTGCACGCCGACCCGCAAGCAATTTGTGCCTGCCGCCGCCAGGGCCGGCTCAACAGCCGGCCGCAACGGAGCGCCGGCGCTCTGGCCCTGCCTACCGCAGGCGCGGTAGATTGCGACGCTCATGCTCGACCAGCTCTTCGATCTGCAGGCGCACCATACCGATGTCCGTACCGAGATCATCGGTGGGGCGACGACCTTCGTTACGCTGTCTGACATCATCTTCGTCCAGCCCGCCGTCTTGGCAACGACGGGCATGAATGCGGGGCGGTGATGACTGTGTTGGGGGCGTGATGGAAAACAAGCCTGGGCACGCGCGGCATGTCACCCTGGTTCCCGACTGGCTCTGGCCGGTCGTCATAGTGGTGGTGGTTGTCATCTGCTTCGCCCCCGTGCTCCGCAACCAATTCGTGAACTGGGACGACATCGAAACCCTCACCGCCAACCCCAACATTCGTGCGCTCGCACCAGTACAGCTGCGCTGGATGTTCACCACGCTCTACATGGGGCCGTACCAGCCGCTGACCTGGCTGTCGCACGCGCTCGTCTACCAGTGCTGTCGTCTGAATCCGCTCGGGCACCACCTGGTGAACCTGGGGTTGCATGCCGCGAACGCCGTGCTCTTCTTCCTGCTCGTTGTTGCGCTGATGCGGGAGACGGAACCGGTCAGAGACGATCGGTTTGGTGGAAGCATCGGCGCGGTGGCCGGCGCGTTGCTCTTCGCCATTCACCCGTTGCGCGTCGAGGCTGTGGCCTGGGTCACAGAGCGCCGCGAGGTCCTCGGCGCCTTTTTTCTTCTCCTCAGCGTGCTCGCTTACGTCCGCATGCAACACGCCGGGGCGCAACGTCGACTCGCCTGGTCTCTGCTCTCGATCACTTGCTTCGCGCTGTCCCTGCTCTCAAAGGCCATGGGCATGACCCTGCCGCTGATTCTGTTGGTGCTCGACGTCTATGCCTTTCGCCGCTGGCCCGGAACCGCGGGCGACGCGCAACGCCGCACGCAAATCTTCATCGAGAAGATCCCATACGCCGTCATCGCCGCCGTCATCGCCGCCGTCGCATTCGTGGGACAGCGCAGCGGACCCATGGCCACGCTGGCGCAACACGGCATGGTGCAGCGGCTTGCCCAGGCAGCGTACGGGCTTTGCTTCTACGTGTGGAAGACGGTGCTGCCTGCGCACCTGTCGCCGCTCTATCTGCTGCCGCGTCCGCTCGACCCAACTGCACCGCGGTACCTTCTCTGCGCCACCGTCGTGTGTAGCGTGACGGTCGGACTGATCCTTTTGCGGCGGCGCGCACCCTGGGCACTGGCGGCCTGGGTCTGCTACGTGATCATTCTGCTGCCCGTGCTTGGGCTCGCACAAACTGGCTCGCAGATTGCGGCGGATCGCTACACCTATCTCGGCTGCTTGCCGTGGGCCGTGCTGGCGGCGTGCGGCGTCGGGAAGCTGTGGCAGTGGCGCGCGACACGGCAGGCACGGCTGGCGCTCGCAGGCACTGTGGTCGTGCTGGCGCTGTTGGGGATCCTGACGTTTTGGCAGACCTACGTGTGGCGAGACTCCGTCGCGTTGTGGGACAAGGCCATTGCCGTCGAGCCCGACAACTACATTGCCTACAACAACCGCGGCACCGCGCGGCGACTGCAGGGCGACATACCCGGTGGGCGCGCGGATTTCGAGCAGGCGGTTCGCCTGGACCCGCTGTACTGGGATGCACGTGTCAACCGTGCCTGGGCACGGCGCGTGACGGGAGACCTCGACGGCGCCATCGCCGACTACACCGAATTGATTCGCCGCGCTCCACGATATGCGTATGCCTACGATGGTCGCGGGCGCGCGCGCCAGGCCAAGGGCGACCTGGGAGGAGCGGTAGCCGACTACGACGTTGCAGTCAGGTTTGCCGCCCCTTTGGAACGCGCAGAGTTCGAGCGCAACCTGAAGGCTGCTCGCCAGCAGCGTGCGACAGGCGACGCAAGGCCGTAGCGCATGGGACAGGCTCGGGTCATCGCTCCGCATCCTGCCGCGGCCCGCGCGGCGTCCCCTGCCCTTCGATTCGGCCTGCCGATTGCCTTGGTGGCAATCGTCGTTGTGTGTTTTTCGCCGGTGCTCGGCAACGGATTCGTCGACTGGGATGATCCCTACTACTTCACGTCGAACCCGCACTATCGCGGCTTCACGCGGTCCAATCTCCAGTGGATGTTTACGAGCCTCTACATGAGCCACTACCAACCGTTGAGCTGGCTGTCGCACGCCGTCATCTACGCGTGGTGGGGCATGAATCCGGCGGGATATCACCTCGGCAACCTGGTGCTGCATGCCGCCAACGCGCTGCTCGTGTATGCGCTGGCCATCGCGTTCCTGCGTCTGGGCCAGACTCGGGAAGCTGGCCACGATCGTGCTGTGCACATTGGCGCGCTGGTTGGTGCACTCTTCTTCGCGATCCACCCGCTGCGGGTGGAAGCCGTCGCCTGGGCAACTGAACGCCAGGAAGTGCTGGCGGCCTTCTTCCTGTTGCTCTCTCTGCTCACATATCTCCGCGCCCACACGGGGCGCGCCGTCCACCGCCGCGCGCTCTACGTCGGCTCGGTGGCCTGCTTTGCGTTCTCCCTGATGTCCAAGCCCGCCGGCATGATGCTGCCGCTTGTCCTGCTCGCCCTCGACGTCTATCCACTGCGCCGTGTTGCGAAGGTCCACGCAGCTTCGAGCCGCGCCGCGGTGCTGCTCGAGAAATTGCCGTACGTCGCACTCGCCATCGGCGCAGGGTCGCTATCGTTCTTTGCCAAGCAACTGCATCCGATGCTCACGTTGGCGCAGCACAGTGTGAGCGCGCGTATCGCCCAATCACTCTATGGACTCTGCTTCTATCTGCGGAAGACGCTGATGCCAACGCAGCTGTCGCCGTTGTACTCATTGCAGCGGCCGCTCAGCCCCCTCGAAGGAAAGTACGTCGTGTCGGCCCTCGCGGTACTCGGCATCACCGCTGGCGTGTGGCTCACGCGCCGCCGCCATCCCTGGGCATTGGTGGCCTGGGTGTGCTACGGCGTCATTCTCTTCCCCGTGCTCGGCATCCTGCAGAGTGGGCCACAGCTCGCGGCTGATCGCTACACGTACCTCGGGTGCCTGCCGTGGGCGGTCGTGGTGGCAGCCGGCGTCTACCGGCTCGCGGCTCGCGGGCGTACCGGGCCACCGAGTCGTCCGACACGGTACGCGGCCGCGACGGCAATCGCCGGCGCGCTCCTCGCCTTGGGCGTGACCGCGCATCGACAGACCTATGTCTGGCGAGACGCGGTCAGCGCGTGGGATCAAGTCATCCAGGTCGAGCCCACCGTCGCCACTGGCTACAACGGGCGAGGGCTGGCGCGCCATACACGCGGCGACTTGGATGGCGCCTTGGCGGACTACGATGAAGCATTGCGTCTCGAGCCACGCTACGAGGCGGCGTATCAGAACCGCGGGAACGCGCGGCGCATGAAGGGCAACATCGATGGCGCCATCGCTGACTACGGCCAGGCTATCGCCCTGCGCCCGAGTGCCGACGCGTACAGTAATCGATGCGCTGCATACCAGGCGCGCGGCAATTGGGAGGCCGCAATCGCAGACTGTACTGCTGCTCTCCGCCTGAACCCGGGCCTGCGGAACGCGTACGGTAGCCGCGGGCTGGCGCGCTACGGAAAGGGCGACCTCAGCGGCGCCATCGCCGACTACAACCAAGCCATTCGCCTTGCGGCTCCGACCAGTCAGTATCGTGCAACCTTCGAGCGCTACCTCGCCACCGCACAGCGCCAGCTGGCCACACGCCCGCCGAGCCAGTAGCGCCAGCGGGGTGTCGGCATTGAGGCGTCCCACCTCACTCCGCGGTAGCCCACGCTACGACGGTGACGCGGTTGCTGGCGGAAGGCCGCTACACGGGTCCGCGGCACAGACGGCACACTCGTCGGTCGTGGGGTCATGGTCACCCGTCGGGCACCACGAAAACGGCATCGGTGAAGCAGACAGACGCGAGATCAAGCAGCAATCGCTGCGCGAAGTCGCGTATCCAGTGCCGCTACAGCCCGCACCGCGGAAGCAGAATCCCTCAGGCGTCGGTGTCGGCGTCGGGATGCCGCATACGGAGCCGCAGCCGCCCGGGCAGTCGCCCGGACACACGGGCACCTCGCCGTCCCGGCACAGCGGCGGCGTGCACACCGGACCAACGGTCGGCGTCGGTGTCCGAGTGGGCAGCGTCCCGTCAGCCGGCAGCACATCCACGTCGATGCTGACCACCGGATCGAAGTACAAGTAGAAGCGGCCGTAGATGGTGTACGTCCCAGGAGCCACCGGTTGCCCATCGTCGCCCTTGAGGTCCCAGAAGGCGCGCAGCTGATATTTCAGCACCGCCTCGTCGCGTCCGGGCGCCGTGGCCGCTACGAAGGGATCGCCACAGCCTTCCTCGCGGATGGTGCGGACCCGCTTGCTGCCTTGATAGACGTACAGATCGAGGCAGGGATCGAAGACGCCGCCATGGGGTTGCAGCTCCGCAACCGTGTATCGCAGCGCGGCAACCCCGGGCTGGCGGTACTCGCCGCAGTCAGACTCCAAGGTCACCAGGTTGAAGTTGTCGGACCACACGGCGCGGTTGACATGGGCCGGATCGCAATAGGTGATATCGCTGGTCTCGTACACCTCGAGCGAGATGCGGTCGCTCTGCTTCCCATCCAGCTCCGCCCACACTTGCACCATGCCCGCGGCCCGGGCGGTGAATACTCCAGGCGTATCGAAGCCGCCGATGCTGTCGTCGCTGCTGCGCCAGGTTGCTACGGTGGTGACGTCACGGCCGAAGCCGATGTCGTAGTTCCCCGTGGCCTTGAAAAAGCGCTGGTCACCCCTGGCGACGACGCGGTCGGTGCCGTCCTGGTAGATGTAGAGGGACTGCAACGTCGCCTGGTTCACGACGTGTACGCCGACGGTGTTGCTGCTGACGGTGCCCAGGACGGCATCGATCGTGGCGTCGCCCGTTTCGACCGCGGTCATCACGCCTTGCGCGTCGATGGTCGCCGCCGCGGTGTTGGTGCTGCGCCAGGTGACCTCATTGGTGACGTCGCGGAACTCGCCGGTATCGTACTGCGCCGTGGCCCGGAACTTCACCCGGTCACCGCGCAGCACCGTGATGGTGTAGCCGCAGTTGCACGGGCTGAGCGTGGCGTCCGCGAGGGGCCCGGGGCAGCAGCACACAGAGCCTGCGGATGTCACTGGACAGGGAATGGCGACATCGACGCGTTGCGGGTTGTCGTCAACAAACGCAATGATACCGCTGTCAGCGTAGATGGACAGTGCGGTGATGGTCGGTTCCGCTACCACACGGATGTCGGTACCGTCGCTCACCACGGCATCGAGCGACGCGGTCAACGTGGTGCTGCCGGCGTGCTGCGCGGTGAACGCGCCACCGGGGACCTCTCCTATCCCCGGCGGCGTGAGCTGCCATTGCACCTCATCGGTGATGTCCTGGTAATACCCATTGGCGAATTGGCCGACGGCGCGGAACTGGATGGTCTTGCCGATCTGCACCACGAGGCCGCAGGTCGGACTGGGCGGCAGAATACCGCTCGTTGGCGGCGCCTCCACCGGTGGGCGCGAGCCGAAGTCTACTGGCAAGCCCAGCGGATAGAAACACGATACGTTCTCGACATCAATGCGCTGCAGGGTAGGACGTGTGACGACCCCGACGGACCAGGGTACACTGCTGATTGTGCCGACGGTTGCGGTGAGGGCGGCGGTACCGACGGCGTGCGCGACAACCTGTCCCCATGAATCGACCGTGGCGACGGTGTCGTCCGAAGAGCGCCAGGTGGCGAGATAGGTCACATCGATCTGGCTGCCGTCGGAGAGTTTGGCCACCGCCGATACCGAGCCCTGTTCGCCGACCACGAGTTGCGACGGCCCGTTCACGACCTGAATGGCGGCGATGGTGACCGGCACGCAGGCCGGCACGCACACCTTGCGCGTGCAGTCCTTGCAGTCGGGACAACTGGAGACGCAGAGGCAGCGGTCGCCCGCCTGCGAGCACGTATCGTTGGCGTCGCACGGATATGGGGCTTGTGATCCCGATCCGGGATCCACGCAGACTGGCGGACCGCAGTTGTCGCAGAACGGACAACTCGCCGTGCAGGAGCAGACATGGTCGTTTCCACAGTCGCGCTCGCTGCCGCACTCCCAGACACGATCGTCGCAGCCGAGCGTAGTGAAACTGCCATCACCGTCTGGATCAACGAGAGTGCGACTGGGATCGGCGATCTCCGTCACGCGGCCACCCGTTGTGACCAGCGACGTACCGTACGGGCCGCGCATCTCCTGCAGGCGCACCCCGGCGTGCGTGTACGTCGAGACGGCGCGGACCAGTCCCCACGACACCTCGGCGACGACGTCTGCAGTGCCGTCGTCGCCTACCGAGAACGGAAAGCTCAGAGTGGCCAGGTTGCCGTCGAGGGTCTTGGTCACTTGGAAGCTATAGCGGCCGGGAGGCAAGCCGGTGATCGAGAAGCGCCCGTCGGCCGCCGTTTGCCCCTCCTTGTTGACCTCCGGCACCGCCCAATCGGCAAAGGCGAGCGAGCGATCGAAGGACGCCTTGTCTGTGCCGGCGCTCCATTCAGGCGGTGCGGTACCGAGATTGTCACCGGCGGCAGACACAACGGCGTGATTGACGACGATGAGGCCGGTGACGCTGGCGGTCGAGGTGGTCGGTGTGACACTGGCAGTCGCGGTCGGTGCCGGCGTCTGTGTCTGTGTAGGTTGGGGACTGGGATGCGGCAAGCGGGTGGCGGTGTGCGTGGGCGTCGGCTGCGGCGCAGCGAGCGTCGCCGTCCTCGTTGCCGTAGCGGTGAGCGCCGGTGCCGGGCTCCCGTTGCTGTCGCCGCACGCGGGCAGCAGGAGCGTAAGCACAACGCCGAGGGGGCAAAGGACCCGTCGCATTCTCCGGTGTGTCATGACTGTTTCCCTCCCTTGCTGGCCATCACGCGGTTGCGGCTCGCCTGCACGACCGCCGGGACCCTCGGAAGCATGCGGTGTGAGAGCGAGTGAGTGAACGGCGGCCCCGCGCGCTCCCAGCTCCGTGTTCCCCGTGGTTCGCGCATGCGTGATCCCTCGATGCGGCTTCGCCTCTAAACAACTTTTGTTAGCTTGTCAATCAATTTCCATTTGGATAACATCGTGCCGTGGCCACACCGGCAGCGCGCAAGAGCATCAAGGACGTGTTTTACGAAACCCGCGTATTGATGGGGCGCGACTACACGGTCCGCCGCTTCGCCACCGAGGTCTTGGGCAGCACGATCGACCCGGTGATGTTGGGGTACATCGAGAAGGGCAAGCGCTTCCCGAGCGAGGTGTTGGTGCGGCGCTTGGCGGCGATCCGCAAGGAGGATCCGCACGAGTTGCTGGCGCTGCTGTGGCGCGATCGCATCCTGTACGCCTTCGGCAAGGAGCTGCGGCGGGTGTTGCAGGCGCCGCGCGCGGTCGCCGGCATCGAAGATGCTGACCTGGCAGTGGTCGCCAGCCAGGCGATCGCCGCCCTGCCCGACGATGGGAGTTGGATTCCCGCAACGCGCTGGCGCGAGCAGTTCCGGGCCGGACCGCGGCGGCGGGCACAGAAGACGGTGGTCAGTGAGGCGCTGGCGAAGCAAGTCGAGGAGACGCTGCGCGCGCGCGAGCTCATCGAGTTGCGCAGCGGCAAGGTGCGGCGGCGCGGCCGTCATTTCGTGGCGCAGGACACAGCGGAGCGGCAGGCGCTGGCACTGGAGTTCTGCGCGCTGTTTGCGAAGGGGCTGCTCGACAAGTTGGCGTTGGCCGACACCGACACCGGGACGTATCTGCGCAACCACTACTTGAACATCGACCCGGCGCGTCTGGTGGAGTTCCAGAAGCGGCTCGACGCCGCCGTGCGGCAGCTGGCGCAGGAGTTTGCCAGTGATGCGTCGTCACAGACGCGCTTTCTCAATGTGCTGGTGACCTCCACGCCGTTTTGAGCGAGGCAAACATGCAGCTGCGCCGACATCTCTGGCTGATGTGGTCCATCCTCGGGCTGTCGCTCTCGGCCTGTGCCGGTGGCAGCGGCTCCAGTGGCTTCGACAACTTCCCCGGCTCCGAAAACGCCGCCATCCAGACCGCGCTCGATGACCAGCGCTGCGTGTCGTTCCACGCGCTGAACATCTGTCCGGCCGACACTACGGGAGTGCTGCCGAGCCCAACGCCCAGCGCCAGTCCGACAAATGTCGTGCTCATCCCGACCCCGTTGAGCACGGCAACAACGACGCCGTTGGGGCGCGCGACAGCCACCCAGCCAGCGAGCGCCTCACCGACACCCACACCAACAGCATCCACACCGCGTGTGGATACCGGCATCAACGACGGCGCGATCCCCTGCACGCCGAGCGCCAGTAGTAGCGAGTGTGTCCTCGTCGTGCCTTTCGCGCCTGACGGCTTCCCGCCGGCCGCCGTATTCCGCGTCGCCGTCCGGACCGTCGATCCGCCCGGCGCATGGAACGTGGGGCCGGATCTGATGCCGAGCAACCCATCCACTGCGCCCGTCTTCGACGCGCCGGTGGCAGTTGTGGAGCCCGCGAAAGCGCCCGACGTGTCGCAGCGGGTACAGGTTGCCGTGCTCGCCTTCTTGAAGCCACCAGTTGGCGTGCCCGTAAGCGTCGAGAACCTCACGGACAGCGGTGCCGACTACGCGTTCGTCACCACCGACCTGACCTTGCAAACACCGGCGCCGGCTGGGGACCCTAACGTAGCCTGCGCGCAGTCGCCTTGACCGTGTGCCGGCGAAAACGCTAAGTAACCCACCTGCTCACTCGCACGCGAAAGTGGCGGAACTGGCAGACGCGCAGGATTCAGGATCCTGTGGGGTAACACCCGTGGGGGTTCAAGTCCCCCCTTTCGCACCCTCAAAATCAGCTACTTAGCAATCCGAAGCTACCGAGAGACTCTCTCGGAAAGCCGGACTGCTACCATTCTGCTACCAGTCGATTGGAACGCCGCCGAAAACTACCGCATGAGCACAAACGCGCTCGCGCACATCTTCGCCGGAGCCGCCCTCAACCCGTTGGCGAGGTGGGCCCGGTTGTTGGTCAACGGTCGGCGTTCGTCGATGCCTTCACCGCCGGACACGACGCGACCAAGAACGCACTGGTCGGCGGCATGCGCGCCTTCCTCGAGAATCCCGATCAGTTCGAGAAGCTGAAGCGACATCCAGACCTGGTCGAGTCGGCGGTCGAGGAGATCGTCCGCTGGACCTCGCCCGTCAACCACATGAAGCGCACGGTGACCGCAAACTACGAGCTGCGCGGACAGCGCATGAAGGCCGACGACCGCCTGGTCATGTTCTACGCCTCCGCGAACCGTGACGAGGAGGTCTTCGACGAGCCCTTCGCGCTCCGCATTGACCGCAACCCGAACCCCCCATCTGGGCTTCGGGATCGGCGAGCACTTCTGCCTGGGCGCCAACCTGGCGCGCCGATCGCAGCGGGCCCTGTGGCTCGAGCTCGCACGGCGCATGGAATGGGCCGAGCTTGCGGGCGAGCCCGAGCAGATCCACTCGGCCTTCGTCGTGGGACCGAAGAAGCTGTCCATGCGCTACCGCGTCAGGCCCACCGCTTGAGGACACCGTCGACGGCTCCCCGAGGAAGCTCCCTGATCGTCGCCGTACGAAGAGCTCGCAGAGCTGATCGAACGGCACTGGGACGGGATTGCCGCCTACTGTCGCCCCGAGAACTGTCAGAGCTCAACACTGGACCATAGCGGGCTCGTCGCGCGGAGCGCAACTATCCGACCGCTGCACGCGGGGGTGCGCACGACTTTCGGGTGGCGCTAGCGGCCGCGAAATTCGGGCTTGCGGCCCTCGCGGATCGCGCGGATCCCCTCGCGCACGTCGTGGGAGCGGCCGGCGATCCTCTGGTTGCGCGCCTCGAGGTCGAGAAGGCTGTTGAAGGGCAGGTTTGCCCCCTCGTACACCGCTTCCTTCGCGAAGCCGTAGGCCAGCGTCGGCCCGTGGGCGAGCCGCTCTGCGAGCTCGCTGGTGGCGTCGGCCAGCTCATCTGCCGGGACCACCCGATTCACGAGGCCGAGCCGCAGCGCCTCGGTGGCATCGATG
>DATKMS010000236.1:0-9126 GCA_035541735.1 Candidatus Margulisiibacteriota bacterium
CTCGTCGACATCGCCCGTGGCAAGGGGAAACCAGAATGAGCGAACATTCCGACGCCTTCTACCGCGTGGCGATCGCCGAACTATTCGGGGACGACTGGCGCCCGGATCGACCGCTCGACAGCATCGGCGGGCTGATCGGAACCATGCTCGAGGGCGGCCTTCAGTCGGTTGGACAGTACGAAAACATCAAGGGCCGCATTGCCGGCATCAGGGAGAGCATCGAACTGTACCGGCTGGCCTCCCAGCGCGTGAACGAGCCGGGGACGAGGAACTGATGGCAGGCTACGCAGCGGTCACAGCAGACCATGGAATGTTTCAGTGGGACCTCGATGAGGTCCGCAAAGAGATTACCGACGCGCTCGGGGATTACTCGGGTGTCGAAATCTGGGGAAATCAGGTGCTTTTGGCCGTGGTGTGCGCCCCGGTCGAAACCAAAGGCGGCTTTCTGGTCGGCAATGAGAAGCCGATCGAGGACGTGTGGCAGGGCAAGTGCGGCCTGATCCTCGCGATTGGCCCGGATTGCTTCACTGAGGACGCCAAGACCTTCAACGGCAGGAAGCCGCAGGTGGGCGATTTCGTGTACCACAACATCAACGAGCAGACCTTGCAGATGAGCGTGTACGGTCCGGGCTCGAAGATGGCCAAGATCAAGAACCCGCGCGGGGAAATGGAGGACAAGCGGACGTGGAAGGGCTGGCCCTGCCGGCTCGTTCAGGACCGCTTCATCTACGGCAGGGTCACAAGCCCCGAACTCGTGCTATAGTCGCAACTTACCGGAGGAGACAGCATGTCCGGCCAGCGCCAAGAATCCCGCCGTGTCGAGAGGCGAAGCCACGCCTCCGATCGCCTCGCCGCCCGTGAGCGCGAGCAGCTAATCGAGCCGACCGACGACGACATCCGCGTACTCGAACCGGACGACCCGGACATCACCGACGGCGGTACACCGGAAACCGCGCTCGAGGCTCTTGCCGCCGAGAAGAAGGCCGCCGATGAACGCGCCGCGGCTGCCGAGAAGCGGGCCCGCGATGCCGAAACCGAGGCCGCCCGTGCCCGTGCTGCCGGTGCCCAGAACGCCGATGCGGCCATCCAGCGGCAGGAAGATGCGATCAACAACGCTCTGGCGGCAGCCAAGGGCGAGCATGACGCAGCCAAGGCCGAATGGCGCCGCGCCAAGGACGAGGGTGACGCCGACAAGGAAATGGACGCCGTCGAGAAGATGACCCGCGCCGCGGCCAGAGTGCAGCGCGCCGAGGACAACGTCGCCGGCTTCAAGAACTGGAAGGCCCAGCAGGCCGATCGTGCCCGCCAGCAACAGGTCCGTCAGCCCCAGCAGGAAGAAGGCCCCTCACCCGAGGCGCTGCGCTGGATCGGCACTCACCCGGCCTACAACTACGATCCCAAGTACCGCGCGGACGCGATGAGCGCGCACGATCTGTGGCGCGCGGACCATGGCGAGGCCGACGTCGGTTCGCAGGCCTATGTGGACTTCATCGACCAGCACATGGAGAAGCTCTATGGCAAGAACCATGGGCAAATCGACCGCGGAGGCAGGAAAGGGCAAGACGACATGGACAACCAGAACAGGCGGTCCTCGACGGCCGCGCCTCGTGGCGAGAGTCGCAGCAGCGGCGGTCGTTCTGGCTCTCGCGATGGGAGCGGTAACATTGTGTATCGTCACAGTGATGGCTCGGAACTGAGGCTCGTGCAGGGCATCGACGCCAACGGCAAGCCCTACCGCACGGTCGAAGGGCGCATTCCGGCCGAGTGGGTCGAAGCCGCCAAGATCACCAACATGCCGCTGATGCGCTACGCATCCGAGCAAATCCTGATCCAAGACTCGATGGCCAACGGAGGGCCGGAAACCGGCCTCCTCCACGAAAGGAGCGGCGTTTACAAATGAGCGAAGCAGGAATCGTCCAGAAGCCCCGCTACCAGCGCAAGTCGCTCGGCGGCACTGGCACCGTCAAGGCCGAACCCAAGACCCGCGCCACCCCGCGCACCGCGATCAAGAAGCAGGCGGCCGAGGATGCGGCGCTGCTCGCCCAAGGCGAGGAAATGTTCGTCGAGGAACTCGAGCGCGAGAAGCAGCAGGCCAAGGCCAAGAAGGTCGAGGTCGAGCGCCGCTCGAGCCGCGCCAACCCGCGGCATGCGGAGTTTCAGGACGAGAACGGCAACATCGTCCGGCGCAACATCGACCGCAACGCCAACCCGTTCGACATCCCCGCGGGCATGAAAGAGCCCGGCATGGATTACGAGTGGAAAACGATCCGCGTCGTCGGCCAGCAGGTCGACCCGGCCGAAGTGGTCGAAATCCGCAACGGCGGCTGGCGTCCGGCGCCGGCGAGCAAGTTCCGCGGCCTTCTGCCATCGGACTGGGACAAGCCACACGTCGAGCGCGGCGGGCAGGTGCTCTACATGCGCCCGCTGTCGTTCACGCTCGAGGCGCGTCAGGAGGATCTGAACGCAGCCGAGGAGCAAAAGACCTCCAAGCTGCGCGGGTCGCTCGCCAACCCGGACGATCTGCGTCGCGCCACCAAGCGCGAGGTCGACGACTTCAAGTTCGCGGAAGGAACCGGCGCATCGCCGCGCGGGAAAGACTAGAGCCGCCGCAAGTTTTCATGGTAAACGCGCGACATGGTGGTGTGGGAACCAGTCTGTCGCGTCGTTACCGACGGCAAGGATGCAAGGCATCTTTCGCTCTCTGAGGCGCGCATTCTCGATAAGATCTACGACGGCCGCGTCGGCACGCGCGAAGAACTCCTCAACGCGGTATATGGGCATAAGCCGTATGCGGACTGGCCGAACGCCGGCACATCGCTCGACGTGATCTTGCACAAACTGCGTCGCAAACTTTCGGCCTTCAAGATTTCGACGATCAATGTTCGCGAGACGGGTTGGCACCTCAGTCAGCCCTTGGAACGCAAGCATCTTGCACCGGCTGAAATTTTGACATAGCGTCCGCTTGAAATTCGGGGTTGATGCGCGCCGCGTCGATCCTCTCGGTTTAACCCGACGTTTCCACTCATGCGCGCCGCGTGGGCTGGCCGTCCCTCCAAAGAGGACCGCCGCCCATGGCTGTCAACACGCTCGCACCCGTCGGCCTTCTGTTCTCTCGCAACCTGAACAGCAACGCGCCGACCTACCAGACGACGCAGTACACGATCGTCAAGACCAACACGACCAAGATCGGCAAGGGTGACATCGTGGCGTCCGCGTCGGGCACGACCGGCTATGTGGCGCTGACGGCTTCGGACAATCCCTCGCTCATCCTCGGCGTCTTTGACGCGGTCCTCCCCTACTTCGACACCAACCTGCAACAGACGGTGTTCCTGCAATGGTGGACGGGCACGGCGAGCCCCTCGGCCGACGTCGGCTGCCTTGTGTGCGACGACCCCACGGTCCTGTTCCGAGCTCAGTTGCAGAATACTGCGGCCGGTTGGACCCAGTCGTGGCGCGGCCAGAACGTCAAATGGGTCGCGGGCACCAATGGCGTTCCGAACTCATCGGGCATTTCGACGCTGGCCTTGGACGGCGCGAACATTTCGACCACGTCGGCGAACTTCTCGTTCCGCATCTACGGCCCTGTCGGCATGACGGGCGGCCCGCAGGATCCGGCGAACGGCAATCCGTGGCTCGAAGTTGGCATCAACCCGGCTTCGTCCGAGCGCCTCACCGGCACCGGCCAGTAAGCAACAGGATCAGGAGACCCAACGATGGCTATCACTACCTCACAAATCCCGGCCCTGCTTCTGCCCGGCATCCGCAAGATCAAGGGCGACTACGCCCAGATCAAAACCCAGTGGTCGCAGGTTTTCGCGCAGTACCACTCGGACATGGCGTTCGAGCGCACCGAGTCCATGCGCTACCTGCCGCTGCCGCAGCTTAAGGGCTCGGGACAGGCGACGCAGTTCGATAACCTCGCCGGCCAGCGCTACACCTACAACCACCTGCACTTGGCGATCGGCCTCGGCTACTCGTTCACCCGCGAGGCGATCGACGACAATCTCTACAAGAGCCAGTTCGACCCGGCGAACCTCGGCCTGCTCAAGTCCTTCAAGCAGATGAAGGAAATTCTGGGCGCGGCGGTGTTCAACACCGGCAACGTGCTCAACTCGACGATCGGCGCCGACAACGTGGCGCTGTTCTCGACGGCGCACCCGGTCGATGGCTACAACATCGCCAACACGCCTTCGATTCAGGTCGGCCTGAACGAAAACACCCTCCTGATGGGCAACAACATGATCCGCCGCTTCCGCGACAACGCGGGGCTGCTGATCGGCGCCCAGTCGACCAAGCTTCTCGTCCCCGTGGAGCTTCGCCACGTCGCCAAGCGCCTGATGGAGACGCCGCTGCGTCCCGGCACGGCGAACAACGACGTCGGCTCGGTCAAGGAGAACGACGACCTGCGCGACGGCTATCTGGTGATGGACTTCTTCACCTCGCCGTATGCGTGGTTCCTGCTCTCGGATCAGGGTGGCTTCATCTACCTCGAGCGCGTGCCGTTCGAGACGAGCATGCAGGTCGATTTCACGACCGACAATCTGCTCGTGAAGGCCTATGAACGCTACTATCTTGGCTACGATGACTGGCGCGCCGGTTGGGGGACTTTCCCGACCAACTAAGCAGTTGAGCGGGCGGACCTAACCAGAACAAGGAACGGAAACATGGGCGCTACCAACTTCGACGGACCGGCATTCGTCTATGGCGACATGGGCGCGCTCGCAGCCGCCTATGGCGAGGCGACGCCGGACTACAATCTCGATGCGGGCCCCGGAATGACGTTTCAGGGCGACGGCATCCCTGACGTCCGCTTCCCGTTCATGAAGGACAAGGTGCAGGGCTACACCGGCACGGTCCCGGGCTTTGCCAACCTCGCCTACCTGCAATCGGTCGACACGATCCCGATCACGGCCTCGACGACCAACCTTGCCAACACGCAGGCTGGCACGAGTGCGTCGCTGACCATGCGCACGACCTCGACCACGGGTGTCACGGCCGGCATTCCAATCATCCCGCAGCCGGGCGTCGCCGGCGTGAACCCGGAAGCCTATGCGCTCAACGGTGGCACGCCGATCACCAACTCGCTCCTGCTCGACTTCGGCTTTGCCTTCGGCAACGTCACGTCCGGCTCCAAGACCGTTGTGGTCGCGGATTCGACGTACTTTGCGGTCGGTCTGCCGCTGGTCATTGCGGACGCGGTCGCGGCCGGCACGGCGCTGCTGACGTGGTGCACGGGCATCACCGATGCCACCCACATCACGATCAACGACACGCCGACCAACTCGGTCAACCCGACGCCGATCGGCACGGGCAACCTCTGGTCGCCTTCCGAAGTCGGACCCATCTACCCGACGGCGCACCTGCCTTATCAGGCAGGCGGCCCGGGCCTGTTCCTCGATCCGACGCAGGCGCTTGCGCGCAACGTGCAGGTCACGGCGGCTGCCGGCGCCACGGCGACGTCATGCACGGTTCGCGGCTACGACGTGTACTTCAACCCGCTGTCCGAGCAGATCACGGTCACGGCCGGTTCGACGGTACAGGGCAAGAAGGCGTTCAAGGCGGTCACCTCCGCCACGCTGAACGCGGCGGACGCCGGTCACAACTACTCGGTCGGCACCGGCGATCTGTTCGGCTTCAACTTCCGCTCGGACCGCTGGGAATACACCAACATTTTCTACAATGGTGGTTTTGCTGTCTCGAACACCGGATGGACGGGTGCGGTCACGACGGCCCCGGCCACGGCGACGACCGGCGACGTGCGCGGCACGGTCGCGGTGGCGTCTCTGGCCACCATCGGCGCGGCCTCCAACGGTTCGATCTCCTCGCTGGCCCTGACCGGCCGTCGCTTGGCGATCTTCCAGTCCATGCCTCTCTGGAACATGCTCTCCGGCCATCCCGGCAGCCCTCAGTGGATGTTTGGCCAAGCGCAGTTCAACAACTAAGGGCGGAGGCACATGGCCGGGCAAGTCGGCAATATCAGCTTCGACAGCCTGTCCGTCACCGCCGCGGCTGCAACGGCCGTGTGTGCGGCGCAGGCGGTCGCTGGCGCGGGCAATCTCACCATCAACGGTACGCAGGCTTCGGCCGGCGTGGCCTCGCTCACGGGCGCGGTTACGGCCGGAACGACCGTCGGCCGGCGTGTGGTGGGGGTCTCGGCCAATGCCGGCGATACGACCCAGACCCTCACGGTCACCGGCACGGACCGCAACGGCAATGTCATCACCGACACGATCAAGCTGAACGGCACCACCCCGGTTGCGACCTCGCTGGACTTCCTGACGGTCACCAAAGTTGCCGCCTCGGCCGCCACGGCCGGCAACATCAGCGTCGGCACCAACAACACCGCCTCGACCCCATGGCGCACGATCAACACCGCCATCAAGCCGGTTCAGATCGGCTTCTTTGCGCACTTGGTCAGCGGCTCGGCCACGTTCAGCGTCGAATTGACCATGGACGATCCGAACTACCAGAGCGGCATCGGCGCGGGCTTCGGCTCGAGCATGGAACCCGACTCGTACAGCCCGCCGATTGCGATCGCGGACCAGTCCTCGGGCGGCGGACCGATCACCGGCAAGAGCGCCGACACGGTCGCGATCCTGAACTTCGTGGCGTTCGCCTATCGCCTCACGATCACCGCGGGACAGGGAACCGTCTCGCTCCAAGCCATCCAAGCAGGTATGCATGAATAACGGCAACGAGGCCGCCGCCACCCCGAAAGCGCCTCAGACGGAGTAAAAACAATGACGAAGGGCCATCACAAAGGCCACCACATGGGGCACATGGCCAAGGACGGGCATCCGTTCAAGGAACATCGTGCTCGTGGCGGCAGGACGGAGCCGGAGATCGGCGGCATTCCCGAGATCGGCGGTCACCCCGAGAAGGCGGAGGACAAGCCCAAGCTGTCCGGCCGCAAGCGCGGCGGCGGCGTCGAGAAGAAGCGCAAGGACCACGAGAAGCTGAAGCACGGCGGCAAGGTGCACGGTAAGCACCCCGGCCACCGCCTTGACCGTCGCGCCCGCGGCGGCCCGGTCGGCAAGGGCAAGTCGCCGTTCAGTGGCGCCGATGGCCCCAACCTCGAATACGCGCGGGGCCCCGGCCCCGAGTCCAAGTCTCGGGCAGTAGGCAGGGACAAGACGTAAGATGCGCGGCAGGCTTCACCACGGGACAGTGCGTGGCACGAAAGCGGATGTTCGGTCCATCCCCTCGGCGGTCGGTACGACGCCTGTGGCGATGCCTGCCAAGCCCCCACGCCTCAAGCGTGGCGGTCATGTGAAGGGCAAGAAGCCTCACGCGCGGCTCGACAAGCGCGCGCGGGGCGGTGCTCTCAAGACGCCCAAGACGGTCCGCGACCAGTCCAAGCGCAAGCTCTGTGCAGGCGGCGTGGAGCGCGCGGAAGGCGGCGCGGTCAAGGCGGGCGATGAGCAGGCCAACCGGCTCTCCCGCAAGAACCCGCCCAAGCATCAGCCGGCGCCGGACGAGGGCGAGGATCCCGAGGACGATTTCGAGGAGCCGCGTGCCAAGGGCGGCGGCATCCACATCAAGCCCTCGCACAAGGGGCTCCTGCACAAGGACCTCGGCGTGCCGGAAGGCAAACCCATCCCGGCCGCAAAGCTGGCGAAGGCAAAGAACTCTGAGAACCCGGCCGTGCGCCGGCGTGCGACGTTCGCCGACAACGCGAAGCACTGGAATCACTGATGCGCTACGCGAACTCCAAGGAAGGCTATCTGCTGATCGACCACTCGGCTTCGCCGGGCGTGCCGGTAGAAATGGCCCAGTTGCTTGGGGTGCAGAGCGCGCCCGAGGGCAAGACGCTCGAGGTGCCGACGCTGCATTGCAACCATTGCGGCGGCAACCAGATCAAGAATCCCGATCGCCTGCGGGCCCGCGGCCATTGCAACCAGTGCGATGAATATATCTGCGACTCGTGCGCGGTCACCTATCACGTCACTGGCGTTTGCATCTGCGACCACAAGCGAATCGACATCGCGGTCGATCACGGCATTTGCATCGACCCCGCCAGTCAACTATCAATTCTCACGAACGGGAGTAACTAGCCATGTCAAAGCGTTCTTTCGCAGCCGGTTCGTGGACAGCCACGGCCACCAACGACACGACCAACATCGCGGACAACACGCACCAGACGCTCGACCCCGGCTCTGCCTCGCAGATCTGCAAGGTCGGCGAAATCTACATGGGCGGTCAGGCCGCGGCGTCGACCGTGAACAACATGGTGTTCGCCCGCAACTCGACGGTTCTGGCCTCGGGCACGGCGCTCTCCTCGCCGAACACCGATGGTCCGGTGAACAACTTCGCCGCAGCCGTCACAACGGTTCCCGCAGCCTTCGTCGCCGCGACGACCAAGCCGCAGCGTTCATCGGTGGCGACGCTCTCGCGCCTCAACCTTTGCTACAACGCCTTCGGCGGTATCGTTCGCTGGGTCCCGGCGCCCGATTACGAGTGGTACATCATCGGTCAGGGCACCTCGATCCAGACCTCGCTCTCGGCGGTGTCGGCGGGCGGTGGCGTCCAGTCCTCGCACATCGGCTACGAGTTGATGTAAGGGCCTTTCGCCTTTGTGTTAACGGAGGCCTGTGCGACAACCGCATGGGCCTCTTTTGTTTTGCGAGGGACGATGCCGCACGAGGATTTCCGCACCTTCCGAAAGGGCCCGCGTGCCCGCAAGTACAAGACGATCAAGGAGCTTGCGGACGAGATCCGCCGCGGCGCGACGGCGCGAGGCTTCAAAGTCTGCCCCGTCGCGGACTGGCTCTATTCGCTGCCCGACGACGGCAGCTATGACGCGGCGACCGAGGCGATCGTCCAGTTGTACGCCCACCCGGAGCATGGGCCCTCGATCCTTCACGACAGCCTCCTGTTCGCCGACGCGCACCCGGCCGAGAAGGAGTTCCACGCCCACATCCAGTATTACGCGGCGTACCACCTGACCCACGACCATCCGTTCGAGAAGGTGCGCGGGATGATCGAGCAGCTATTCGCCGATCCCAACATGAGATTCATCAGCCGCGAGGCGCTCGAGACGCTGGTCGACTTCATGCGCGCGAACCATCCGAACTTCGAGGCATGGGTGGCGCAGGACCATGTGCAGCGGTTCCTGCAAAACCCGCC
>DATKMS010000237.1:0-60795 GCA_035541735.1 Candidatus Margulisiibacteriota bacterium
CCCGACCGCGAGCATCCCATCTCGCACGGCTGGGCGTGCAACAAGGGACTTGCGACCTTCGACATCCATCACGATCCGGACCGGCTGTCGCATCCGCTGAAACGCACGCCGGGGGGCTCGTTCGAACGCGTCTCCTGGGATCAGGCTTTCGCGGAGATCGCCGCCAAGTTGCGCGCCCTCCGCACTGCACGCGGCGACTGGTCGACCGCGCTGTACATCGGCAACCCGACGGCGTTCAACGCCTTGATCGGGGTCGGCATGACGCCGTTCGTCGCCGGGCTGGGGACGCGGCAGATCTACAGCGCCGGCTCGCAGGACTGCAGCAACAAGTTCGCGGGCAGTGAGTTCGTGTACGGCAGCAGTACCGTGCACCCCCTGCCCGACTTCGACCACACGAACTACCTGCTCATCCTCGGCTCGAATCCGGGCGTGTCGCACATGAGTTTCATCTCCATCGCCGATCCGGTGAACGTGCTGCGTGCGGCGCAGCGGCGCGGCGCCAAGATCCGCTTCGTCAACCCGCGGCGCATCGAGTCAGTAAAGTCGGGCGTCGGCGAGCTGATCCAGATCCGGCCGGACACGGACATCTACTTCCTCGCCGCGCTGCTCAATGAATTGGAGCGGATCGGCGCCTTCCGGGAAGACATCATCGCTGGACACGGCAAGAACATCGATGGCCTGCGCGGGTTCATCGCCGACTACCCGCCGGCGCGCGTCGCCACGGTCACTGGCATCGCGGCCGAAGCGATTCGCCAAGTTGCACGCGACTGGGCGGCCGCCGACGGCGCCTCGGTCACCATGTCGACCGGCGTCAACATGGGGCGCCACGGCACCCTCGCCTACTGGCTGGTGCAGATGCTGTCGTTCGTCACCGGCAACCTCGACCGCCGCGGCGGCAACATCGAGTCCATCGGCTACTATCCTGCCGCGGCGCGCTCCGGCCGCGCCGATCCGGAGCGTGCATTCTTCGACAGCCGCTTCGGACGTATTCGACACGTACGCGGCTCGCTGCCCGGCAACCTGCTGGCCGACGAGATTCTCACTCCGGGCCCTGGGCAAGTGCGCGCTCTGTTCGTGGTCGCCGGCAATCCCTTGCTGTCAATGGCCGACGAAGCGCGCTTGCGCACCGCGCTGGAATCACTGGAGCTGCTGGTGTGCATCGACATCTACCGCACCGCCACGGCGCAGCTCGCGCACTACGTGCTGCCGGCCACCGATCAGTTCGAACGCGCCGACGTCACCTACGCTGGCCTCGGCCTGCAGCATCGGCCACACGTCCAATACACCGATGCGGTGGTTGCACCTCACGCTGAACGCCGCAAGGAGTGGTGGATCTTCGCGCGCCTGTGTCAGGAGCTGGGGTTCAAAGGCCCGCTCGACGAAGGCCCCCGGCCAGACATCTTCGCGCGCCTGGCGCGCATGCTCGAACGTGGCGGCCTGTCACTGGAGGACCTGAAGGCGACCCCGCACGGCATCGTGCTGCCGCCGCTCCAGCCGGGGCGTTTCTTCGTCGAACACATCCAGACGCCGGACGCCCGCGTCGATTGCTGCCCGCCAGCCTTCGCCGGCGCGTTCACTGCTGCAGCCGCACACTTTGCCGAGCTGGAAGCCGAGCCGCCCGGCCGTTTGCGCCTCATCACCAAGCGCGACCGCTTCATGCACAACTCGTGGTTCCATAACGTCGAGAAGATGAAGCACAACGAACGCGCCCGTAACTACCTGTTCATGCACCCGGACGACGCAGCCCGGCGTGGGCTGAATGACGGCGAGCTGGTGCGCGTACGGTCCGATGCGGGCGCAGTGGATTTGCCGCTGAAGCGTGACCCCGACCTGATGCCCGGTGTGGTCGCCGCCACGCACGGCTGGGGACACGCGGGCGTCGACGGCATGCGCATCGCGCGCGAACGACCGGGGACAAACGTCAATCGCCTGCTCCGCAGCGGCCCCGGCAGTTTCGAGCCGCTGAGCAACATGGCGCATATGACCGGCATCCCGGTCGAGGTGGTCCGGCTCGACGGGTAAGCGCCTCGAAGCGCCACAACCGCCGGCGCGGGCTCGCCGAACGCCGCAGCCCAGTGACTCGCGGCGGCGCAGCTGCTATCTGCGTCGGGCGAAAACGCTCGAACTGGAGGTGCGTGACATGGGTGGGAGACTGGATGGCAAGGTCGCCGTCATTACGGGTGCAGGCAGCGGGATCGGCCGCGCCACCGCGTTGCGCTTTCTTGACGAGGGCGCTCGGATCGTAGCCGCCGAGTTCAACGAAACGACCGGCAACGAGACCCTCGAGCTTGCAGCCCGCGGCGGCCATGGGGCGCATGTCCGTCTTGTGCGCACCGACGTCGTCAGCGAAAGCGCTGTCGAAACCGCAATCGGTGTCGCCGTCTCACAGTTCGGGCGCTTGGACTGCGTGTTCAACAACGCCGGCGTCGCAGGCGCGTTTGGACCAATTACCCACATCTCGGCCGAGGATTGGGACTACACGTTTGCCGTGTTGGTGCGCGCGGTCTTCTTCGGCATCAAGCACGGTGCGCGGGTGATGAAGGCGCAGGGCCGCGGCGGATCGATCATCAACACCGCTTCCGTCGCCGGCCTGAGCGGCGGCGACGGTCCACAAGCCTACTCCGCGTCGAAGGCGGCGGTGATCAACCTGACACGGGCCACGGCGGTCGAGTTGGCGCCGGACAAAATTCGGGTCAACGCGATTTGCCCGGGTGGCATCCTCACACCGTTGTTGCACCGCGGCAGCCCGGGGATCATCGAGCCCGTTCTGCAGCAAATGCAACCGTGGCCCGAGGCCGGCCAGCCGGACCACATCGCCGGCGCCGCGCTCTTCCTTGCGAGTGAGGACGCCCGTTTCGTCACGGGGGAGGCGCTGGTCGTCGACGGCGGACTGACAGCTGCGGGCGGCAACGCCCTGCGCGCGCTCGGCCAGGGGCAGGCGTTCATGCAGTCCGTCGGCGTCGATCGCGGCACCACGGGACTCGAATCGATGGTGAAGCCGGTCGAGTAGAAACACGTCAGCGATCAGTGCCGCCGTACTGCATCGCGACGCTCGCCATCGCTACCCCTGCCTGCTGATCAACTCCTTCGTGATCACCTCTGCCCAACGGCGAAGAGAATGCCGTTGCTGATTGCGAACGCAGTGCCGTCGGGACCGACAAGCGTCGGCGTGTAGGCTTCGAAGAGGCCGGCACTGAGCTGGACGCGCGCCGCCAGCGTGTTCGTGGTGAAGTCCCAGCGATAGAGGAAGCCGTCCTCGTTGTTGATCACCGCGCTCCTCGTCTGCGGGTCGACGACTCCGGTGTTGATGCACCACTCTTTCACGGCGTCGGGATGTTGCGCGTCGCGCGCATCGTCATCCGGCGTCGGCGCGGTCACCGTGAGCACCTCGGCCATCACCGTCGCTCCCGAGATTGGATCGATCATCGAAGCGTTGGGATCGAGAATGGCGAACTTGTTGACACCATCGCCCCCGCCCTCCGCATAGTTGTTGTATTTGGTCATGAGCAAATACGGCGCTGAACCGGTGTACGACGGAACTGCGGAGGTTGGAACGATCGAGGCGGTGTCATCCCACCCGAACGCGCCGGGCGTCCTGACTTCCGACAGCGTGGCATCGAAGTGCAGCAGCCAGCCGCGCAAGTGGTTTGCGCCCGGCGGGTTTTCGATGACGCCAAAGTAGACATCACCGTCCGGCCCCACCGTCGGAGAGGCCGTGCCATCGTCCGGCAAGAGTGCATCTTTGTCAGGGTTGGCGACGTCCTTCAGCCGGACGCGGTTCAGGGGCGCGAGCGTGTGGCTGTCGAGCGCCAGCAAGTAGCCGGACCCCAGTCCGGATTCTGGCGCATCGTTGACCGCCACGTAGAGCCGCGTCTCGTCTTTGCTCAGCGCTGGAGCGCAATTGTACGCGACCTTTTTGATGCTGTTGTCACCGGCGGCGGTCGCGGCCGCCGTCCAGGCGCTGCCGCGTCCAGCGGTGATGCGCGCTATGCCGCTTTGCAGCCCGAGCGGGGCACCGTCGCTGGCCACGAAGCCGAAGTACGCCACCTCATGCAAGTCGGCGGTAATGGGCGTGGAGATCCGGACAGTGTTATCGAAGGCAGTCGGGTTGGCCTGGTAGTGCTGGATGCCGTAGAAAGCCCGCTGGGTCGTCAGTGCACCCGCACGGTCAGGCAAGACGCGCCGGTAGATCGTGCCGCCGGCGCCCGGGATCAGGAGCCGCTCCCGCCGGGTCAACGTGATACCAAGGCTCGGCACCCAGCCATGGGCCGGCAGCGTGTAGTCCGTGGTTTGTGTCCACACCAGCGCGCCCGTATCGGCACGGTGCGCCTCGACTTGGAAACCGTCTGTCGCTCCCGTCTTCACCGGGATCACCACTGTATTCCGGCGCGTCACCAGCGGCGTGCCATAGTGAATCAGCAGGCTCGTGCCGCTGTAGTTCGGCTGCAGATCGACCGGCGTCGACCAGCGCACGGCCTCGGTCGGTTGCGCAGCTACAGCCGACGCCGCAGTGTGTTGTGCGTCACCGCCGAACCCACGCCAACCACTCGCCCGCGCCGCGCCCGGCGCCACGCTACCCACCAAAAGGGCCACCAGCGCCAAGGTCCGCGCCGCCTCCCCGTTCGTCTCCATCAACATACGTTCCTCATGCATTCCGCGCGCGCCACAGGCGTATGGCCGAAGCGCGACGGTTGGTCCTCTGTAGCAAACCCGTCATGATTAGGCGATGCTGAAACGTCGGCGGGTCGCTTGGGGCTGCGCAATGCTCGAGCCGCTGCCGCGGACGCCAACGAGCTGGGCGCGCAGTCACGCCGCAGCACGACGCGTGTTGCGCGCCAGCGACCACTTGAGCAGCAGCGGCGCCAGCAGGGTCGTAACGATAACCATGATGACCACGGCGGAGAACAACCCCTCGTCGACGACACCGAGGCTTTTGCCGACGCTCGCAAATATGAGACCGACCTCGCCGCGCGGCACCATGCCGATGCCCACGGACAGGCGGTCCACGCCCTTCCCCGCCGGCAGCCCGGCGACCAGCTTCGCCACGATGGCCGTGATGATGAGCGCCAGTGATATGCCGAGCGTGTCGATCGACCCGAAGGTGGCGAGGTTCACCTGCATTCCCATGAGCACGAAAAACACGGGAGCGAAGATCGCTTCCAGCGGGTGAATCAGCTCTTCGATGGTCGTCGCGTGCTCGTCGTCTGCCTTGGGAAAGTGCTTCTCGTTGAGGATCAAGCCTGCCGCAAACGCACCGACGATGGTCGCCAGCTCGATCTTGCTCGCCAACCACGACAGCGCAAGCGCCAGTGCGAGCGGGAAGAGGAGCTTCAAGTTGCGCCGGTCGAGCGCGGTCATCACCGGAATGAGTCCCCGCACCATTCGTTCGCCGAAAATGATGACTACGCCGAGGAACATCGCCGCGAGCAGTCCGATGCGCACGATTGCTCCGATCTCGACGCCGCCGCTGGCGACGATGCCCACAACGATCGCCAAAATGATGAGGCCGAGAACGTCATCGATGACCGCCGCTCCAAGGATGATCCTCGCTTCGGGAGCCTGCAGTCTGTTCAGGTCCTTGAACACCCTGGCGGTGATGCCGACGCTGGTGGCAGACAACGTCGCGCCGGTGAACAGGGCGACGGTAACCGGCAGTTCGGGGAGCACCAGCCGCGTGGCGAGGTACCCAAGGCCGAACGGCGCAATGATGCCGATGACAGCAACGGCGACGGCGCGTGGTCCAACGGCAAGCATCTCGTTCACCGTCGACTCGAGGCCGACCATGAACAGCAGCAAGATCACGCCGAGGTTCGAGAACATCCACAGCGCAATGGTCATGACAACCAAATGCGAGGACCCCGGCCCGGTAAGAATCTGGACGACCTGCTCGCCGATACCGCCGGGCGCCAGCTGCGCGGCGGAAAAGACACGCGGCGCAACGTCACGCACCGGCAACCCGGTTGCCCAGATCTCGGCGAACAGCGGCTGGGTGTCCCCGAGGTGCATCACCAGGATGAACAGCGGCTGTCCGAGCCAGTAGCCAAGGTTGCCGGCCGCCACTCCGACCAGCAGCTCACCCAAGACGGACGGTTGATTCACCGCGGCTGCCGCCCAACGTCCGATCATCGCAGTGACGATGACCGCCGCCAGCTCCAACAGGACGGCCGCAAACGTATCCACGTGCGTACCGCCACCATGGCCCCCGCCAGCCCCCCAGGCAACGGCATGTACACCGGCAACTGCAACCGCCACCAGCGCGGCGACCATTGCCGCGCTCGCCCATCGCGGCTGGCATCGCGCATCCTCCCGATGTTTCGGCGTTGTCATACGGGCTCCCAGGTGAGTGCCCATTCAGTCTCGGCTGGGAGTGGGGTGCCACATGCCGCCAACTTGCTGCGCCTCGCGCCCGCCCATCTCCTTCTCGCCCTGCTTGGAAACTAGCACAAGCTGGGGGCTGGCCACTGACCGGGTTGTGATCACACACGCGGCGGCAAGCCTCACGGCGGCGCAGCAGATTGCCGCGGGGGCCCGCCGGCTCATGGATCACACGAAACCTGCTGTCCACTCGCCCGACGCAAGCGGACAACGCTGAAGTAGAAGGCGGCGAAATGAGAACGGGCTCCGGCGACGCGCGGTCGCCGGAGCCCGTTGGCAGGATCAGTCGAGGTTCAACTCGACGCGGCGGTTCTGCGCGCGACCGTCGGCGGTCGCGTTGGACGCCACCGGCTTGCGCTCACCAAATCCTTCGACACGGATGCGGTTCGCCGGAATGCCGTGCTTCACCAGATAGTCGCGCACCGCATCGGCACGGCGCCGCGAGAGCTTCATGTTGTACGCATCGCTACCGACGCTATCCGTGTGGCCCGCGCATATGACTCCAACCGTGCCCTCTTCCTTCAAGACATTCACCGCCTCGTTCAACACGGGGATCGCGTCCTGGCGGATGGTCGCCTTATTGAAGTCGAAGTGCACACTGCGCAGCACGATCTTCTTCTTCACCGGCGGTGCCGGCTTCTGCGCTACAGGGGGCGGCGGTGGCGGTGGTGGCGCCGGCTTCGGCTGCGCAAACGTATACTTCAAGCTGATACCCGCCGTCGCAAAACGCGCGTCTGACGGCCCCTGCGCGCTGGGCTCTTGGTAGACGAGGAATGTCGGATGCGGCGACATGTACACGCGATTCCAACGACCGAAGACACCGACGGCCAACTCGCGCGTGATGTTGTAGTCAATGCCACCACCCACGGTAAAGCCGGGCGCGGAATGCGTGAACCGACCGCTCAGGCCGGTGTAGTAACCACCCTGGCCCGTAGCATAAATGTCCACCAGGTCACCGATCGGGATCGAGAGCCGCGGGCCGACCGTCCCTCCGAACAGCGTCGAAAACGTGTTCTCATTCGGAAAGCCGCGGTGGTCGTTGTCGGGGGGAAAGAAGGTGAAGTGCAACTCTCCCTGGGCACCCACATATTTGTTGAACATGTACCCAACGTACGGGTCGCCGGTCCCGCCGTTGTTGGCATGAGCGCTGAGGTTCTCGTTGGTCGGCACGGCCCACCCGAGGTTGGCACCGACGAACGGCCCCGGTTCCGCTGCTCTTGCGGCCGCACCCCACAGGGTCAAGCACAGAAGCGCAAGGAAAACGCGTGATCGGTTCATTGCAAGCCCTCCTTTCGTCTCACCCCTGTCACCAGGAGCCTTCAACTCGGCCGGCCCGCAAGCATCAGCGGCTACCGGGCACACAACACGCGCACCATAAGATAACTGCGTACGGAGTCAAGAGGGCAGGCAAGATTCCGTTGCCTAATCAAGTGAAAATTTATGCTAAACCGGCAAACCCGGCTTCGGGAGGTCGATTGGGGGTGCGCGTGAGTTGTCCGCCACTCTGCCGGGTCGTGTCGGCCCCCGTACCTGGTGCGCTTGCCCGTCGGCAGCACGTTGCCGCGACGGATGGATCGTGTCATTGTCCGGGGCATGGACTTTGATCTGCTTCTCAAAGACGGGACGATCCTCGATGGCACCGGCGCGGCCAGCCTCACAGGCTCGGTGGGTATCAAGGATGGCCGCATTGCAGCGGTCGGCCGTCTCGGCACCGCGCCGGCGGCGCGTAGCCTCGACTGCTCCGGCAAGGTGATTGCCCCGGGCTTCATCGACATGCACTCGCACAGCGACTGGGTCATCCCACATGCTGACCACGGGGCCGTCCTGGCGCCGCTGCTTGAGCAGGGCATCACTACGATCGTCGCCGGCAACTGCGGGTGCACGCCGGCGCCGTTCGTACCCGGCAACCGTGGGTTGCTGCCGTTGGTCGGTCGTATGCTGCATGACCACGACTTGAACTATCGCTGGGAGGGCATGGGTGACTTCTTGGGCACCCTTGCACGGCAGGGGTTGGCGCTCAATCTTGCGCAGTTGGTGGGTCACGGCACCATCCGCGCCGCCGTCAAAGGGCTCGACCCGTCCCCGGCCACCCCGGAGCAGATTGCGGCGATGGCCGATCTCGCGCGTGCCGCGCTCGATGAAGGTGCCATCGGCCTGTCTACCGGCCTGGGCTACGCGCCTGGAGTCTTCGCGAATACCGATGAGTTGGTGGGGATCACCGCACCACTGAAGGAACGCGGCGGCGTCTACACCTCGCACGCCCGCAGCTACATCGCGCTCGGTAGCCTCGACGATCCGGAGCAAGTGCCCTCGAATCTGCGCGCCTTGGACGAAACCGCGGCCGTGCACCGCGCCCACGGGGTGCGCGTGCAGCACTCGCATCTCATCTTCGTGGGCGACGCGACGTGGCCGACAACCGACCGCGCGCTCGAGCACCTCGACGCACTGGTTGCCGACGGCGTCGACATCGCCTGCGATGCGTTTCCCTATGTCGGTGGGAACACCACGCTGGTCGTCTTCATGCCGCCATGGACTCTGCCCGATCTGCACACGGCGGTCACCGATCCGGAGCAACGCCAGCGCGCCGCGGCGACGCTCAACTGGGTGTTGCCGCACCTCGGCATGCGTTGGGAGGACACGCAGATCCTGTGGGTGCCGCGCCGGGAGGTTGCGCACTATGAGGGCATGACGGTTGCGGAGATCGCGCACGACCGCGGCACGAGTCCGACCGAGACGTATCTCGACCTGGTCGGCGAACTGGGCATGCAGGCGCGCATCATGAACTGGAACTACAGCGGCCGCGACGACGAGGAAGCGAGCTTGCGCAAAGTGCTGGCGCATCCACTGACCTGTTTCGAGACCGACACCATCCTCACCGGCAACGGCTTCGACAACCCGGCGTCGTACGGCACGTTCCCGCGGATTCTGGGACGCTACGTACGCGAGCTACAGCTCATCACGCTGCCCGAGGCGGTGCGGCGCATGACCAGCCTGTCGGCCGAGCGTATGGGCCTGCGCGACCGCGGCCGCATCGCGACGGGGCTGGCGGCGGACCTCGTCGTCTTCGATCCGGCGACTGTCGGTGACAACACCACGCGGCGCGCCCCAAACCGGTCGCCGTCGGGTATCGAGTGCGTCGTGCTCAACGGCTGCGTCGTGGTAGAGCACGGCAGGTTCGATCGCGCCGCGCGCGCGGGGCAGGTGCTACGGCGCGGATAGGCGCGCTGCCTCCATTCAACCCGTCGCCAAGACGGTCCTCACACGTTGAAACGGAAGTGGATGATGTCGCCGTCCTTGACGACGTACTCCTTGCCTTCCAAGCGCAGCTTGCCGTGCTCGCGGCATTTGGCGTCGCTGCCGTAGTGGATGAAGTCGTCGTAGTGCACGACCTCGGCGCGGATGAACCCGCGCTCGATGTCGCTGTGGATCTTGCCGGCCGCTTTCACGGCGTGGGTGCCACGCTTGATCGTCCAGGCACGCACCTCGTCCTCTCCGCTGGTGAGGAAGCTGATTTGATCGAGGAGCTGGTAGGCGGCACGGATGAAGCGCTCGCGTGCCGTTGCTTTCAGGCCGAGATCCTCGAGGAAGGCTTGCCGGTCGGCGGGCTCCAGCGCGGCAATCTCCATCTCGATCTTGCCCGACAGCACCAAACCTTCGAGCTGCTCCGCAGCCAGGAACTCCGCCACCGGGGTCGGCATGCCGGCCGCGACAGCGGCTTCGCCGACGTTCAGCACGACCATGAGCGGCCGCCGCGACAGAAAGCCGAAGCCGGCAATCGATGCTGCATCCTCCCCGGAGAGGTCGATCTGACGCAGCGGTCGCTCGGCATCGAGGACAGCCTTGCAGCGCTCCAGCAATGCACGCTCCTGCTCCTTGCCCTTCTCCTTCTTTAGCCGTTCGAGCCGCTTTTCGATGAGTACAAGATCGGACAGGAGGAGCTCGCTCTTGAAGTTTTCGAGGTCGCGGACCGGCTGCGGCGCATCGCCCGTGATCGCATCGGGAAAGCCGCGAACCACTTGCACCAGCGCGTCAGTCTCACGCATCTGGGTCAGCGTGGTGGTATCGAGCGCGTGGCTCCCCGCCGCTTCAGCCGCCGCCGGAAAGTCGACGAAGACCATCTCGGCGTAGGTCGTCTTGCGCGGTTTGAAGATCTCGCTCAACTTGTCGATGCGCGCATCGGGCACCTTGATGGTGCCGAGGTGCACTTTTCCCGGCTCGCTGAAGCCGCCCACGTCGGCGTGCTGCCCGGTGAGCGCATTGAAGATGGAGGTCTTTCCGCTGCGCGGAAAGCCGGCAATTCCAACTTTCACGACGGCTTCTCGACACGCGACCGAATCTTCAACCGCAAGGCGTTGAGGCGGATAAAGCCCTCGGCGTCGGATTGTTGATAGACCGCATCCTCTTCAAACGTGGCGATATCGGGGCGGTACAGCGAGTGTGGCGACTTCCGCCCGGCAACCGTCACGTTGCCCTTGTACAGCTTCAGGCGGACCGTACCGCCGACCGTGCGCTGCGCTGCGTCGATGGCGGTCTGCAGCATCTGTCGTTCGGGCGCAAACCAGTACCCGTAGTAGACCATCTCGGCGTAACGCGGCATCAACGAATCGCGCAGATGCAGGACCTCGCGGTCCAGCGTCAACGACTCGAGGGCGCGGTGGGCGACGTGCAAGATGGTGCCACCCGGTGTTTCGTAGACGCCGCGCGACTTCATGCCGACGTAGCGGTTCTCGACGAGGTCGACGCGGCCGACGCCGTGGCGCCCGCCCACCGCGTTGAGGCGTGCCAGCAGGTTGGCCGGCGAGAACCGCTCGCCGTTCACCGCCACCGCGTCACCCGACTCAAAGTCGACCTCGACGTACTCCGGTTTGTCGGGCGCTTTCTCCGGCGCGACGGTCAGGATGAACATGTCCTCGTAGGGCTCGCGCCACGGATCTTCGAGGATGCCGCCTTCGTAGCTGATGTGCAGCAGATTGCGATCCGAGCTGTACGGCTTCTCCGCGGTCACCGGGATGGGAATCTTCTTGCGCTCGGCGAACGCAATCAGCTTCGATCGCGAGTTCAGGTCCCACAGGCGCCATGGCGCAATCACCCGGATGTCCGGCTTGAGCGCATAATACGTCAGCTCGAACCGTACCTGATCGTTGCCCTTGCCCGTGGCGCCATGCGCCACGGCATCCGCCCCTTCGGCGATGGCGATCTCCACCTGTCGCTTGGCGATGAGCGGACGGGCGATGGATGTGCCCAACAGGTAGCTGCCCTCGTAGACGGCGTTGGCGCGCAGCATCGGGAACACGAAGTCGCGCACGAACTCTTCGCGCAGGTCCTCGATGTAGACCTTGCTGGCACCGCCCGCCTTCGCCTTGCCTTCCACGGGTGCCAATTCCTCGCCTTGACCGAGATCGGCACAGAAAGCGATCACCTCGGCGCCATAGGTTTCGATCAACCAACCGAGGATGACGGAGGTATCAAGCCCGCCGGAGTAGGCGAGAACAATCTTCTTTGGTTTCTCAGCCATAGGAGTCGATAGTCGATGGTTCAGAGTCGCAAGTGGGGAAAGCTGTTCAGCGGTGCTTCGCCATTTTCTCGCTGAGCCAGACCATGATGCCCTTCTGCGTGTGCAGGCGGTTCTCGGCCTGGTCGAAGACGATCGATTGCCGGCTATCGATGACCTCGTCGGTGATTTCTTCGCCGCGATGGGCCGGCAGGCAATGCATGACCAGGGCATCCGGCCGCGCCCGGCGCAGGAGCGCGGCGTTGATTTGGTATGTGGCGAAGTCATGCTTGCGCTGTTCGGCCTCGTCTTCCTGGCCCATGCTGGTCCACACGTCCGTATAGAGCACATCTGCGCCGGCGGCCGCGGCCCCGGCATCGTGCGTCACCTCCACCTTGGCACCCTCCGCCCGTGCACTACCGAAGGTGGCTTCGTGGGGTTCGTAACCGGGCGGACACGCCAGCACGAAAGTGAAGCCGAACTTCGCCGCCGCTTCCATCCAGGAGTTGGCAACGTTGTTGGCGTCGCCGATGAACGCCACCCGCAAGCCGTCGAGGCGGCCGCGCTGCTCGAGCAGCGTGAAGCAGTCCGTGAGGACCTGGCAGGGATGCAGGATATCGGACAGGCCGTTGATCACCGGCACTGCCGCGTGGCTGGCGAGTTCGAGCAGGGTCCCATGCGAAAACGTGCGCGCCATGATCAGGTCGACCCAGCGGTCGAGATTGCGCGCCACGTCCGCCACTGACTCGCGCTCACCCAGCTGAATGTCCCTCGGCGTCAAGTAGATCGGGTAGCCGCCGAGCTGGGCAATGCCCACCTCGAACGTCACACGCGTACGCAAACTGGGCTTCTCGAAGATCATCGCCAGCGATTTACCCGCCAACAACGGCGGCCGCTTCCCAGTTTTGAGGTCGCGTTTCAGGGTCGCCGCCAGGTGGAGGATTTCTTCCAGCTCCGCCCGGGTCAGCTCTGTGAGGTTGAGGAAATCGCGCTTCATTGCCGCAGCACGCGCTCGACGATGTCGGCGGCCCGATCGATCTCGTCGCGTGAGACAATGAGGGGGGGCGACAGGCGCAGGACTTTGTCCGCCGTGCAATTGATCAACAGACCGGCCTCGCGGCACGCATCGACCACGCCGTTGCCGGGACCGTCGAGCTCGGCGCCCACGAGCAAGCCGCTGCCGCGCACATCACGGATGCGCTGGCAGCGCTGCGCCACCTGGCGCAAGCGCTCGCGCAGGTACTCGCCCTGCGCTTGGCAATTGGCGAGCACGCCTTCGCTGAGCAGCGCGCGCATCACCGCGACACCGACCGCGCACGTCAGCGGGTTGCCACCGAAGGTGGACGCATGCGAGCCGACCGTGAAGCTTGCGGCGACGTCCGCGCTCGCCAGCATGGCGCCAATCGGCACGCCCGTTCCCAGCCCTTTTGCCAGGGTCATGATGTCCGGCACCACCCCGCTCTGCTCATAGGCGAACAAGGTGCCGGTGCGGCCCATGCCGGTCTGCACTTCGTCATAAATCAGCAGCAACCCGTGACGGTCGCACAGCTCGCGCACGCGGCGCAGATAGGCCGGCGCTGCCACGACGATACCCCCTTCGCCTTGCAGGGGTTCCAGCATCACGGCAATGGTGCGCGGCGTGATAGCCGCTTCCAGCGCGTCGGCATCGTTGTAAGGCATGTAGCGGAAGCCGTCCGGCAACGGCTGGAAGCCGCGCCGTACCTTCTCTTGCCCGGTGGCGGTGATGGTGGCGATGGTGCGGCCATGGAAGGAGCCGAGCGCCGTGATCAGCTCGAAGCGGCCGTCGCCGCGTTCGGCGCCGTACTTGCGCGCCAGCTTGATCGCCGCCTCATTCGCCTCCGCTCCGCTGTTGCACAGGAAGACGCGGTCGGCGAACGAATGCGTGCACAGCAGCTCGGCGAGCACTGCTTGCGGCTCGCTGTGGTGCAGGTTAGAGACATGCAGGATCTTGTTGGCCTGCTCAACGATCGCCTGCGTGACGCTCGGGTGACAGTGCCCTAGCGCGGTCACCACCGTGCTCGCGAAGAAGTCGAGGTACTCCCTACCGTCGGCGTCCCAGACACGGCATCCCTGCCCGCGCACCAGCGCAATCGGCGCACGCGCATAGGTTGGAAACAAGTAGCGCTCGTTGAGCGCGATGATTTCTGCGTTGGTCATTCGAATTCAAGTCTAGAGTCAAGGGTCCACAGTCGAGAGTTAGCAGAACAGGCGTGCTCCCTCTCCTCTTCTGTCGACTCTCAACCCTCGACGATTGACTTGCTTATCTTACCGCCCGACGCGCTTGCGCGCCACGCTGCCGCGGCTGCCGAAGCGTACCACCTCGGTCCCCACGCCCTCGCGCGTGAAGATCTCCAGGAGCACCGCGTGGCGCACCCGCCCGTCGATGATGTGCGTCTTTTGCGTGCCGCCGCGCAAGGCTTCGATACAACATTCCACCTTTGGAATCATCCCCTCGCTGATGACGCCGTCGCGGATCATCTGCACGGCGCGCTCGATGTCGAGCGTCGGAATAACATGGCCGTCGGCATCGTGGATGCCGTCGACGTCGGTCAACAGCATCAGCTTCTCCGCGCGCAGTGCCTTCGCCACCTCCCCAGCCACCAGGTCGGCGTTGATGTTGTAGGTCTCGCCGCGCTCGCCAACGCCGATCGGCGCGATCACCGGAATGAAGTCGCTGCGGTCGAGCGACTCGATGATCCCCGGATTGATTGCCCGGACCTCGCCGACCAGCCCGATGTCCACCTTGCCGACCTTGCCCGATTCCTGCGTCGTGACCGTCAGCTTCTTCGCCAGAATCAGCTCGCCATCCTTCCCCGACAAGCCCACGGCGCGGCCGCCGTGGCGGTTGATGAGGCTGACGATCTCGTTGCTGATCTTGCCGAGGACCATTTCCACGACGTCCATCGTTTGCTGATCGGTGACGCGCATGCCGCGGACGAACTGCGATTCAATGCCGAGCTGCTTGAGCAGGCTGCCGATCTGCGGGCCGCCGCCGTGCACGATCACCGGGTTGATACCCACAAACTTGAGCAAGACGATGTCCTGGGCGAAGCTTTCCTTCAACACCTCGTCGGTCATCGCGTGCCCGCCATACTTGACGACGATCGTCTTGCCGGAATAGCGCCGAATGTAGGGTAAGGCGTCCAGGAGGACGTCGGCTTTGGCGATCAGTTCTTGCATCTGCGTATCCGAACGCTGGGCCATGCGCACCGGTCAGAGAATGTAACGCGACAGGTCTTCGTTCTTGACGATGTCGTTGAGCTTCTCGCGCACATACGCGGCGTCGATCACGACCTCGCAGCCGCCCATCTCCGGCGCGGTGAACGACAACGACTCCAGCAGGCGCTCGACGACGGTGTGCAGGCGACGCGCACCGATGTTCTCCGTGCTCTGGTTCACCTCGGCAGCAATGGCGGCAATCTCGGCGACGGCGTCGTCGCGAAAGATGAGGTGCACGCCTTCCGTCTCCATCAACGCCACGTACTGCTTGATCAGGGCGTTCTGCGGCTCGGTCAGAATACGGACGAAGTCCTCGCGCGTCAGCGGTTCCAACTCGACGCGGATGGGAAAGCGGCCCTGGAACTCGGGAATCAAGTCCGAGGGCTTCGTCATGTGAAAAGCGCCCGAAGCGATGAAGAGAATGTGGTCGGTGCGCACCATGCCGTACTTGGTGTTCACGGTGCTGCCCTCGACGATCGGTAGCAGATCGCGCTGCACGCCCTGGCGCGACACGTCGGGACCGACGATCCCCTCACGGCCGGCGATCTTGTCGATCTCGTCGATGAAGATGATGCCCGACTGCTCAACGCGGCGGATGGCCTCCTTGGTCACAACCTCCATGTCGACCAGCTTGCTCGCCTCCTCCTGGGTGAGCAGGTCGAGGGCTTCGGGGATGTGCACGCGCTGCTTCTTGGTCTTCTTCGGCATAAGGTTGGCAAAGAGGTCTTTGAGGTGGAATTCCATCTCCTCCATCCCCTGCGGGGTGAACACCTCGACCATGGGCATTGCCGCCTTCGTGGTCTCCAACTCGACGACGCGGTCGTCGAGCTTGCCCTCGCGCAACATGCGGCGCAGCTTGTCGCGCGTCGCCGCGGCCGACTCTTCGACGGACTCTGCGGCGGCCCGTTCGCCCACCGGCTGAATGCGCCGCTCGGCGCCGCGCGCCGGCGGCAGCAGCAGATCGAGCACCCGTTCCTCTGCCAGTTCGCGTGCGCGCACGCGCACCTTCTCCTGCTCCTCGTCCTTCACCATCTTGATGGCCAGGTCGGCCAGATCGCGGATCATCGACTCGACATCGCGACCGACGTACCCGACCTCGGTGAACTTCGAGGCTTCCACTTTCAAAAACGGCGCCTGCGCCAGCTTCGCCAGGCGGCGGGAGATTTCGGTCTTCCCGACACCGGTCGGACCGATCATGATGATGTTCTTGGGCGCGATCTCGTCGCGCAGCTCTTCGGGTACCTGCTGCCGGCGCCAGCGGTTGCGTAGCGCAACTGCGACGGCGCGCTTGGCGTTGCGCTGCCCGACGATGTAACGGTCGAGCTCGGAAACGATCTCGCGTGGCGTCATCTGACTCATGAGGCTTCTCTAGCTACCACGATCGGCACCAGGTGCAACCCTGCGTGTCGCGCCTACACGTTCGCGTGGTGGCAGAAGCACGTTGTTCTCGTGCCAGCTGCGACCAGCCACGAGCAGTCTCACTCCAGCTCCTCGATCACCAACTGGTCGTTGGTGTAGATGCAGATCTCGGCCGCCTGCCGCATGGCTTCCTCGGCGATGGCGCGCGCGTCGAGGTTGGTGTGCTTGACCAACACACGCGCCGCGGCGAGGGCGTAGTTGCCACCGGAACCGATGGCGATGACGTTGTCGTCCGGCTCGATGACGTCGCCACTCCCGGAGAGCACCAGCAGCGCATCGCGGTCGGCGGCGATCAGCAGCGCTTCCAGACGCCGCAGCACCCGGTCGGTGCGCCAATCCTTGGCGAGTTCGACGGCAGCCCGGCGCAGGTTGCCGTTGTGCTGCTCGAGTTGTTTCTCGAACTTGTCGAACAACGTGAAGGCGTCGGCGCTGGCGCCCGCGAAGCCCGCGAGCACCTTGCCGTTGTAAATGCGCCGCACCTTGCGGGCGGTGCGTTTCATCACCGTGTTGCCCATACTGACTTGTCCGTCACCGGCGACAACAACCTTCCCCTTGTGGCGGAGGGCCAGGATAGTCGTGCCGTGGAACCTCGCCACGTCGCTCATCAGGCGTCACTCATGTCTACGGTCCCTGGTTTCTCGTCCCTGGTTACTGGTTACTGGCCACGGACTCTACGCGCGCGGATGCGCCTTGTCGTAGACGCTCATCAGCTGATCGAGGTTCACGTGCGTGTACTTCTGCGTCGTCGAGAGGCTGGCGTGGCCCAGCAGCTCCTGGATCGCCCGCAGGTCGGCACCGGCGTTGAGCAGGTGAGTCGCGAAGCTGTGCCGGAGGGCATGCGGGCTCGCCTTGGTAGCGATGCCGCTCGCGGCAACGTAGTGATCGACGAGACGGGCCACCGTACGCGTCGTCAAACGTTGGCCGCGCCGATTCAGGAAGACGGCTTTCTCGTCGCGCAGGCGCCGCGGGCACAGGTCGGCGACCCGTCCCCGATACGCTTCGAGCGCCGCGAGCGCCTTGCGACCGATCGGCACCAGACGTTCCTTGCCGCCTTTGCCGCGCACCCGCACCAATTCGAGGCCGCCGTCGATGTCGGTCCAGTCGAGGCCGACCAGCTCAGCGACGCGCAACCCGCAGGAATACACGACCTCGAGCAGTGCACGATCACGCAGCCCCGCCGGCGTGTCCTTCGGCGGCGCCTCGAGCAGGCGGAACGTGTCGTCAACCGTCAGGTGTACCGGCAGCTGCTGGCGCTTCTTGGGCGTGGCGATCCCCGCGGTGGGGTCGCGACTGATCGCGCCGCGCCGCAACAGGAAGCGGAAGAACTGCTTCCAGGCCGAAAGTTTGCGGCCCACCGAGGTCTTGCTGTTGCGCCGCAGCAGGTCCGTCATGAAGGCTCGGATCGCCAGATGGTCGACCCGGTCGACCGCCACATCGGCCGCCGCGCCATCCAAGCCGAGGCGACGCTCCAGCAGAAAGGCGCGTAACTGACGCAGGTCGCTCACGTAGTTGCGCACCGTGTGCGGCGACGCGTTCTCCTCGACCACCAACGCGCGCGCGTACGTATCGATCAGTGCCTGCATGGCCCCTTGTGACCTGACATGGCTGCTATGCTATCAACCGACTCATCCGGCGGCAACAAACGGGACGCGACCAGATGCAGAGCAATGCAACGATCGGCGAGCGGGTGTGCCACCGCTGCGGTCACGACATCGGCCGCGTCGAGCGCATCGGACGGCGTGATACCTGTCTCCACTGTAGAACCGATCTGCACTGCTGCCTCAACTGCTCCTTCTACGAACCAGCCTACCACAACCAGTGCCGGGAGCCGCAGGCGGAGCGCCAGGTAGACAAGACGGTGGGAAACTTCTGCGAGTACTTCAGCTTTCGCCGCGGCCGGAGATCTGGAGGAGACCGCACACATCAAGACAGCGCGCGGGCACGACTGGCGGCGCTCTTCGGAAAGAAAAAATGACTCGATCCACATGGGTCGCACGCTGCGGTGTCGCGCTCTTGGGTCTGGTGTTGTTCGCCTGTCATCCGGACGAACGCACCCCCCAAGGCGTGGCTGAACGCTTCGTCGATCAGTACTACGTGCAGATCAATCTTGCCGGCGCCAAGCAGCTCTGCGCCGGACTCGCGGCCAAGAAACTCGAAGACGAGGAGCGGCTCACCGCGGGTCAGGCCATCGACGAGTCGACGCGCAAGCCGCTCATCCGCTACAGCCTCATCGACAAAAAAGAAGAGGGCGACCGGCCCAGCTTTGTCTTCGAGGGCCGCATTCAGGTCGACGGCGCAGACACGTTCACCCGCAAGTGGATCATCACCACGCGTCGCGAGGGCGATGCGTGGCGGGTGGCGAACTTCGAGGAATTCGACTGACCGACGACAGACTACAGACCACAGGCTACCGATTGGCGATCTGATGTCTGTTGTCTGTCGTCTGTGGGCTGTTGTCTGTTGTCATCTCCCGGCAAACTTCGGCGCGCGCTTCTCCATCACCGCCGTGACCCCTTCGCGCGCATCGGCGGTGGTAAACGTGATGCCCTGTTGGAGCGACTCGAAGTCCAGCATCTCGTCGAGCGTGTGCTCGACACCCCGGTAGATCGCCTTCTTCACCATACGGACCGCGACCGGTCCTGACGAGGCGATCTCGCGGGCCAGGGCTTGCACGGCGGCATCGAAGCCGTCACGCGGGACGCTGCGCGTGACGATGCCCAGACGCTCCGCCTCGGCGGCGTCGAAGACGCGACCGGTGAAGAACAGCTCGCAGGCGCGAGACGTGCCGACCAGGCGCGGCAGAAAGTAGGTAGCGCCCATGCCCGGGTGGATCCCGAGGCGGGTAAAGGTCATCCCCATCTTCGCGTCGGCGGCGGCGACGCGCAGGTCGCACGCCAAGGCGATGCACAAGCCCGCACCGATGGCGTGACCGTTGATGGCCGCGATCGTCGGAATGGGAAGACTGCGGATGGCCAGGTAGCGCGCGTAGAAATCACGCGGCGAGCCGGCCATGCTCGGCGCGTCGCCGGTAGCTGCCGCACCCGCATCGCGCGCCAGCATGCCGAGGTCGCCGCCGGAGCTGAAGGCTTTGCCGCTGCCGGTCAGGATGAACACCCGCGCGCTGGCGTCGCCACGAATCTCGTCTACCGCACGCACCACCTCTTCGCCCATCGCCGGCGTCATCGAGTTGCGCGTCTCGGGACGGTTGAAGGTCAGTGTGACGATGCCGTCGTTGCGGGTCAGTTGGATGTGCTCATAGCCCATAGCAGCCTCCTCTTCACAGAGCAGCAGCGGTTCTAGCCGCAGGCCAGCACGCAGTCAAAATGGCCCCCGAGCCGAATGGGCAGACGGGTGGCGCGCGACACGGAAACTCAGTATAAGCGGAGCGTACCCTCTGGCCGGGCGCCTGCAGTTGCGGCGCTGGGCCGCAGCAGAGACGGAGGACACGAAAGGATCACGCGATGGCGCGGAAGAAGATTGCCCTCATCGGGGCGGGAATGATTGGTGGAACGCTGGCGCATCTGTGCGCTACCAAGGGCCTGGGAGACGTAGTGCTCTTCGACGTTGTCGAAGGCCTGCCGCAAGGTAAGGCGCTCGACTTGCTCGAAGCCGGGCCGATCGAAGGCTTCGATGCCGCGATCGTCGGCACCAATAAGTACGACGATATCGAAGGCGCCGACGTGTGCATCGTCACCGCTGGCCTGCCGCGCAAGCCAGGGATGAGCCGCGATGATCTGTTGTCGGTCAATACGAAGATCATGAACGACGTCGCGACGAACATCCGCAACCGCGCACCCAACGCCTTCGTCATCGTCATCACCAACCCGCTCGATGCCATGGTCACGGCGATGAAGCGCATCACCGGCTTCCCGAAGCAGCGGGTGGTGGGGCAAGCCGGTGTCCTCGACTCGGCGCGCTACCGGACGTTCGTCGCGATGGAGCTCGGTGTATCGGTACAGAGCGTCACCGCCATCGTCCTCGGCGGCCACGGCGACGACATGGTCCCGGTGCGCAGCTACTGCCAGGTTGGCGGTGTACCCGTGGAGAAGCTCATCCCGGCGGCGCGCCTCGAGGCGATCGAGGCGCGGGTCCGCCAGGCCGGCGGCGAGATCGTCAACCTGCTGAAGACCTCGGCCTTCTACTCGCCGGCGCATGCCGCCATCCAGATGGCTGAGGCCTATTTGTGCGATCGCAAGCAAGTGCTGCCGTGCGCGGCGCTGCTGGAAGGCGAGTACGGCGTCAACGGCTTCTACGTCGGCGTGCCGGTGATCATCGGCGGCGGCGGCGTGGAACGTGTCGTCGAGATCGAGCTGACGGCCGCGGAACGCCAGGCGCTCGACGTTTCAGTCAGCCATGTGCGCGAGCTGGTCGAGGCAGCACAGAAGTTTCTGCCGGCCGCCTAGTCGAGGGGATCGCATCGATGAACATTCACGAATTCCAAGCCAAGCAGATTCTCAAGCGCTACGGCGTTGCCGTTCCTGAGGGCAAGGTCGCCACCACCCCCGATGAGGCCGCCGCCATTGCGCGCGAGTTCGGGGCGGTGTGCGTCGTCAAAGCACAGATCCATGCCGGCGGACGCGGCAAGGCCGGCGGCGTCAAGCTCTGCAAGACGCCCGACGAGGCGCGGGAGTTCGCGCGCAGCATCCTTGGGAAGAAGTTGGTCACGCATCAGACCGGCTCCGCCGGCCGTGAGGTGCGGCGCGTCATGGTCGAGCAAGGCTGCGACATCGCGCGCGAGCTGTACCTCGGCATGGTCATCGACCGTGGCCGCGGTTGGCCGACGCTGATGGCGAGCTCCGAAGGCGGCATGGAGATCGAGGAGGTCGCCGCGCGCTCACCCGAGAAGATCCTGCGCGAGCCCATCGATCCCGCCGTCGGCATCCAAGCTTTTCAGGGACGCAAGATCGCCTTCGGGCTGGGCCTACCGAAGGAGTCCGTCAACAAGGCGGTGGCGTTCATCAACGGACTGTACCGCGCCTTCACGGAGTCTGACTGCTCGCTCGCTGAGATCAACCCGCTCGTCTTGACGAAGTCAGGTGATCTGCTCGCCCTCGACGCCAAGATGGGCTTCGACGACAATGGCCTGTTCCGCCAACCGAGCGTGCGCGAACTGCGCGACCTCAACGAGGAAGATCCGCGCGAAATCGAGGCATCGAAGCACGACCTCAGCTACATCTCCCTCGACGGCAACATCGGTTGCATGGTGAACGGTGCCGGGTTGGCAATGTCGACGATGGACATCATCAAGCAGAACGGCGGCGAGCCGGCGAACTTCCTCGACGTGGGCGGCGGCGCCACGACAGAGAAAGTCACCGCCGCCTTCAAGATTCTGCTCTCTGATGCGCGCGTGCAGGCGGTGCTGGTCAACATCTTCGGCGGCATCATGAAGTGCGACGTGATCGCAACCGGCGTCGTTGAGGCGGCCAGGCAAATCCAACTGAAGATCCCCGTGGTCGTCCGTCTGGAAGGGACCAACGTCGAGATCGGTCAGCGTATCTTGACGGATTCGAAACTTGATATCGTATCTGCATCGAACATGGCAGACGCCGCGCGCAAGGTGGTAGCTGCCGCCCGTGGAGCCTGAGCACACCAGAATTGCACAGCGGTTGTGGATAACCTGTGGATCACGGCGCTGCGAGTCGCCCCAGGCAAGGCGCCGACTGGATTGCCCGATGTTTGCGCACAGTTCTAGATCGGAAATATGTCGAAGTTTTAAATCGTTACAGGCATCCGTTGAAGTAGAAGCTCCCATTACAGAATGGTTGCACTAGTCGGACACGCTGAATTGGCGATGTTGATAAACCGCAGCGACGGGGAATCAGTTCGCTGACGGCTTGGTGGGACGTGGAAACCTCCCCTGACCCTCCTCCTGGCCATGGGCTCCACAGTCTGAGGCGCTCGCTAGAGGTCTTGTTTGATCAAAACCTCCTGTGAATTTCCCACGGTTTGCTGCAACTGGCCGTTGATGAACAGCTGCCCCTGCAAAACGCCACCGGTAACCGTCTGCGGCCTGAACACTGCGTTCACGTTCTCCTGGGGCGCTTGGAAGAAATAGATGGTGGGCGTCGTACCGCTCGTCTGGTGGCTGAAGATTTCGTCGCCGATCGATCCGGTGAAGACGACCCCGAAGGTTCCAATTCCGGGAGGGTCCTGCATCGTCGCACAGTTCAACTCGCCCGGGAGCGCTGCGCACACGTCGAAGCGTACCTCGGGAGTGCTCGGGGCGGGCGTGCCGCTCGGCGCGGGGCAACCTGACTGAGACGGATTAGCCGACACCGTCGCCGTTGTGCCCGGCTGCGTTGCGGTATCAGACATTTCCGTTTGGCCGCCCCCTGAGATAACGCTGACGGTGACGGTGATCTGAGCGCCGCTCAGCAGCGTGAAGCGTCCCAGAAATGGGGGACACGCGTTCTCAAGGGCGAAATTGAACCCGGACGTCGCCGTGAACTCCTGGCCGATGACACTCGTGTAGCTCGCGCCGCCACCGACCAGAGAATCGACACGAAAGGTCGCCTGCCCGGCAGGGCGCACCTGGAATAGCACTTCGGGAAGATAGGGGGGATCTGAGCCGGTCTGGCCACAACCGCCGAGCGCCAATGCCACAAGGCTCGCTACAACCGCGGCAAGGATGCGACGCTGCTGCATGGGAGATTCTCGCTTCTGACAGGATTCCCCGTAGCGCTCATGCCAGGCGATGACAAGCCCGCCGCACTCTGGCAAATCAACCAGGAGGTGGGTCATGGATCGTGTCGAGTTTGAGGATGCTGTGCGCGACGCACTCGATGAGCTGCCGGAGGAGTTTGCGCGCTACCTGGAGAACGTGCAGGTGGTCGTCGAAGACGAGCCGTCGCCAGCGCTGCTGCGTTCGTTGGGGATGAACCCGCGACGTGACACGCTCTTCGGGCTCTACCAAGGTGTGCCGTTGCATCAGCGCGGCGGCACCTTCGGCGGTGCGCTGCCCGATAAGATCAGCATCTTCTATCGCCCGCTGGTTCGCGCCTTCGTTTCCCCTGACGGTATCCGACGCCAGGTACGCCGCACGGTGATCCACGAGATCGCGCACTTCTTCGGCCTCGACGAGGCAGCAATCCGCAAGCTGGGCTACTAGGGCCGGCGGCCGGCGTCTTTCTCTGGCCCGCTTGGCTGGGCTCAGGACAGGGTTGGTGGCTGGCGGCTGCAAGTCCGGGAGGCTGGGCGCCGCGTTAGGCGTCGAGCCCGTACTTTTCGATCTTGCGATACAGGCGTTGGCGGTCGATGCCCAGGATCCGCGCCGCTTCGTTCTTGTTGCCGCCACTGCGCTGCAAGGCAGCGAGGATGTTCCGGCGTTCGACCTCTTCGAGCGGCAAGGGATCGCCGAGGCCGTCGGACGCCGGCTCGGCGCCGCGCAGGATGGCCGCTGGGAGATCCTTCGGCGTGATCTCCGGTTGCGACGACAGTGCAAACGCGCGCTCGATGGCATTCTGCAGCTCGCGGATGTTACCGGGCCAGGCGTACTCGACGAGCAGGTGCAGCGCCTCGGGTCTGACCCACTTGGGCTCCACCCCGTAGATGCGGCTGTACTCGCTGATGAAGTGATCGACCAGCGACGGGATGTCTTCGCGCCGTTCACGCAGCGGCGGCAGGTGGATGGGCACGACGTTCAGTCGGTAGAACAGATCGGTACGGAAACTGCCGTCCTTCACCGCCGCCTCGATGTCACGATTGGTAGCAGCGATGATGCGCACGTCGACACGGATCGGCCGTGTCGAACCCAGCGGCGTCACCTCCTTCTCCTGAATCGCCCGCAAAAATTTCACCTGCAGCGGCAGCGGGATGTCGGTGATCTCATCGAGGAACAGCGTGCCGCCATCGGCCGCCTGGAAAACCCCCTCGTGATCGTCAATCGCGCTGGTGAATGACCCTCTACGGTGTCCGAACAGCTGGCTCTCGAGCAGCGTCTCGGAGAGCGCGCCGCAGTTGATCGCCAAGAACGGCCGACCGGCAAGCGGGCCCTTATTGTGGATGGTGCGGGCAACCAGCTCCTTGCCAGTACCGTTCTCCCCGGACAACAGCACGTTGCTCTTGTTCTGGCTCACGGCCTCGATGACCTCGTAGATCTCGCGCATGCGCGAGCTCTTGCCGATGAGCTCACCATAGCGGTCCCCGGTGCTTAGCTGCGTACGCAGGTACTGGACCTCGCGGCGGAGCTGGCGCAACTCCAGCAGGCGGGCGGCGACCAGGAGGAGTTCGTCCGGGTGGCACGGTTTGATCAGATAGTCGCCAGCGCCGAGCTTCATCGCTTCAACCGCCGACTGAATCGTGCCATGGCCAGTGAGCACGATCGTCGCCGGCGCGATGTGGCGCTCCTTCATCTCGCGCAGGAGCTGCAGCCCGTCCATCACCGGCATGTTCAAGTCGGTGATCAACAGGTCGTAGCTACGCTCCGCGAACCGTTGCAATGCCGCTTCACCGGTCGCGGCCGCGTCGACAACATATCCTTTGCGTTCGAGGATCTTGGTCAAGGTGCGAACCATGTTGGCCTCGTCCTCGACCAGGAGGATGCGCGGCGCGGCACTCATCCGTCGCGTCGACCGCTAGGCCGGCTCGCTGAGCACGGCATCCGTCGTATCGACACAGGGGCACGGGAACTCGATGGTAAAGGTCGTGCCGCGATTGACCTCGCTTTCGACGTGAATGTCCCCGTGATAGCGCTTGACGACCGAGTGCACGACCGAGAGGCCGAGGCCGGTCCCCTGCCCGGGCGCCTTGGTGGTGAAGAACGGGTTGAAGATGTCGTTCAGGTGCTCCGGCGGGATGCCCACACCGGTGTCGCAAAACTCGAGCTGAATGCGGCCGTCGAGCAGCGGCGCGGTGCGCACCCGCAGCTCGCCGCCATGCGGCATGGCCTGTTGGGCGTTGGTGATCAAGTTGAGGAAGATCTGCCGCAGGGCGTTCTGATTCGCCACGCAGCGGCCGAGCGGCGTCAACTCGGTGACCACGCGCACGCCGCTGTTTTGCAGGCTCTTGTTCATCAGCTGCAAGGTCTTGCGCACGAGGTCGTTGATGTCGACCCGTTCCAGCTCAGCACGCGACTCGCGCGAGAACTCGAGCAGATTATTGATGATCGCCTGGGCCCGGCTGATCTCCTCCTTGGCGATGCGCACGTCTTCCTGCACCGCCGCCTCGTTGGCACCGACGATCTCGCTCAGGTCGTACAGCGCGTTCATGATGATGCCGAGCGGGTTGCGCAGTTCGTGGGCGATGCCCGCAGCCAGCTGGCCGATGGCCGCCATCTTTTCGGACTGGATGAGCTGGCTCTCCAAGCGCTTGCGCGCCGAGATGTCGACGCAGATCACCTGGAAGGAGCGGTGGTGCCCGTACTCGATCAACCCCGCGTTGAAGAAGACGGGGACGAGCTCGCCGTCGCGCGCCTGCAAATGCAGATCTTCGCTACTCGAATTCCCGCGTGTCCGTGTCTCCTCGAAGAGGCGCGTCAGCCGCGGCCGCTCGGCAAGCGGGATGAGATCCCAAATGCGCATGCCGACCATCTCGTTGCGGCTGTATCCGACGACCTTCTCCGACACGAGGTTGGCGTCGAGAATCGTACCGTACTCGGGACACAGTTTGAAGATTGCCACCGGGGCGTTGTCTACCGATTTGCGATAGCTCGCTTCTTGTTCGCGCAGCTCTTGTTCGCGCGCCTCCACGAAGAAGTCTGAGATGTGCAGCACGCGCTCCTGGAATTCCTGCTGCCACAGCGCCAGCAGGGCGTCACGCTTGTCGCGATCGTTCTGGTAGGCGCTGCGGATGTAGTCCGATATGATCTGGCGCAGCTGCATCTGCCCGGCCAGGAAGCGCGACGGCGGGAAGCGCGAGATGAAGGCACGGCGCGCATGACAGCGCAGATAGACGTACGTGTCGATGTTCTCCGGATCCTCGATGTGCTGGATCCAGCGTACCAGCGCCTCGCGCATCGACTGGCGGAGATCGGACCACTCCGCCGGTGGAATGCCGAGCGCCGGTCCGATCAGGGCCACCCACGCGTCAATGGCCTCGGTGGACCTGGCAGTGAGGAACTCCGCTAGCTCGCGGCGCAGCGCGCCCCGCGTGTGCGGGTAGGCCAACAACCCGCAGCTCCGCATGTACGTCTCGATGCGACTGAGATGTTCCTCCAACGAAGAGTCGCAGACCGGCTCCATACCATCCTCCCGGCAGCGTCCGTCGCGTGCGGCGCTCCCAAAGGGAATGCATACCAGCTGGCCATTTTTCAAACCAGCACGCTGGGGCTGCCCCAAAGCCTTGCAGCCCGCAGGCGCGCTCAGTCGCGAGCCCCCGCCACCAACGGGCAGATGAGCCTCAGTGGCTACTTGTCCAATACTACCAACTCTCCACCGATGTGTGCCGGATGCAGTTGGCAGGTGATCGGGAAGATGCCCGCCTTGTCGGCGGTGAACTCAACGTTGTTGGGTTCGCCGCGCGTCACCACCGTTTCGACGTTGAAGGCGGCGATCTTGTAGCCGTGCTGGTTCGGGTCGGCTTTGACGTTGTTGATCAGCTTGATCTTCACCTTGTCGCCCTTATGGACCACGAGCGTCGCCGGCAGCCAGATTTTCGTCCCTTCGTACTCGACGTTCACGACTGTGAACTGCATGTCCTCCGCGTACACGGCAGCCGCCGACAGCACCAGCGCGCCCAGCCCAATCACCGCAGCCAACTTCCGCATGGTCGTTCCCTCCCTTGTCCGCAACGTTGTGTGCATCTCGCCACAAGCGCGCCGTGAATTCAACCGGGGTGCTGTCCCGCGCCCCAGCCGCTTTGCTATAACCCACCTGTGCGACGCGAGGGCACGTTCAAACTGGTGGCCGATTTCTCGCCTCAGGGCGATCAGCCACAGGCGATCGACCAACTCACCGACGGCGTGCACACGGGGCGGCACCAGCAAGTGCTGCTCGGTGTCACCGGCTCCGGGAAGACATTCACTATGGCCAACGTCATTGCCCGGGTACACAAGCCGACGCTGGTGATCGCGCCCAACAAGACGCTGGCGGCGCAGCTCTACAACGAGTTCAAGGTGCTCTTCCCGGAGAACGCCGTCCGCTACTTCGTCAGCTACTACGACTACTATCAACCGGAGGCCTACGTCCCGAGCACCGACACCTACATTGAGAAGGACTCCTCCATCAACGACGAGATCGACAAGATGCGCCACTCGGCCACCAAGGCGTTGCTGGAACGCAACGACGTGCTCATCGTCGCCAGCGTCTCCTGCATCTACGGTCTCGGCTCGCCGGAGGCGTATTTCGACATGCTGCTGTTCCTGGAATGCAACGCGCCGGCCGATCGCGACGCGGTGCTGCGCAAGTTGGTCGACATTCAGTACCAGCGCAACGACTATGATTTCCATCGCGGCACCTTCCGCGCCCGAGGCGACGTGGTCGAGGTCTTCCCGGTGTCCGAAGAAGCGCGGGCGATTCGCCTCGAGTTCTTCGGCGACACGGTCGAATCGATCACCGAGATCGACCCGCTGCGCGGCCAGGTGCTGCGTCGCCTCGACAAGATCGCTCTCTACCCCGCCAGCCACTATGTCACGACGCCCGAACGCATGGAGCGTGCAATCGAGGGTATCCGTCTGGAGTTGGCGGAACGCATTGGTCAGTTGCGCGGTGAGAACAAGCTGCTCGAAGCGCAGCGCTTGGAGCAGCGCACGCTCTACGACCTCGAGATGCTCACCGAGATGGGCTTCTGTAACGGCATCGAGAATTATTCGCGTCACCTGACCGGTCGTGCTCCGGGCGAGCCACCGCCGACGCTGCTGAACTACTTCTCCGACGACTGGCTGTTGTTCATCGACGAGAGCCACGTCACCGTGCCGCAGATTGGCGGCATGTATCGCGGTGACCGCTCGCGCAAGGAAACGCTGGTCGAGTACGGCTTCCGCCTGCCGTCGGCGCTCGACAACCGGCCCCTGAATTTTCAGGAGTTCGAGGCCCTCGTCAACGACGTCGTGTACGTGTCGGCGACGCCCGGCGACTACGAGTTGAAGACGGCCCGCGGCGTCGTGGTCGAGCAACTGATTCGCCCCACCGGCCTCATGGACCCGGAGATCCTCGTGCGACCCGCGGGACAACAGGTCGACGATCTCCTCGAAGAGATCCGCATCCGCATCGGACGCGACGAGCGCGTGCTGGTCACGACACTGACCAAGAAGATGGCCGAGGACCTGACCGACTACTACCAGGAACTGGGGCTCCGCGTACGCTACTTGCACTCCGACATCGAGACCCTCGAGCGTGTGGATATCATCCGCGATCTGCGGCGCGGCCAGTTCGACGTGCTCGTTGGCATCAACTTGCTGCGTGAAGGCCTCGACCTCCCCGAGGTCTCGCTGGTCGCCATCCTCGACGCTGACAAGGAAGGCTACCTGCGTTCGGAGCGCTCGCTCATCCAGACGATCGGGCGCGCGGCACGCAACGTCAACGGCACGGTCATCATGTATGCCGACCGCGCCACCGCATCCATGCAACGCGCCATCGACGAGACCAACCGCCGCCGCCGCGTGCAGGAAGCTTACAATCGCGAGCACGGCATCACACCGCAGACGATCCAGAAGGCCATCGCCACACCGTGGGCGGAGGTCGCCGAGGCGGACTACATCGACCTCAGCAGCGTGGCCGAAGAGGGTGAAGAGTACGTCGCCGTATCCGAAATCCCGAAGCGGGTCGCGGCCCTGCAGAAAGAAATGCGTGACGCCGCTGGCAAGCTGGAGTTCGAGCGCGCCGCGGAGCTACGCGACCGTATCCAGAGGCTGCAAGCTCAGGAACTGACCTTGCGCAACGCCCCCGGCTGACCCTGCCCGCCGCATCACCCCTGCCCTGTCGCTTGCGCTGCACCGGATGCCTGAGGTAAAGGTGCGGCGTTTGAGTCCCGATGCACCTGATTCCAACGGGCTCGGCGCTGGGAACCGGGGGCTAAGCTAAAGGCATCGTACCGACCTTACCGGACCAGCCAGGAGGAGCGGGGTATGAAGCGGGTTTGGGCCGTGGGGATTGCCTTGATGGTCGGAGCCTGGGCGCATCGCGCCGTGGCATTTCCCACGGAGACCGGCGAGACCGGTCTGGTGACGATCCCGACGACGGACGTCTTGCCACCCTGGAAGCCATCTGTGGGCATCCTCGTCGATGGCGCCATCAACCCGCCGCAGACCACAACCGGCGAGATCGAGGTCGATCACACGCATTTCACTCTCGGCATCGGGCTGCTGCGCAACCTCGAGTTCACATCCGAGATTCCGTACGTCCAGTTCGAACGCAACGTACCCACGGATCGCCATACCGACGACATCGGCGGTTTGCGCCTGGGCTTGAAGTATCGATTGCTGAACGAGGACAACGGCGCACCCCTGAGCGCCGCGCTGCTCGGCGCGTTTGTCGCCGGCACGGGCCGCGACGACTTCCCCGCAGTCCTCGACCGTGCGACCGTCTTCGGAAGCCGCGAGGCCTACGAGGTCATGGCGATTGTCGACAAGCGGCTGCTCAAGACGCCTCAGGGCGACGCTACCGTCACTTTGAACGCCGGCGGCCTGTTCTTCGACAAGCCCTCCGGCTTTTCCGTGCAGAATGAGTCGCTGCCGTTCCAGCGGCGCTTCCATGGGCCCAATGCCACCTTCGACGTGCCGTTCGAGTTTGCGGCGGGCTTGAAACTGCCGCTCTTCATGACCTCGTACGCCCACGGGGAGTTCTTGAACGAGTTCCGCGGCAACACCGGTATCGTCGATCAGGTGCAGGGTGCCCTCCCGACGCGCGACTTCGTCGGCTTGCGGTTCGCCAACGCCTATGGCTTCGCGGTTCAGGGTGGTGCGGACTTCGGCTTGAGCGGGTACCTCGATCCCTATCGGTTCATCGCCTCGATCTCGTACGCCATGCCGGCCGCGCTGCCGCCCCGGCCACTGAAGCTCGCACACGCCCCCCCGCCCCCACCCCCGCCACCAGTCCCCACGCCGGTCAAGAAGAAGATCGTTCTCCGCGGCGTTCACTTCGACTTTGACAAGGCCACCATTCGGAGCGATTCTGTAGCCATCTTGCGGGAGGCGGCCAATACGCTAAAAGAGAATTCGTCTGTGCATGTCGTGGTCGAAGGGCACACCGATTCTCAGGGAACCGAGGCTTACAACCAGCGCCTATCCCTGCGCCGCGCCGAGGCAGTGAAGGAATATCTCGTGAAGCTCGGCGTCGCCGCAGATCGGCTCACCGTGCGTGGCAAGGGAGAAAGTCAACCGGTGGCAAGCAACGATACCGAAGAAGGTCGCGCCGAGAACCGGCGCGTCGAGTTGCTGGCGGAGCCGTAACGGAGGAGGAACCATGCGTCTGCTCGTATCCCTGTGTTGTCTCGTGCTCTTCAGCACCGCAGCGTTGGCCGAAGATCCAACCGCGGCCTTTACCAGCTTCTGCGAAGAATGGATGGGCAAACTTGCCGCGCGTGAGCGGTACAACGTCGCCAACATCAAGTGGGATGCAAAATCGGACGGCGTCAGGGGCGAGTATGTCGGCTACACGCAGGAACATACCTGCACGGTGAAAAACGCGACCCAGGTGCCAATCGGCAAGATCATCTACCGCGAGATCGTCTATCAGAAGCACGGCGGCACCATCCCGGAAGCCGAGAAGAACCCGGCCGAAGCCATCGAGGCCACCGAGGTCACCGAGATCTTTCGTTACAGCGGTGGCAAGTGGGTCTACTGAAGCTCGCATGAGAGAGCCGTGCACCCCCCGCACGGCCGTTCGTTCTTTTCACCCTCGGAGCCAACGCCAGTAAACTTGAGGGTCTCCTGCCAAGATCGCGCCCCCCTCGACAGGGCTCAGGGCATGCGTCGATACGGCCGCTGAAAGGATGCGGCCTACTCTCAGGGCGAGCGGTTCTCTCGTCTCGAAGAACACTTCTTTTCGTTCACCCTGAGGGCCACGCCGGCGGGGACGCCGGTTTGAAGGGCCCATGAACCGAGCGTCATTCCCGCGAAAGCGGGAATCCATGCCTGCGCCTGCCACCCCGCTTCGCGCCTGGATGCCCGCTTTCGCGGGCATGACGAGATTAGGCACTGTCGGTTCATGGGCAGTAGGCGCCGCCCTCTCAGGCGCGTATCGAAGGGTGCCCGCTTGGAACCACAGGGCTGCTAGCATTGCGGCTAGCCCTAGCCCCGCGTTGCACGCGCCGTTGCATTCCACGCCCGTGGCAATGCACTTTCATTTGCGCCGCGCTTTTCGCTAAGGTGCGCCGCATGCCGCAGCGGATGCACAAGGCATGGGCCGGACGTATGGCCGAACCGACGAACCGGCTCGTCGAGTCGTTCACGACATCGTACCCATTCGACCGGCGCCTCTACGCCCACGACATCGCCGGCAGCATCACCCACTGCGAGATGCTGGCGCGCCAGCGTATCATTCCCCGGACCCATAGCCAGCGCATCATCACCGCCCTGCGGCAGATCAAAGCGGAGTTCGACAGTGGGAGGTTCCGCCCGTCTCCTGCCGATGAGGACATTCACATGGCGGTCGAGCGCCGGTTGATCGAAAAGGTGGGAAGCGTCGGGGGGGAACTGCACACGGCGCGCAGCCGCAACGATCAGGTCGCACTCGATCTACGTCTCTTCTTGCGCGAGGAGATTGCCGGCATCCGCCAGCGCCTCGGTGACTTGCGGCACGCGCTGGCAACCTTGGCCGCACGCCACCCCGACGTGATTTTGCCCGGCTACACGCATCTCCAGCCGGCCCAGCCCGTGCTGTTCGGGCACCACTGTCTGGCCTACGCAGAAATGCTGGCACGCGATGCCGAACGCTTTGCCGACTGCAGTGCACGGCTCGACGTGCTGCCACTCGGCTCAGGCGCGCTGGCGGGGACAACCTTCCCCATCGACCGCATGTATGTGGCCCGCCGCCTCGGCTTTCGTGCCGTCAGCACCAACAGCATGGACGCCGTAAGCGATCGGGATTTCGCCGCGGAGTTTTTGGCCGCCTGTGCCATCCTCGGCATGCACCTCAGTCGGCTCGCCGAAGATCTCATCCTGTGGTCGTCGCAGGAGTTCGGATTCGTCGAGTTGCCTGACGCCTTCGCCACAGGCAGCTCGATCATGCCGCAAAAGAAGAACCCGGACGTTGCGGAGCTGATTCGCGGCAAGACGGGCCGACTGTATGGCAATCTGCTGAGTCTGCTGACGACGCTGAAGGGTCTGCCGATGACCTACAACCGCGATCTGCAGGAGGACAAGGAGCCGGTCTTCGACAGCGTCGACACCGTCAAGAGCAGCCTGGAGGTCCTCAGCGCGCTGCTGCCACAGTTGCACGTGCGGCCTGACCGCATGCGCGCGGCCGCCACGGCCGGCTTCACCCTCGCCACCGAGTTGGCGGACTATCTGGCAACCAAGGGCGTCCCGTTCCGCGCTGCCCACGGCGTGGTGGGAGCCATCGTGCGTCAGTGCCTGGCCACAGGGCGCGCTTTGCAGGACCTGTCTCTCGCTGAGCTGCGCCGTTTCTCACCGCGCTTCGGCGCCGATGTGCAGAAATGGTTGAGTGCCGCTGCCGCGGTTCGCCGCCGGCGCGCCATTGGCGGGACATCGCCAGACAACGTGCGGCGGCAGCTGCGAAGGCACCGGAGCTGAAGTGACCAGCGCGATGCGCACCTTTGCGCCCGCCTCGTGCCTCTTGCCTTTGGCGTTTTGCCTGCTGCCCTTGCTGTCCGCCGGCTGCGGCCGGCCGGCACCGCCGCGCGCCCCGGAAGACGTGCGTCCACATCCGCTCGCCGACCTCGCCGCCAGTAACGTGGCGGACGGCATCCAGTTATCCTGGAGCCGCCCGCAACTGTACGCCGATGGCACACGCATGACCGATCTCGGCGGGTTCGCAATCGAGCGAGCGACGGCTGACGCCCTCAGCTATCAACGCATCGCAGAGCTGGCGGTCACGGACCGCGATCGCTTTCGCCAGATCAAGCGCTTCAAGCACCTCGATCGTGACGTAACGCCGGGGATCCTGTACCGCTACCGGGTTGTATCTTTCACGGTCGATCGGTACTTTAGTGCACCGTCCAACGCCGTGACCATCGAACGCACACTCAAGAACGAGGGGAGGAATGCATTACTTCCAACACCGCAACGGTGAACTGCACGCCGAAGGCGTTCCGCTACGCGAGATTGCGACACGCGTCGGCACACCGTGTTACGTGTACAGCCTGGCGACGCTGCAGCGCCACTACAACGTCTTCGACCAAGCCTTCGCGTCGCTGCCCCACCTGATCTGCTTCTCTGTAAAGGCGAACTCGAACCTGGCGGTGCTCCGTACGTTCGCGCGCGCCGGAAGCGGCTTCGACATCGTCTCCGGTGGCGAGCTATTCCGCGTGCTGCGCGCCGGCGGCGATCCCACCAAGATCGTTTTCTCCGGTGTCGGCAAGACGCGCGACGAGATCGTCGCCGCGTTGCGTGCCGGCATCTTGATGTTCAACGTCGAGTCGCCGGCGGAGTTGGATACCCTCAACGCCGCAGCCGGTGCCGTGGGCGTGAAGGCACGCGTTGCGTTGCGCGTCAACCCCGACGTCGACCCGCAGACGCACCCCTACATCTCGACCGGATTGAAGAAGAGCAAGTTCGGCATTGACATCCAGCGCTCGATCGAAGACTACCGGCGCGCACGGGCGCTGCCGCACATCGAAGTCGTCGGCGTCGACTGCCACATCGGCTCGCAGCTCACCACCGTGCCGCCGTTCGTCGACGCGCTGTCGCGCATCCGCAACCTCATCGAGCGGTTGGAACAGGAGCAGTTTCATATTCGCTACCTCGACATGGGTGGCGGTCTCGGCATTACCTACAACGACGAGCAGCCGCCGGAGCCGCGTGACTACGCCGCCGCTGTCAGCGAGGGGTTGCGCGGGGCGAACGTGACGCTGGTGCTCGAGCCGGGACGCGTCATCGTGGGCAACGCCGGCATCCTGCTCACCCGGGTGCTCTACTTGAAGGGCACCGACGAGAAGAACTTCGTCGTCGTCGACGGCGGGATGAACGATTTGATCCGCCCTGCCCTCTACGGGTCCTATCAGGGTATCCAACCGGTGATGCCGCGCGACGGCAAGAAGATCATCGCCGATGTCGTCGGTCCGGTGTGCGAGAGCGGCGACTTCTTCGCCAAGGACCGCGAGATTCTCCCCGTCGCGCCGGGGGATTTGCTCGCCGTCATGAGCGCCGGCGCCTACGGCTTCGTCATGGCATCGAACTACAACACGCGACCGCGGCCGGCCGAGGTGATGGTGGACGGCGACCATTTCTACGTCATTCGCGAGCGCGAAACGCTCGACGACCTCCTTCGTGGGGAGAGCATCCCTGCCGTGCTGCAGTGACATGGCTCCGGTGCGCTTCACCAAGATGCACGGCCTCGGCAACGACTACGTCTACGTCGATTGCTTCGCGACGGCCCTCTCCGATCCGGCCGCATTCGCGCGCCGGGTCAGCCCGCGCCATACCGGCATCGGCGCGGACGGCGTCATCCTCATCTGCCCGTCCGACACCGCCGACTGCCGCATGGAGATGTACAACGCCGACGGCAGCCGCGGGGAGATGTGCGGCAACGGTATCCGCTGCGTCGGCAAGTATGTCTACGATCACGGTCTCGTTCGGAAGGACGCGTTGCGGATCGCCACCGACGCCGGCGTGAAGATCGTCCGTCTGCAGATTCGCGGCGGACAGGTGCAAGCAGCGACTGTCGACATGGGTGAGCCCATCCTCGATGGGCCGCGCATTCCCGTGGCTGCTGAGGGTCGCGTCATCAATGCACCGTTGCAAGTGGATGGGCAAACCTACCAGGTTACCTGCGTGTCCATGGGCAATCCACACTGTGTCACCTTCGTGCCGAGCGTCGAGGCGCTGCCCCTCGCAACGATCGGTCCGTGTTTCGAGCATCACCCATTCTTCCCGAAGCGGGTCAACACGGAATTCATTCAGGTGTGCGGGCGCAGCGAACTGCGCATGCGCGTGTGGGAGCGTGGCTCCGGGGAAACGGCGGCGTGCGGCACCGGCGCCTGTGCGGCGTTGGTTGCCGCTGTCCTCAACGACAGGACTGATCGGCGTGCCACCGTTCATCTAAACGGTGGCGATCTGCAGATTGAGTGGCAGGCGGCGGACAATCACGTATTCATGACCGGGCCGGCGGAAGAAGTGTTTACCGGGGAGATTGAAGGGTAGTGTCACGTGACAGGAGCGCGCATGTTTAGTGGGGCAATGACGGCAATCATCACGCCGTTTCGAGATGGACAGATCGATATCGCGGCGCTGGAGCGGCTCGTCGAGTGGCAGATCGCCAACGGTGTCTCGGCGCTCGTGCCCTGCGGTAGCACCGGAGAATCAGCAACCCTGACGCATCAGGAGCACGCCGAGATCGTGCGCCGCGTGGTGCAGTACGCCAGGGGCCGCGTTCCGGTCATCGCCGGTACGGGCTCCAACTCGACCGCTGAGGCCATCAGTCTCACGTGCGCCGCGCAGGAAGCCGGCGCAGCCGCCGCCCTGCTCATCTCGCCCTACTACAACAAGCCGACGCAGGAGGGCATCTACGTCCATTACAAGGCAATCGCTGAAGCCGCGCGCTTTCCCCTGATCGTCTACAATATTCCGGGCAGGACGGCGTCGAAAATCGAGGCCACGACAATCGCGCGCCTGGCCGAGGTGGAGTACATCGTCGGCCTCAAGGAGGCCACGGGCTCGCTCGATGAGGTGCAAGAGGTCATTCGCCTGTGCGGCGACAAGCTCGAAGTCTACTGCGGAGACGACTCGCTCACGTTACCGGTCATGGCCGTGGGCGGCGTCGGAGTGATCTCGGTAACGGCCAACTTCATGCCCAAGCAGACCGCCGACATGACCGCCGCCTGCCTCCGCGGCGACTGGGCCACCGGCCGCCGCCTGCACTACGCGATGTTGCCGGTGATCCGTGCGCTGTTCGCCGAGGTCAATCCGATCGGCGTGAAGGCCGCACTGGCCATGATGGGCTACTGTCGCGACGAACTGCGCCCACCCCTGCTGTCGATGAGCGAGGCACCCCGCGCCAGGCTCCGGACAGCGATGCAGCAAGCGGGGTTGCTATGACGCTTGCCGAGTGGCGACGGGTTGCCACATGACGCGCATTGTGGTCTGCGGTGCCGCCGGGCGCATGGGCAAGACACTGGTCGCGCTGGTTGCGGAGGGCGAGGCCACCGCGCTGGCCGGTGCCGTCGAGGCCTCCGGAAATCCCACGCTCGGCAAGGATGCCGGCGAAGTAGCTGGTGTCGGCACACTCGGCGTACCGATCAGCGATGACTTCGCGGCCCTTGCGACCGCCGACGCCGTTGCGCTCGACTTCACCAACGCCGCTGCGGCGCTCGAACACCTGCGCACAGCGGTCGCGATGCAAAGCCCGATCGTCATCGGTTCAACCGGCTTCACGGTCCAGCAGCAAGCCGAAGTGGACCGGCTGGCGCCGCAGACGCGCTGCGTGATCGCGCCCAACATGAGCGTGGGCATCGCGGTGCTGCAGCGGCTGGCGCGTGAGGCCGCGCTGGCGCTCGGCGCCGAGTTCGATGCGGAGATCGTCGAGATCCATCATCGCATGAAGATCGACGCTCCAAGCGGGACCGCCCTGGCGCTGGCAAAGACGGTTGCCGAAGCCACGCAGCGTGCGTTGGCGACCGATGCCGTCTACGGACGCGAAGGCGTCGTTGGCCAACGCCGCCAGCGCGAGATCGGCGTCATGGCGCTGCGCGGCGGCGATGTCGTCGGCGATCACACGGTCATCTTCGCCGGGATGGGCGAGCGCATCGAGCTGACGCACCGCGCCCAGAGCCGCGAGTGTCTGGCGCGCGGCGCCATCCGCGCCGCGTTGTGGCTGGCGCAGCAGCCGGTCGGCCGCTACGGCATGGCCGACGTGCTCGGCTGGAAATCCTCGTAGTCGGACCGGCTCAAGCTGAGGGCGCCCGCGCTTCGAGACGGCGCGTCCTCAGCGCGCACGGTTGACCCCTTGCAACTCCGATCAAGTACCCGCTTGCCCTGAGAAGCGGCTGTTTTTTCAGGCTGCGTCGCGGATCGGGAAAGCGGCGCGACAGGATGGATTGGGTGTTGCTTGCGCGCCTGTGTTTGATCGGCAATGCTGCCGTCGGAGAGCATAGGGTTTTTCGCCATGCGCATCTTCCTCAGCCATTCACATCGGGATCGCGCCATCGCCGAGGCGCTCAAGCAGCTCGTCGAGGGCCTCTTTCACAATGTCCAGGCGGAATACTCCTCGGATCAGTCTCAAGGGGGAGGCATCCCCCCTGGCGCAGAATGGCTCCCGTGGATCACCGAGCGGATCAACCAAGCCGAGAAGACGTACGCCCTGCTCACGCCCAATTCCACGTGCAAACCCTGGGTGCTCTGGGAGTCCGGAGCGGCCGCGGGAGTCGCGCTGGCTACCAAGGGATCGAACCGGGTGATCCCGATCACGTTCGGGATCGCCGACGACGACATCCCGACGCCTTTCCTCCACGTGGAACGCGTCCGGGGTGGCGACAAGGAGGCAGGGGGCATCCTTCGGCTGCTTCAGGATCTCAATCGCGACCTGCAGTCGCCGCTCACCGAAACGGTGTTCAAGTCGGCAACCGAGGGGGTTCTTCCCGGATACTTCGAGAAGGTCCAGGAGGCACTGCGAGATTCCGCACCGATCCAGAGTCTGCTGGCATCTATTCCGCACAGCTTCTCAGCCGCACAGCTCGGTGGCTTCTGGGCCACGTCGTACGAATTCAAGAGTCACGCGGAGACCCTGTGGCACGCAGACATCGCGGAGCTGAAGGCGGAATCGGATCGGCGCGTGACGGTGAGAAACCGCATGCCCGCGCCGCGTACCGACAAGCACGCGCAGCCGTTCCGCAATGAGATCGAGGCCGAGGTGGCCAATCGGCATCTGCTCGGCCATTGGAAGAACGTCAGCGACAGGCGCTATTTTGGCATGATTCACCTTGCCGTCCTGACGGGAGAGAACGTGATGGAGGGCTTCTATACGTGCTTTTCAAGCGACGTGGCCGTCGGGTACGGACCGTGGAAGTGGGTGCGCATCGATCCCGCCACGATTGCGGGGGTCGACCTTTCAAAGCTCGTCCTGCGTCAGCCGCGTGAGATCAAGGACCGGCTCGACAACCAGACGGAATATGGCGACCTGCTCAAGCTCAACGAAGTCGTGGAGCACTTATAGATGGCGCTCACGAAGCAAGAAGTCCGAGACGTTATCGACGTCTACAGGCGGGCGTGGGTCGAGCAGAATCCCGACCTGATCGTGACGATCTTCACCGAGTCGGCCGTCTATCGCGAGCGGGTGCTCGGGGAGCCAATCCGCAACCGGGAGGGGATTCGCCAATACTGGCAGGCCAAGGTCGTGGAATCCCAGAGCAGAATAGAGTGCGACCTGTTGAGCCTTTACCTGGATGGAGATACCGCGATCGCCGAATGGGAAGCGCGTTTCGACGATCGGGTCGAAGGGGTTCGCAAGCGCATGCGAGAGGTGGCCATTCTGGAATTCGAGGGACGGCTGATCGCCAGCCTGCGCGAGTACTGGTCTTCCGAAATCATCCGGTGACCTGAGCAAGAACATTGCGGTCGGATCTGCGGCTGGTAGCCAATTGGATGTGACGATACGCGTCCCGAAGCCTCCCAGAACGCCTTTTGCTCCACACTTTTCGTCACCCGATGGAGCCTCCAAGGAGAGGGGCGGCACCGCGTAATGGTTGCATGCCTGCTAGCACGCGTGCTAGCAATTTGGCATGCGCACGCTACACGTTCGAAACGTCACCCCGGCACTGTACGCCGCGCTGCGCAAGCGCGCCAGCGAACACAAGACATCGCTGACGAAAGAGACCGTCCGCTTGCTCGAGCGGGCCTTGCGCATGGACCGCCCCGGTGTGCGCGAACTGCTGGACGAAATCGAGGCGCATCGGCCGGTGGCGCGACGCGCCACGCCGTCTGCCGCGGCGTTGATCCGTGAAGACCGGGATCGCCGGTGATCTCCGGCGCGGTCGTGGTCGACGCGTCCGTGGTGGTCGAGTTCCTCGTCGACCTCGGACGGGCGCGACAAGCGGCGCGCGTCTTCTCTGGCTTGCTGGCGCCTGAGCGCAGCCTCGAAATCTGGGCGCCCGACCTCGTGTACGCGGAGTCGGCATCCGCACTCCGTAAGCTCGTGCAGCGGAAAGTCATCGGCGTCGCGGCGGGAACATGGGCAATGCAGCAGTTGACGCGGCTGCCCATCATGGCCACCGGGACGGCGGCGCTGATGCCGGAGGTGTGGCGGATGCGCGGGGGGTTGACAGCCTACGATGCCTGCTACGTCGCGCTCGCCCAGCGCTTGGGAGCAACCCTGGTGACGGCGGATGAACGGCTGGTACGTGCCCGGCGGCGCGATCGGATTGTACTGCTCGATGCGCTCAAAGAGTAGCTTCTTGACGTTGGTACAGTGGCCTAGTCTAGTTTCTGTCTCGAACTTCGTGAAGTTGCTTGTTGAGTCCGCAAGTACCTGATTTGTCAAGATACCGAAAATCGAAATTCGTCGAGATGCCAATTGTCCACAGCTCCGTCTTCATCCCCGTCGTTCCTGATCGCGTGGCTGACGCCGCGAGAATCGCGGCGTGCCGGTTTGGTTGCATCGACTGGACGGATGAAATCTGAAGGCCGACCAAGAGCGGAAGGGCTTGTGCCATAAGGGCTCCGACCATTTCGAGACAGAAACTAGTCTAGCCAGCCTGTTGAAAAAGGCCGCCGATGCCCTGGACCGTCATTCCCGCGAACGCGGGAATCCAGATCGTCCGCATGCTTCTGGACCCCCGCTTTCGTGGGGGTGACGATGGCGACCAGTTTTTCAACGGGCTGCTAGCCGTGGGAGCAGCAACCTATCAGTCGAGCCAACTGCTTACGGAAGCGGCGACCAACCAACTGGAGACTTCGCGCGGATTGGCGGAAACGAACGATTGCGCGAATTCCGCGCTGTGTCCCTGGGTTCCTCGCGGGTCAGCTGGCGACCGCGGCTCGCAGTTGCTCGGGCGGACGCTTCACCACCCGCCCGGTGAGGAACTTGGGCCGTAGCACCTTCACAAACGCGGGCACGGCGATCAACGCGCCAAACTTGTTGAAGGTCATCAGCAGTGAGAGCAGCAGGCCCATCTCCGCCAGGAACTTCAGATCAGACAGCCAGAAGAAACCGGTGCCTGCGATCATCGTCGTGCCGGTGAAGATGATCGCCTTGCCGGTGGTGGCGGTGGCGTAGTCGATGGCTTCTTCAAGATCGCCGACCTCGTCGTAGGCATCGATCATGCGGCTGAAGTGATAAATGCCGTAATCCACGCCCACCCCGGCGCCCGCCGCGGCAATCGGCAGCGAGTTGACATTGAGATCGATGTGCATCAGCACCATCATCGCCTCGGCCGCGAGCTGTGACAGGATCACCGGCACAATCAGGATGCCCGCAGCGTAGAACGAGCCGTAGGTCAGATAGAGACAGAAGAAGACGACCACGAAGATCATGCCCAAGTTCAGCCAATACGAGTTCTCCACCGCCTCGTTGACCGCCGCCAGGATGCCGAACAGACCGCCGGCGAAGCGGAATTGCACGTCGCCGCCGGAATACTTGGTGGCGAAGTCCTTGGCCCAGGCGATCGAGTTCATGATGGTGTCGTGCGAGTACTCGCGGAACAGCGTGATGATGGAACCGTAGCGCGCGCTAGGGTCCATGAAGTAGCTCAGGGAACCGACAGCAGCGTTTTGCGTGAAGGTGTAGATCACCTGCCCGATCTCCTTCGGGTTGATGGGCACCAAGCCCCAGCGTGGATCACCTTCGTGCTGCAGTCGCTCCAGTTGCTTGACGAGATCCACAATGGTGATCGAGCCGCTGGCGCCCGTGACTTGCATCATGTGGTCGGCCAACTCATCCATCGCGGTGAGCGCCCCCTCACCCTTGACGCCGTCCGGCTTCATGGTATCGGCAATGACGATGAGCTGACTGCCCCCCAGGAACTTCTCGTTCAGCTTGCGGTAAGCGACATTGTACGGGTGGTCGCGGAAGAGCAACGCCGCCCCGGGCGTCATGTCTCCCACCTTCAGCGTCCATCCCCAGATCGGCAAGATGAAAAACAGCGCCAATGTCAGGGCCACCACAATCCAACGGCGGTATCCCTGGGTGGCAGCGATGGCGTAGCGCGTCCACGCTTCATAGGCGCGTTCCCCGAAATGGCTCCAGTACCACGCGAGCGCGGGTGACGTGAGCAAGAACGTGATCATTGCCGAGGGCACCACACCCAGCCCAGGGAGGTTCACCGCGGGCACGTGCCCCGCCATGTTGAGTGCGACCGCGAGGGCCACCACCCCCCAGACAATGCAGCGGGCAACCCAGATATTGACGGGCGCGGTCTCCAGCGAGTGCTCCGTCCGTTCTGGTGGCGGCTTGATGTATGAGAGGATGATCGGGTGCAGGGTCACCACGCTGACGAAGATCGAGACGATCCAGAAGCTGGCGAAGATGGCGACCTTTTGAATGAGCGGGATCGGCGCGACAGCCACGATGAGCAAGCCCATGCCGTCCGCCACGATGCCCGACATGGCCGGCTCGAACAGATGCGAGTACGACTCGACGATCGCCTTGTAGCGGTCCTTCAGCCGGTAGTACTCCTCGTGGTAGCGGTCCATGGACTGTACCGAATGACTGAGCGCACGCGCCGTCAGGAAGATCGGGATGACAAGGACCAGCGGGTCGAGGTTGAATCCGAGGAGCGCGGCAATTCCCAGCCCCCAGACACACGAGAGGATCCCGGAAAAGATCGGCACCCAGATGCCCGTCCACGTGTGGAAATAGGAGAAGAGCAGGAACGACAGCGCCAGCACGGTCAGGCCGAAGACGTACAGCAACTGGTTTGTGTACTGCAGCACCGAGGTGTACAGCCACGGGAAGCCGGTGATGTAGATCGTATGATTGGCGTCTTCCTCCGTCCGCTGCAGCTCCGTCATGCGGTCGTACAGGTAGCGGAAGTCGAGGGCCTCTTCCCAAAAGCCGGTGTTGACGACCGCGGCTGTGTCGTCGTTGGCGACGAACACGCCGCGGATGTTCGGGTTGGCATAGACGGCGAAGCGCACGCGCTCCGCGTCCTCCTGGGTTTGGGGGACCCCGGGGTAGAAGATCGGACGCACCTCCACCGCTCCCTGCCGGACCGTTGCGCTGTTTACCGCGGGATGGGCGATGGATTGGATCTGATAGGGCACGACGCCCTTGGTGTTGATCATGAACTTGGTGATGCGATCGAGCTTCTGCAGCGTCGCCGGATTGTAGATGTCCCCGTGCTTCACCTCGAGGATGACGTTCATCACGTTCGCCGTGCCGAACATCCGGCGGAACTCGTTGTAGAAGCGGATGTAGGGGTGATGCCGTGGATAGAAGTCGAAGAAGTCAGTGTGCAGGCGGATCTTGGTGACTCCGTAAGCGAAGAACAGTGTCAACGCTGCGACCAGTACCGTCATGGCAACCCGGTAGCGCAGGAGGACACGCAGATACGCTTCAATCCATCGTTGCGGGATCATCGGCAAACCTCCATCGGGAGCCGTGAAGCTCTTTGCGGTTCGTGCCGAAGCCGCACACATCAGCCGAGCTGCACGTTACAACGAACAGCATCTCCTTGACGATAACTCCGTCCCCAGAAAGGGGAACCCTCGGGAGGTGCATCGTCGGCATTATCAGCGTATGTGCCCGGCCATTGCAAGACCGAACCAGCACGTCGGCAGGCACCTGAAGCTTCGCGGCCTCGGGACGGATCGGCGCCGCGCCACCGGTCGCCGGAGAAGGCGAGCCGGAATGAACCCCTTGTGCCGCGCGGCGCCATTGACGGGCGGTGGTTGCACGGATAGTTGGAGGGCAGTGCGTATCCATCACGGTGGCTCATCACGTCTCCTCACCCGGAGGCTTGGGGAGGGAGAGGAAGCAAGCGGAGATACAATATGCCTGAGCTGAGAGAGGCAGTGCTGGCAGGGTATGTACGGACGCCGTTTGGCAAGGCGGACCCACAGCGGGGGTTCTTTCGCAACGTGCGCTCAGACGACCTCGCCGTGATCGTGCTGCGTGAGATTCTCGAACGCACCGGCGTCGCAGCCAGTGATGTTGACGGGATCATCCTGGGCGCCGTCGAGATGATGGGCGAGCAAGCACATCCCGGCACGGCCATTCCATTCCTCGCGGGCTTCCCGAACAATGTCATAGGTCTCAGCATCGAACGTGCCTGCACCACAGCGATGATGTCCGTGCATATCGCCACCATGAACGTGCAGTGCGGCCTCGGTGACGTCTACATCGCCGGCGGGCTCGATAGCATGACGCACTTCCGCATCCCGGTCATCAAAGATGGCATGAACATGGACGACGTCATCAAAGAAGCGGGCACCATGCTCTCGACGATGAACCCAAATCCAAAGATGGCCGAGATGATCAACCTCATCGAGCTCAACGGCGGTCAGGGTGCTGAGCGGCTGTGCGAGCAGTTCAACATCTCGCGGCGCGAGATGGATGAGTGGGCGCTGCGGAGCCACGAGCGCGCCGTGGCGGCCACCCAGGCGGAGCGCCTCAAGGACGAGATCGTTCCGGTCGAGGGGTTGCTTCCCGACGGCAGGGCGACACGCATCGACTACGATCAGGGACCGCGCGCCGATACCACTCTGGAAAAGATCAGTTCCCTCACGCCCGTCTACCGCCTGGACGGGCGGATCACCGCCGCCACCTCCTCGGGCCAAGCCGACGGTGCGGCCGTGTGCATGATCATGTCGCGACTCCGTGCCGACGCCCTCGGCATCAAGCCGCTGGCACGCCTTCACACTATTGCCGCGGGCGCCTGCGCACCGACCGACCTCATCTACTCGGCAATTCCCGCCACGCGCACGGCGCTCGACCGCTCGGGCCTAGGGGTGGAGGACCTCGGCTTGATCGAGGTGAACGAAGCGTTCGCCTGCGCGCCGATCGCTCTGATGCGCGCGTTCAAGATGCCTCACAGCGCCGCCGAGAGAATCAACGTCAACGGCGGAGCCTGTGCTATCGGACATCCGGTGGGTGCATCGGGCGCGCGCTTAGTCGGCACCTTGGCGCTTGAGATGCGCCGGCGCGGTACCCGGTTCGGACTCGCAACTATCTGCGGTGGCATGGGCCAGGGGGCGGCGACCATCTTGGAAAGCCTGTGATCGAAGCGCCGAGCATAACCGCCGCGCGCAACGCCATGGTTGACGACCTCGTGGCGCGACGGGTCATCCAGACGCCCGCCATCGAGCGGGCGTTCCGTACCGTCCCGCGCCACGCCTTCCTGCCGCAGCCGTTCGTTCTGCCCATGGATCCGCTCTTGAGCGAGCTGGTCGAGACCGACGATCCGACGCGCGTGTATGTCGACAACCTCATCGTGCTGAAACGGGAGAAGAGCATCAATTGCGGGACACCCAGCATCGTCGCGACACAGATCGAGCTCCTCGCTCCCACCGAAGGTATGCGCGTGCTCCACGTCGGCACCGGTTCGGGGTATTACACGGCGATTCTGGCGGAGTTGGCAGGCGAGCGCGGCACGGTCGTCGGCATCGAGTACGAGCCGGATCTCGCGGCGATGAGCGCGGCGTTCCTGGCCCGCGCCGGGTACACCAACGTCACCATCCGCGAAGGCGACGGCGCCCTCGGCGTCCCCGAGGCCGCGCCGTTCGACCGTATTCTGGTGAGCGCCGGTGCCGGAGACATCGCGCCGGCGTGGGTCTCACAACTCGAAGACGACGGACGGGTGGTGTTCCCCTTCTGTCATATCAGCGTGCTGGGACCGTCAATCACAAGCGGCGTGCTCCTCAGCATCCACAAGCTGAACAACCGCCTTTCCGGACGCTTTCGCGGGCCTGTCGTGTTCGTCGCCATGCAGGGCATCGTCGCTCCAGCGGGCAACCAAGCGGTGCTGGCGGACGCATTGCAGCGTTGGTTTGCGCTCGAAGACTTCCTGCGTACCGAGCTGCCGCTCCGTATCGTCCTGCGGTCTGAGCGTCCGCGCCCGCCGCACCCCCGCAGCGTGCCGTGGCTGCTGGAAACGCCGAACGCCATCATGTGGATCGAGCCCAGTTGATCCACGGGCGCGTGCCGGCTGCCGACTCTCCTGCGCGAGGAGCTAGCTTACAGGTGGCGTCGCGGTGGAGGAAGCCTTCTTCTCGGCGCGGCGGCGTCGCCGTTCCCGCTTTTTCTCGGCTTCAGCTTTCGCCGCCTCACCGCGGTCGGTCAGCTCGATCACGGACATCGGTGCGGCGTCGCCGTGGCGGTGTCCGATCTTGACCACCCGCGTGTAGCCGCCAGCCCGCTCCTTGAAGCGCGCCGCCACTTCGTCGAACAGCTTGGTCACGGCGCTGCGCCGCCGTATGTAGGCCAGTGCTTGCCGGCGTGCGTGCAGGCTGCCCCGCTTCCCGAGGGTGATCATGCGGTCGGCAATGCGGCGCAGCTCCTTCGCCTTGGCGTCGGTAGTTCGTACCTGTTCATGCTCGATCAGCGACGTCACCAGGTTCCGGAACAGCGCCTTGCGGTGCGCCGAACTGCGATTGAGTTTTCGCCCAGCCTTCAAATGTCTCATGATTCAGCTCACTTCATTGCGGATTGCGGAGTAGAGGAACAGGTCTCACAATCCGCAATCCGCATTCCGCAATTCCGTCACGCGCTCTCCTTGTCTTTCGCCCAGCGGCGGTCGAGCTCCGTGCGCGGCGGGAAGTTCTCGATGCGCATGCCAAAGTCGAGACCCATTTCGTGCAGGATCTCCTTGATCTCGTTCAGCGACTTGCGGCCGAAGTTCTTGGTCTTGAGCATTTCGGCTTCGCTCTTCTGCACCAGCTCGCCGATGTACTTGATCCCGGCGTTCTGCAAACAATTGGCCGAGCGCACCGACAGCTCGAGCTCGGCGACGCTGCGGAACAGATTCTCGTTGAGCCCGGGATGGGCTTCTTCCGCCGCCTCGGCGGCCTCGGGTGCTTCCTCGAAGTTGACGAAAATCGCCAACTGATCTTGCAGGATGCGTGCGGCATAGGCGAGCGCGTCGTCGGGCCGCACGCTGCCGTCGGTCCACACTTCCATGTTCAGCTTGTCATAATCCGTGCGCTGGCCGACGCGGGCGTTGGTGACGGTGTAGTTGACCTTGCGAATGGGCGAGAAGATGGCGTCGATTGGGATCGTACCTACCGGAGCGCCCTCCTCCTTGTTGCGTTCCGCCGGAACATAGCCACGCCCGGTCTTGATCGTCAGGTCCATCTCCAGCTTGCCCTCTTTGGACAGCGTGGCGATATGTTGCTCGGGGTTGAGAATCTCGACGTTGGGACCGGCTTTGATGTCGCCAGCCTTGATCTCACCTTCGCCTTTCGCCTCGATGCGGGCGCTTTCCTGGGTGCCGTCCAGCAGCTTGAGGCGGACTTCTTTGAGGTTCAAGACGATATCGGTCACGTCTTCGCGAACCCCGGGCAGCGTGGAAAACTCGTGGAGGACGCCCTTGATGCGCACGGCGGAGATCGCCGCTCCCTGCAGCGACGAGAGCAGCACGCGGCGCAGGGAGTTGCCCACCGTGACCCCGAAGCCACGTTCGAACGGCTCACCGACGAACTTGCAGTAGGTTGCAGAGACGTTCTTGTCTTCGACGTCCAGCTTCTTCGGCTTGATCAAATCGCGCCAGTTTCGTTGCGGCAGCATAGTGTGAAACCTCCAGTGGGACGTGGGTGGCTTACTTCGAGTACAGCTCCACGACCAGCTTTTCGTTGATTGGCATGGTCAGGTCGGCGCGGGTCGGCAGCGCCTTCACGCGAGCGCTGAAGGCTTCGCGCTGCACCTCGAGCCACTCAGGGACGCCGCGGCGTTCGGCCTGCTCCATGGCCTCGAGGATGCGGGTTACCGAGCGGCTCTTCTCGCGCACGCTCACGACCTGTCCGGGCTGCAGCAGGTACGACGGGATGTCGACCTTGCGCCCATCGACGAGGAAGTGTCCGTGGCGCACGAGCTGGCGCGCTTCGGCGCGGGACGTCGCGAACCCCATGCGGTAGGCCATGTTGTCGAGCCGCTGTTCCAGCAGCAGGAGCAGCGTCTCACCGGTGATGCCGCGTGACTTCTCGGCCATATGAAAGTAGCGGCGGAACTGCGCCTCCATCAGGCCGTACATGCGCTTCACTTTCTGCTTTTCGCGCAGCTGCACCGCGTACTCGGAAAACTTGCTGCGTCCCTGGCCGTGCTCACCGGGCGGATAGTTGCGGCGCTCGATTGCACACTTGTCTGTGTAGCAGCGTTCGCCCTTGAGAAAGAGCTTCAAGCCTTCGCGCCGGCAGAGCCGGCAGACTGATTCCGTATAGCGAGCCAACGATCGACCTCCTTGTCACACCCGGCGGCGCTTCGGCGGCCGGCAGCCGTTGTGCGGGATCGGGGTAACATCCTTGATGAGACTGACGGCGAATCCGGCAGCCTGCAGCGAGCGCAGCGCCGACTCCCGGCCTGCGCCCGGGCCCTTCACGAAGACCTGCACCGAGCGCAACCCGTACTCCATCGCCTTCTTGGCCGCATTCTCCGCCGCGAGCTGTGCCGCAAAGGGGGTCCCTTTGCGCGAGCCCTTGAAGCCCACGGACCCGGCGCTCGACCACGCGACGACATTTCCGACGGGATCGGTGATGGTGATGATGGTGTTGTTGAAGGTCGAGTGGATGTGTGCCACGCCCTCGCTCACCATCTTCTTGGTCTTGCGCCTTTTCGGCGCTGTCGCGGCGGCGGCCGCCGGTTTCGCTGCGCTCTCTTCTTTCGCCATGTCTTAGTCCTCGCCCTGTCTTAGCCCTTCGGCGGCGGCGCCTTCTTTCCGGCAATCGTGCGCCGTGGTCCCTTGCGGGTACGCGCATTGGTATGCGTGCGCTGGCCGCGCACCGGCAAATTCCGGCGGTGGCGCAGGCCACGGTACGACCCGATATCCATCAGCCGCTTGATGTTCACCGCCACTTCGCGGCGCAGGTCGCCTTCCACCTTCTGCCCTTCGATGATCTGGCGGAGTTTCACCAGTTCATCGTCACTGACGGCGTCGCTCTTCTTGTTCAGATCGACTCCGGCTTCACTGAGGATGCGGCGCGCCGACGGCTTGCCGATGCCGTAAATATAGGTGAGGGCCACCTCCATGCGCTTGTTGCGCGGCAGATCTACTCCTGCGATACGTGCCATAGGTCCTCGTTCCGTCGGGTAACTAACCCTGCCGTTGCTTGTGGCGGGGGTTGCTGCACAGCACGCGCACCACGCCGGCGCGCCGGACGATCTTGCATTTCTTGCAAATCGGTTTCACTGAGGCTCGAACTTTCACGTTACACTCCCGTCTCCAAAGTTATAGCTGACTCAGCACGTACGGCTTGCCGTCCGTGACGGCCACGGAGTGTTCGAAGTGCGCAGAGCGGCAACCGTCGATGGTGACGGCCGTCCAGCCATCTTCCTTGACGCGCACGTCGGGCTTGCCCGCGTTCACCATGGGTTCGATGGCCAGCACCATCCCCTCGCGCAGGCGCACGCCGCGATCACGCTTTCCGAAGTTCGGCACCTGTGGTTCCTCGTGCAGGCGCCGGCCGATGCCGTGGCCGACGAACTCACGCACCACGGAGAACCCGTCGCGCTCGACGCGCTCTTGGATCGCGGCGGAGACATCGCCGAGGCGGTTGCCGGGGCGGACCTGTTCGATCCCCGCCCACAGAGCCTCTTCCGTGACCTGCATGAGGCGTTCCGCCTCCGGGTCGGCCCGCCCGACGGCTACAGTCACCGCCGCGTCGCCATAGAAGCCCTGGTAACACACGCCGAAGTCCAGCCCGATCAGGTCCCCCTCGCGCAGGACCCGACGCTCCGATGGAATGCCGTGCACCACCTCATCATTGATGGACGTGCACACGCTACGCGGGAAGACGCGGCCGGCCGGTGCGTAGCCCTTGAACGCCGGCGTGGCACCGCGCTGCCGAGTCATGTCCTCGGCGATGCGATCGAGCTCGGCGGTCGTCACCCCTGGTTGCACATGACGGCGCAGTGCGTTCAGCACTTCCGCCACGATGACGTTGGCGGCACGCATGATTTCGATTTCGGCACGCGTCTTCAGCATGATCATGCGTCCGCCTGCACCGCCGCGAGCAGTCGTGCAAACACTTGGTCCTGGCTGCCGATGCCATCCACCTCGCGCAGCAGCCCCTGCTGCCGATACAGCGCCAGCAGCGGCGCCGTCTGTCGATCGTAAACGTCGAGACGGGCGAGGATGGTATCCTCCTGATCGTCGTCGCGCTGGTACAGTTCGCCGTTGCACCTGTTGCAGATCCCGGGGTTGTTCGACGGCTCGAAGATGATGTGGTACATGGCCCCGCAGTCACGGCAGGTGCGCCGGCCGCTCAGGCGCTTGACGACCTCATCGCGCGGCACCGTCAGGCTGACAACGTGATCCATGCGGGTGCCGTTCTTTCCCAGCATGGCAGTGAGCGCGTCCGCCTGTGCCACGGTGCGCGGAAACCCATCGAGGATGAAGCCTTTGGCGCAATCGTTGCGCCGCAAGCGTTCGTCGATGGTGCCCATCAGGATGTCGTCGGGCACGAGCTCACCGCGGTCCATGAAGCGCTTGGCTTGCGTTCCCAACGCGGTCTTGCGCTTGACCGCGCTGCGCAGCAGCTCGCCGGAGGAGATATGCGGCACGTCGAACCGCTCCTGCAACAGGGTGGCTTGCGTCCCCTTGCCGGCACCCGGGGGACCCATGAGGATCATGCGCACCTGTGCAACTCACTCAGCCGCGCCGACCGCGCAGGCGGCCACGTTTCATGAAGCCTTGGTAGCTGCGCGTCAGCATATGCGTTTCAATCTGGGCGATGGTGTCGAGCGCGACGCCCACAACGATCAGCAGTGCGGTACCGCCGAAGTAGAACGGCACATTGAACCGTTGGATGAGAATGGATGGCAGCACACACACCGCGGCCACGTAGATCGCACCCCCAAGGGTAATCCGCACCAGGATCCGGTCGATGTACTCGGCCGTGCGCTGGCCGGGCCGGATACCCGGAATGTAGCCCCCGAATTTCTTCATGTTGTCCGCGACATCGGTCGTATTGAAGGTTACTGCCGTATAGAAATAGCAGAAGAAAATGATCAGCGCGACGTAGAGCACGTCGTACAGGAAGCTGCCCGGCATCAAGTACTCGGAGGCCGCACGCGCCCATGGGTGATCGACAAAGCTGGCGATGGTTCCGGGAAAGACCAGGAGCGACGACGCAAAGATGGGCGGGATCACCCCCGACGTATTGACCTTCAGCGGCAAATGCGAGCTTTGGCCGCCGTACATACGGCGGCCCACCACGCGCTTGGCGTATTGCACCGGCACGCGCCGCTGCCCCCGTTCCATGAAGATGATCACGCCGATGACCACCACCATGAAGGCGACCAGGCCAAGCAACACCAGCACGCCCATCTCACCTTCGCGCACGAACTCGAAGGTGGTGGCCGCCGCCGATGGGAAGGCGGCAACGATGCCCGTGAAAATGATCAGCGAGATCCCGTTGCCGATGCCGCGCTCGGAGATCTGTTCGCCCAACCACATGATGAACACGGTGCCGCAGGCCAGTGTCAGCACCGTCATCGAGCGGAAACCCCAGCCGGGATGAAAGACGACCGAGCCGCCGCCCGGCGCCTCGATCTTTTCAATACCGACGCTGATGAATAGCCCCTGGACAACCGACAACAGGACCGTCCCATAGCGCGTGTATTGCGTGATCTTGCGGCGGCCGGCTTCGCCCTCCTTCGACAGGCGTTCCAGGTACGGGATGACGACGGTCAGGAGCTGCAGGATGATGGAGGCGCTGATGTACGGCATGATGCCCAGGGCAAAAATCGAGAACCGCTCCAGCGCACCACCGGAGAAGAGGTTGACGAGCCCAAACATCGTGTTGCGCGCCTGCTCGAAGAACTGCGCCAAGGCCTTGCCGTCGATGCCCGGTGTCGGGACAGCGACGCCGACACGGTACACCGCCAGCATGGCGAAGGTGAACAACAGCCGGCGCCGCAGCTCCGGAATTCTTGACGCGTTTGCGAACCCTTCAACCACGGGTAATGACCTCGGCGCTGCCGCCGACGGCTTGCAGTCGCTGGACTGCTGCAGCGCTGAACTTGTGGGCCTTCACGGTCAGTGCCTTCGACAGCGCTCCGTCTGCAAGAATCTTGATGGGTCGTTTGAGGTTGTGGATCAATCCAGAAGCGCGCAGCGCCTCGCCGTCGACCACTGCGCCGGCGTCGAAGCGCGCCTCGAGTTGGCCGAGGTTGACGACACTGAACTCTTGCCGGAACGGGTTGTGGAACCCGAACTTCGGCAAGCGGCGCTGCAACGGCATCTGACCACCTTCGTAGCCCGGCGGCGTATTGCCTCCCGAGCGTGCGCCGCGCCCCTTGTGCCCGCGCGTCGAGGTCTTGCCGTGGCCCGATCCCGGGCCCCGCCCGACGCGCTTGCGCTTCTTGATGGCGCCGGGGGCCGGCGCCAGGTTGGAGAGATCCATCTAACTGTTCACCTCGATCAAGTGCTGCACGGCGCGGAGACGCCCCTGCGTGGGCGCGTTCTCGTGGACAATCACCGTCTGCCCCACGCGCGTCAAGCCGAGCCCGCGCAGGGTCTGACGTTGGCGTTGCGTGGACCCGATCGGGCTCCGGCGCAGCGTGACCTTCAGCATCTTCGGCTCTGCCATCGGTTCACCCGCGGATCTCTTCGAGGCTCTTGCCGCGCAGGGCGGCAATGTCCTCGGGGAGGCGCAGCTCGGTCAGAGCGTCCATCGCCGCCTTCACCATGTTGTGTGGATTGTTGGAGCCGATGCACTTGGTCAGCACGTTGCGCACGCCCGCCAGCTCCACTACCGCGCGCACGCCGCCGCCGGCGATCACACCGGTGCCATCGGCGGCCGGCCGCAGCAGCACGTGGCCCGCACCGAAGCGTCCTTGCACCTCGTAGGGAATGGTGCCATCGACGAGCGGTACGGTGACCAGCGTCTTCTTGGCACGCTCGATCGCCTTGCGGATCGCTTCGGGGACCTCGTTGGCCTTGCCCAAGCCAAAGCCTACACGTCCCGCACCGTCACCCACGACCACCAGAGCGCTGAAGCTGAAGCGCCGGCCACCCTTGACCACCTTGGCGACCCGGTTGATCTGCACCACCTTTTCCTTCAGCTCAACACCGTGGCTTTCGATTCGTTCTCTGCCTCTGCCTACCGCCATACTGCGTCCTTGTGTCAAAGCTAGAACTCCAGGCCCGCGGCGCGTGCCGCTTCTGCCAGGGCCTTTACCCGGCCGTGATAGAGAAACCCATTGCGGTCGAAGATGACGGCACGAATGGCGCGCTCCTGGCAAAGGCGTGCGATGGCCGTGCCGATTTCCTTCGCCGCGTTGCAGTTTCCCGTCTTCTTGAGACTTGCCTTGATGGCGGGCGACAGTGTCGACACTGCGGCCAGTGTGCGCCCGGTTTCATCCGAGATGACTTGGGCGTAGATATGCTTGCCACTGCGGAACACGCACAAGCGCGGACGGGCGTCCGTCCCCTGCACCCGACGCCGGACGCGTGCTTGCCGGCGCTGGCGTGCCAAAGCGGTGTGTGCGGTTGCCATGCTCAGCTTCCTCCCGCCGCACCGGCGGCCTTGCCGGCTTTGCGGCGCAGCACTTCTTCCACGTACTTGATCCCCTTCCCCTTGTACGGTTCGGGTGGCCGCAGGCGGCGGATCATCGCCGCCGTCTCACCAAGCAACTGCCGATCAATGCTCTCCAACGTGATCGACGTTGGGCGCTCGGTGCGCGCCTGCACGCCCGGCGGCAACTGGAAGAGAATCGGATGTGAATACCCCAAGCTCAGCTGCAGCGACTGCCCCTTGGCCTCAGCACGGTAGCCGACGCCGACGATCTCGATGTTGCGCGTGAAGCCGGCGTGCACACCACGCACCATGTTTCCCACAATGCGTTGTGTCAGGCCGTGGAGCGCGCGCGTTTGACGCGAGTCGTCCTTGCGCGTCACCTTCAGCGAGCCGTCGCTGACCTCGACGGTGACGGCGGACGGCAGTCGGTGCTCCAACTTGCCCTTGGGCCCTTCCACCTGCACCACACCGTCGGTGACCTGGATCTGGACTCCGGCCGGAATGGGTATCGGTAATTTGCCTACGCGTGACATGCGTTCCCTACCACACGGAGCATACGACCTCGCCGCCAACATGCAGCTTGCGAGCGTCGCGATCGGTGACGATCCCGGCGGGCGTCGACAAGATGCTGATTCCCAGTCCGCGGCGGATCGCCGGAATCTCGCGCGCCCCGACGTAGATGCGTAGGCTCGGGCGGCTCACCCGCTTCAAGCCGACGATCACCGGTTGGTTCTGGCCGTCGTACTTCAGCCACACCCGCAGGATGCGGCGCCCGTCCTGCTCGACGACGCTGTGTTCCTTGAGATACCCTTCGGCGGTCAACACTTCGACGATGCGCGCCTTCACCCGCGACCAGGGAACATCCACTTGTTCCTTGCGGGCATGTGCGGCGTTGCGGATACGCGTCAGCAGGTCGGCGATTGGGTCGGTCATTGCCATGGTTGCACTTTCACCAACTTGCCTTGGTCAAGCCGGGGATCTCTCCCTTGCGGGCCAGCAGCCGAAGGCACAGGCGGCACATCTTGAAGCGGCGATAGAAGGCGCGCGGACGCCCGCACAGCGGGCAGCGGTTGTAGCCTCGGACTTTGAATTTGGGCGGTCGTTGGGCCTTGATGCGTAGACACGTCTTTGCCACGTCGTTCTCCTAGCCGCGAAAGGGCATCCCCATGGCCTTGAGCAGTGCTTTACCTTCGGCGTCCGTCCTGGCGGTGGTGTTGATGCACACCGTGAGGCCGCGCACTTTCTCCAGCTTGTCGAGGTCGATCTCCGGGAAGATGATCTGCTCGCGGACGCCGAGGGCATAGTTGCCGCGGCCGTCGAACGAGCGCTCCGACACGCCCTTGAAGTCCCGCACGCGCGGCAGGGCGACGTTCACCAGGCGGTCGTAGAACTCGTACATACGATCCCCCCGGAGGGTCACCATACAGCCGATGGGCATACCCTCGCGCAGCTTGAAGTTGGCAATCGCCTTGCGCGCTTTGGTCACCACCGGCTTCTGCCCGGCAATCGTGGACAGCTCTTCCACCGCAACATCCAGGGCCTTGGCGTTTTGAATCGCCTCGCCCAAACCGATGTTGATGACGATCTTGTCGAGCCGCGGCGTTTGCCAGCGGTTCTGGTAACCCATGTCCTTCATCAGCGCGGGCAGCACCTCCCGCTCGTAGCGTTCCCTCAGTCGCGCCGCCATGACTCACCTATCGAGCTGCTCCTTACAGCGGCGACAAATGCGTACGCTGCGGCCGTCTTCCAGCCTCAGCTTGCCCATGCGCACTGGCGCATTACACTTATCGCACATGATCATCAGGTTCGAGAGGTGCAACGGTGCCTCTTTCTCGACGATGCCGTAGGGGCTTTGCGGTCCGCGCGCCTTGGTGTGTCGCTTCACCATGTTCAGCCGTTCGACAATCGCCCGGCTCTTCTCGGGGATGACCCGGACCACCTTGCCCGTCTTGCCGCGTTCCCGGCCGGCAATCACCATGACCGTATCGTTCTTGTGGATGGCTGCACGCATCTCGGATCTCCGGCCTAGAGGACCTCCGGGGCAAGCGAGAGGATCTTCATGAACTTCTTGGCGCGCAACTCGCGGGCCACCGGCCCGAAGATGCGTGTCCCAATTGGCTCTCGCTGATTGTCGATCAAGACGGCGGAGTTCGAGTCGAATTTGATGTACGACCCATCGGCCCGCCCCACCTCCTTGGTGGTCCGTACGATGACCGCCTTCATCACGTCGCCCTTTTTCACCTTGGCGTTTGGAATCGCCTCTTTCACTGACACCACGATGATGTCCCCGAGTGAGGCGTACTTGCGGCGGGTGCCGCCAAGCACCTTGATACAGAGCACGCGGCGCGCCCCCGAGTTGTCCGCCACATCCAAGACTGTTTCCGACTGCACCATGTCAATTCCCACCGACTCGGCACGCACCGCCTCACACGGCTTTTTCAAGGATGCTGCGCACCGTCCAGCGCTTCTCCCGGCTCAACGGCCGGGTCTCGGCGATGAGCACCCGATCGCCGACGCTACAGCGGTTTTCCTGATCGTGCGCTTTGAGCTTCTTGCGTCGCCGCAGGTGCTTCTTGTACTTTGCGTGCTGCACCAAGCGTTCGACCATGACCACCACGGTCTTGTCCATCTTGTCGCTGACTACGACCCCCTCGCGGGTCTTCGCTTTACCTCGCATCACTGCTTTCCCTGCCCCTTCGCTGCCAGGTCACGCGCCCGCCGGATGGTTTTGATGCGGGCGATGGCGCGGCGCGTCTGTGCCAGCTTGGCGGGACTTTCCAGTTGATTCGTACCGTGGCGTAGCCGCAAGAAGAAGAGCGACTCCGTCAGCTCACGTTCCTTCACGGCCAGCTCTTCGTCGGTTGCGTCGCGGAGTTCGTCAGATGCCATGTGCGGCCCCCACTGCGCCGACGCGCTCGCGGAACTGGGTTGGGATGGACAACTTCTGCGCTGCCAGGCGGAACGCCTGACGTGCGGTGTCTTCCGACACGCCCTCCATCTCAAACAACATGCGGCCCGGCTTGATCACGACCACCCACAGCTCCGGAGAGCCTTTTCCCTTTCCCATGCGGGTCTCAGCCGGCTTCTTGGTGAGCGGCTTGTCCGGAAACACCCGAATCCAGACGCGGCCGCCGCGCTTGATGTGGCGCGTCAACGCCACGCGGGCAGCTTCGAGCTCGCGCGCGGTCATCCAACCACGGCCCGTTGCCTGCAGCCCGTAGTCGCCGAACGCCAGCGTCGCCCCGCGCCACGCTGTGCCGCCGCGCCGCCCCTTCTGCTGCTTGCGGAATTTGACTTTTTTCGGTGCTAGCATCGTAGCTCGGCGCTCATGTACCTAGCGCCGCCTTCTGTTTCTCTTCTTCCTGTGTCAGCACCTCGCCGCGGAAGATCCACGCCTTGATGCCGATGATGCCGTAGGTCGTTTTGGCCTCCGCGAGACCGTAGCTGATGTCGGCGCGCAGCGTGTGCAACGGCACGCGGCCTTCACGATACCACTCGGTGCGCGCAATCTCAGCGCCCCCGAGACGGCCGGCGCAACGCACTTTCACGCCTTGTGCCCCCATGCGCATGGCCCGTCCCACGGCCTCCTTCATCGCGCGACGGAATGCGACCCGGCGCTCGAGCTGAAGCGCAACGTTCTCGGCCACCAACTGGGCATCCACATCGGGGCGGCGCACCTCGTGAATATTGATGAACGATTCACGCTTGGTAAGCTTGCCCAGCTCACTCTTCAACTTTTCGATCTCGGCGCCTTTCTTGCCGATGACGATCCCGGGGCGGGCGGTATAGATGTTGATTTTCGCCTTGTTGGCGGCGCGCTCGATCTCCACCTTGGAGACACCCGCGTGGTAGAGGCGTTCCTTGAGAAACTTGCGCATGCGCAGGTCCTCGTGGAGCAGTTGTGCGTACTCGCGCCGGGCAAACCACTTGGAATCCCAGTGCTCGATGACCCCCAGCCGAAATCCCTTCGGGTGTACTTTCTGTCCCATACCGCTTCACGCCCCCTTGGTTCGTTCGTCGACGACGATGGTGATGTGACTGCTGCGTTTGAGGAGTGGCGTGGCGCGGCCATGCGCCCGCGGCAAGAAGCGCTTCAAGGTCGTGCCGCCGTCGACGGTGATGCGGCTCACGTACAGTCGATCGACATCCACGCGCTGGCGATTTTCGGCGTTGGCGATCACCGACTTCAATGTCTTGGCCACCATCCGCGCACCCTTCTTCGGGAGGAAATCGAGGATCATCAACGCTTCGCCGACGTTCTTGCCGCGGATCAGGTCGACGACCAAGCGCGCCTTTTGCGGCGAGATGCGGAGATGGCGGCTGACAGCACGTGCTTCCATCTTACCCCTTCGCCGGTGCGGCGGCCGGAGCAGCCGCCGGCTTCACCTCGGCCTTCCGGTCGCCCGAATGGCCGTGAAACGTGCGTGTCGGCGAGAACTCACCCAGCTTGTGTCCGACCATATTCTCAGAGACGAACACCGGCATGAACTTGCGGCCGTTGTGGACGGCGAACGTATGGCCGACCATCTCCGGGGTGATCGTCGACCGTCGCGACCAGGTACGGATGACGCGTTTGTCACGCCCAACGTTCATCGCCTCCACCTTCTTGAGAAGGTGTGCATCTACGAATGGCCCTTTCTTGACCGACCGCACTGTTGCTCCTTATCGGCTCCGGCGCTTGACGATGAAGCGTTCCGTGCGCGGGTTGTGTCGTGTCTTGTATCCCTTTGCCGGTTGTCCCCACGGTGATTGCGGGTGGTTGCCCTTGGAGCGGCCTTCGCCGCCGCCGTGCGGGTGATCAACCGGGTTCATGGCGATGCCGCGGACGCGCGATCGTTTGCCCAACCAGCGATTGCGGCCGGCCTTCCCGATCGACACGTTCTCGTGATCGACGTTGCCGACCTGCCCGACCGTTGCCCGGCACGCCAGCTGGACGTAGCGCAACTCACCTGACGGCAGTTTCAAAAGCGCGCGCGCGCCCTCCTTCGCCATCAACTGTGCCGCCGCCCCAGCGCCACGCGCCAACTGTCCTCCGCGGCCGGGTTTGAGCTCGATGTTGTGCACCATGGTGCCGGTGGGAATCTGGCGCAATGCCATGGCATTGCCCGGCTTGATGTCCGCGCCCTCACCCGCGGTGATCGTGTCGCCGACGCGCAACCCCAACGGCGCCAGGATGTAGCGCTTCTCGCCGTCTGTGTAGTGGAGCAGGGCGAGACGGGCAGAGCGGTTCGGGTCGTACTCGATGGCGGCCACCTTCGCCGGCACCAAGTCTTTGTCGCGCCGAAAGTCGATGATGCGATAGCGCCGCTTGTGACCGCCGCCACGATGGCGGCTGGTCATCCGGCCCAGGGCGTTGCGTCCGCCGGAGCGCCGCCGGGGCGCCAACAACCGGCGTTCCGGTTCCTTATCGGCGATCTCCGAAAAGTCGAGGACCGTTTGGAAGCGGCGTCCCGGTGATGTCGGATTGTACTGACGCGTTGCCATGGCTTACACGTTCTCGAAGAAGTCGATGCGCTGTCCCGCGGCCAATGTCACGTAGGCCTTCTTCCACCGCGGTTTCTGACCGAGCGCGCGGCCGACGCGGCGCAGCTTGCCTAGATAATTCAGGGTTCGCACCTTTTCGACCTTGACCTTGAAGAGCGTTTCGATGGCGCGGCGGATGTCAACCTTATTGGCCTCGGGCCGAACACGGAAGACAAATTGGTTTCCTTGCTCGTTGACCAGCGTGCCCTTCTCCGTGATCAACGGTGAGGCGATCACCCGGTGTAGATCCTTCATGAGGCGAGCCTCCCAATCAACGCCTGGACGGCATCCTGCGTGAGGATGAGGCGGTCGTAGCGCAGAACGTCGTAGACGTTGGCGCCTTCCGCGCGAAGCACCTTGACGCTGGGCAGATTGCGCGCCGCCCGCTCGATGGTGTCGTCGCGTGCGGGAATCACGATAAGCGCGCTGTCAATTTCCAGACCGGCGACCAGCTGCGCCATCAGTTTCGTCTTCGGCGCTTCGAGCTCGATCTTGTCGAGCACGAGCAGTTTGCCTTCTTTGGCCTTGGCCGCCAAGGCGGCGCGCAACGCGGACTTTCGTGCCGACGCGGGCATGCGGTACGAGTAGTCGCGCGGTTGCGGGCCGAACAGTGTCGCGCCTCCCGCCCACAGCGGCGAACGGGTGCTGCCGGCGCGGGCGCGCCCCGTGCCCTTCTGCCGCCACGGCTTCTTGCCACCGCCGCTGACGTAGCCGCGCGTCTTCGTTTTCGCGGTCCCGGCACGGCGGTTCGCCATCTGCATCTTCACCGTCTCATACAGCAGGTGGCGGCGCACGGGCCCGGAGAACACGTCCGCCGGCAGCGAGATCTCACCGACGCGCTCGTTCTGCTGCGACAGCACCGGTAGTGTCAGTGGCTCAGACACGTGCAATCCCCTTCACGGCAGGGCGAATGAAGACCACGCCATTGCGTGCACCGGGCACGCAGCCCCGCACCAACATCACGTGCTCAGCGGGTCGCACCGCAATGACCTCGAGGTTCTGGGTGGTGACCCGATCGTTGCCGTATTGTCCGGCCATGCGCTTGCCCTTGAAGACGCGTCCGGGAAACGAACGGTTACCGATGGAGCCGCCGTGTCGAAAGTACTCGTGCGTGCCATGGCTGCCCGGAAACCCACCAAAACCGTGCCGTTTGATGACGCCCGCGTAGCCGCGGCCCTTCGTCGTCCCGCTGACGTCGATCCGATCGCCGGCTTTGAAGACCTCGTCGATCTTGATTTCCTGACCCGCCGCGTACGTCGCGCCCTCCGGTGGCACGAACTCAGCCAGCACTGCGAAGACACCCTTGCCGGCCTTCGTGCAATGATTGCGATAGGCCTTGGCACGCCGTTGTGGCTTCTGCTCGCCGAAGCCGAGTTGCAGGGCCACGTAACCGTCACTCGCAACCGTCTTCGTTTGCACCACGATGCATGGACCCGCCTGGATCACCGTCACCGGGATCAGCTCACCCGCGGGGTTGAAGACCTGCGTCATCCCCACCTTTTTTCCGATCAGTCCCAACATTGCCCTGTCACTGAATGGCGCTCGTGATTCACTGCAGTTTGATCTCGACGTCGACACCCGCGGCCAAGTCCAGCTTTCCCAGCGCATCGATCGTCTGTTGCGTCGGTTCGAGGATGTCGAGCAGGCGTTTGTGCGTACGGATTTCGAATTGCTCGCGCGACTTCTTGTCGACGTGCGGGGAGCGATTCACGGTGAAACGCTCGATGTGGGTGGGGAGCGGAATGGGCCCGGCCACGCGACCGCCGGTTTGCCGAACCGTCTCGACGATCTCCTTGACGGATTGGTCGAGCAGCCGGTGGTCGTAGGCTTTCAAGCGTATGCGGATCTTTTCGTTCATAGTGAGTGCTTATCGGCGTCTCGCCTGCTGGCGTATCGTCTGCTCCGCTTTGGATGTTCTCGAGATGCGATAAGCGACCAGGCCCTCACCCATCTCACTTGATGATCTTGCTCACCACGCCGGCGCCGACGGTGCGGCCGCCTTCGCGGATGGCAAAGCGCAACCCTTCGTCCATCGCAATCGGCGTGATCAGCTCGATGGTCACCCGCACGTTGTCCCCGGGCATCACCATCTCCG
>DATKMS010000238.1:0-15391 GCA_035541735.1 Candidatus Margulisiibacteriota bacterium
TCAAGGGGACTCCAGTGACTCGGTGGCAGTCGGCTTCAGCCGACTTTGGGCGACTCAGCCGGGGAATTCCATTCCCCGGCGTCCGCAGCGGTGCGCAGCTTTCGTTTATAGACACTCCCACGCACAGGGGTGGCTGGGGGAGTCGCCGCAGGGCGACTGGGTGCCTTTGGTTGCCGCGAATTCATTCGCCCTGTTGGGCTCAGGTTCATGGGCAGGAGCCGGCGGTGTCTCGAAGGGCGCCCGCTGGGACGTTACCTGCAAAGCCGCTTCAAGGCACCGCGTGTGCGGCGCCGGTCACCACGCCTCCGGACCGCCGCAGGCGCCACAGACATCCATCGCATTCTCATCGGACCGCCGCGGCTCCGGCGCCGGGCGCGCCGGCAGGCGCGCGCTCAGGCAGCGTGCCGTCGCCAGCAGATTCGATGCGCCGAGGACCTCGAGACGGTGGGTGAAGCCGGCGGCGAAGGCGGCGAGATGGGCGTCGATGAAAGCACGCCGCGCGCGCGCCGTTGTGGTCGCGGCGCAATGGTCACCGCGGGCGCCGGCGAACGCTTCCTTGAGGAGCAAGTACCCCACGAAAGCCACTTCGACGGCCAGGTGATCGATGGGCTCCTCGACGTGTGGCCGGAAGGCAAAGGCGTCGTAGCAGGCGGCAAGGTCGGCGAGCAGGTGACCGGGATCCGCGAACGGCTGATAGGTCACCTCACGCGGCGAGACCACGCCGCCGGGACCGAGCCGGCCCAGGTAGTCGCCCTCGGTCGCGCGGCGCGCCGCCGTGACCAGCCGCCGCAGCTCCGGGTTCGCCATCTCGCGTCCCAGCCTCGCCACCTCGGCGTGCCACCCGCGGCGCGGCCGCTCCAAGAGGAGACCGATGAGTCGCCACTCCGCCGCCGCGGCAATGAGAGCCTGGGAATCGTCGCTGCGTGTCATCATCACCTCCCGGATCTGCCGCTACTTCTGCAGCAGCAACGGCACCCACACCGAGCGCATCTTGCGCGCGCCGGCCTCCTGATGCGCCCCTTGCCAAACCGCAAACGCCACCTGGGTGCGGCCGCCGGGCTCCAGCCCGTTGGGCAGGGGCCGCGCCAGGACCACCGTCCATCCCTGCTCCGTGCGTAGACCCCGGCCGGTCGAGCGACTCTCGGAGGCCGGGCGAATCGTGCCGGGTCCTTCGGCCAGGAGATCCTGCACCGGCTGCGTGCGTGGACCTGCCATGTCGTTGCCGAGCGCGCGGGCCGGAGCGTAGCGCTGCGCCATCTCGCGCTGCGCTTCCGAACCCGGTGGCAATGACGCGGCCTCGAACGGGTAGTGGTCCACCGTGGCGTTGGGGAACAATGCTTTGATCGTATCCTCACGCCCGTCGACCATCGATTGCCAGAAGGCGCGCCAGTACGTGATCTCGACCGGACGTTGGCTTTCGCCCATCTGCGGTGCCGGCACGTCGGCTTGGATGCTGACCGGAAGCTGTACGGCGCAGGCGTCGGAGAAGCGTGCGAGCCCCGGCACCTCGTTGTCCGTCGGGTCCGGCCACTCCAGGCGGAAGACGATGCGCTTGCCGTCGCTGAGGGCGCGCACTTGTACCTTATCGGTCGACGGCTCCATGAGGCGTGGCTCGACCATGTCCTGCGCCACCAGCGCCGCGGTGTACACCGGGGCATCGCGCCAGACCGGGTCGTTCGGGTCGCTCGGCACTGACGCGCGGTGCGTCGCGATGACTTCGGCCGGCGGAGCGGGCGGCGGGCCTTTGCATGCGACGAGCAAGGCGATCACGGCCAGCGCTGCGATTCGTCTGTGGGTCATTGCAGACTCCTCATGTTGCGTCTCGCTGCAGGGGCCTCCTCCCTGACCCTCCTCCGTTGCCGGAAGTGGCAACAGAGGAGGGGACCCACTGTGGCTGCGGGCGTGGGTTCCCTCCCCTGTGAGCACTTCCGCGAACGGGGGAGGGTCAGGGAGGAGGCCTCTTCGTTCATGGGCAGTTCGTCCGCACCACACCGCGTTCACTATCGAGCGCTTGGCGGATCTGCACCGGCTCATACATCGGCACGCGCACGATCTCCGTGCCGTTCTCCTCCAAGCCGAGCACCATGTCGCCCTCGCGCTTCCAGCGCGGCACGACATTTTGCGTCGAGCCGAACAGGCTGAGCAGGCCGGTCAGGTCGGGGTCGTCCGCCGACTTGCGGTAGGTATCGATGGCCTGATCGACACCGGGGCCGAACATCTGCCGCAGGAACCTGCGGGGCGCGTGCACCGGCGGGATGTAGTAGACGTTCGGCTCCAACCCGAACTGCGGAAACAGCGGCAGAGCCACTTTGCGCACGTGCACCAGGTAGTCGATCGGATTGTCCTCACGCGCCTGCTCCGGCACCGACACCCAACCGGCGAAGCGGATCTTGCCGATGCAGTTCACGAAGCACTGCGGCTGCAGCCCCTGCTCGATCTTCGGGAAGCAGGCGATGCACTTCTCCGAGGTGCCGGTCATCGGGTTGTAGAAGACCTTCTTGTACGGGCAGGCCTTGACGCACTCCTGGTAGCCGCGGCAGCGCCCTTGATCGATGAGGACGATGCCGTCGTCGGGGCGCTTGTAGATCGAACCGCGCGGGCACGAGGCCAGGCACGCCGGATACGTGCAGTGGTTGCAGATGCGCGCCAGGTAGAAGAACCAGGTCATGTGCGGCACCTGGAGATCGGCGCCGTTCTCGATCATGCCGGCGCAGTCGTCTTCGCCGATGTTGGGATGCGTGTAGTCGAGCTCGTCCGGCCGCCAGCCGAGCACCCGTTCGCCCGCCTCCGCCGCTTCGAACAACGTCCGCCCTTCGTACGGCCCGCCCTTCCACGGCTGCGGCCCGAGCTTCTCCAGCAGCTTCACGTCCCACGCCAGCGGGTAGAAGCCGTACGGTTTCGACTCGACGTTGTTCCACAGCATGTACTCCTGCCCCTTCCCCGAGGTCCACGTCGTCTTGCAGGCCAGGGTGCAGGTCTGACAGGCGATGCACTTGTTGATGTCGAAGACGGCGGCGAACTGTTTCTTGGGGCGTGACTCCGGGTACCAGTACGCCATCTCGCGGCCGATCTGCCAATTGCGTACGCGGGCCATCAGACCTTCCCTCCCTTGTCATCGCCGTCGCCGCCGTCGGAATTGAAGTCTCCCTTGAGGTAGCTCTGCATCGTCTTGTTCTCGTAGCCGGGCCGCAGACCGAGGGCCGCGGGACGCCACAGCCCTTGGCCTCCGATGCCGCCGGGTTCGGCCCGGGTGATCTTGACGATCGACTCGCGTGGCGAACCGGTCGGGCAGTGCACGTCGGGCATGAAGCCTTTGCCGATGGTCTGACCGAACATGTCCTTGCGCACCAGGGAGTCGGTCATGAGCGTCGGCTTGAGCCAGCCCCGCGTCGCCGACTGATGCGAGCCGGAGCGGAACATGGCCTGGTAGTTGGTGCGCGGGTTCTTCGCCAGGCCGTCGGGCCGCGTCTCGCGGCCCTCGACGGACCCCGGCGTGGCGCCGTACATGTTGAACCACATGCGCAGCACGCCGCGCGGCGTGCCCGGGTAGTAGCGGGCGCGACAGATGAGCCGCGCGAACTTGTAGTCCTTGTCGTTCGTCTGCCAGCCGCGGAACGGCCGGTCGGCCGGGTCGGAGTCGATCCACACGTAGTCGCCGTCGTCGATGCCCAGGGTCTTGGCGTCTACCGGATTGATGTCCACGTAGCCCTCGGCCACGAACGGCGAGCGCTTGTCATGACGATAGACGTCGCCGAACGGCCCGAAGAGGAAGGCGACCATGTCGGTGTCGATCGGCATGGTATGCGCGCCGTGCCGGTACTTCGGCGTGTGGAAGACGAACTTGTACCCGTCCTTGGCGAGCGGATGTGCCGACGCCTTCGTCTCGGCCCACGTCTTCACCACGTTGCGGCCTTGCCGCGTGTCGCACGACATGTCGGTGAGCGGCACGCCGTAGGTCTCGGGCCCGACGGCGCGGATGGCTTCGTGCTTCGGGGCGACGATCACGTTCGGCTCGTAGAACGTCGAGTCGATCGGCTCGCGATGCACCGGCAGGTTCTCGCCCGCCTCGATGAACTCGTCCTCCTCACGATAGAACTCCAGGCGCCCGCTCTTGGTGAACCACGGGCGCGAGTCGTTCATCTGCTCGAAGCCGACCGCCTTCGGGTTGGTGCGGTTCAGCATCACCGAGGGAATCCCCTGCTTCGCCTTCTCCTCCAGCTCGAGGAACTTGTAGCCCTTGGTGTTCGACGAGAAATCGAGGATGCGCTGCAGGTAGACGTCGGCTCGCCCTTCGTCGATGAAGTGCCACAGATCTTTGAAGCGGGTGTCGCCCGTGACCTCGGCCATCTTGTGGCCGACGAGCGCCAGCACCTCGATGTCGCCGCGGGTGTCGAAGATGCGCGGCAGCGGCGTGCGCGGGAAGATGGAGAGGAACGGATTGGTGACCGAGGCGGTCATGTCGGGGAACTTCATCTCGGCCCACGAGTCGACCGCGAACACCACATCGGCCCACTCGCACGAGGTCGACCACCACCACTCGTTGACGCAGATGAGCTCGATCTTCGGCAGCACGTTGACCACGGTGTTGTAGTGCCACTTCACGTTGCCGAGGATGGAGTTGGCGTTGGCGAACCACAGCGACTTCGTCGGCGTCGGCATGTGCGTCGCACCGGTGAGCATCTTGTTGCCGATCTTCAGCGGATGGTCTTCGTGGTTGTAGTAGTGTGCCGACTCCGCCTTCCAGTACTGCTTCGGGCGCGCCGGCTTCGCCGCATCGAGCTCGATATCGAAGGGGTTCTCGTTGATGTACTGCGGCACGCCGTTGAACAGTGCGGTGCGGTAGTTGCCGGCGTACGAGCCGACGTTGCCGGAAATCTTGCCGACGTTCCCGGTGAGCGCCGCGAGCAAGAAGATGTCGCGGTCCTTGTTGTCGTTGTTGAAGAACTGATTCGGCCCCATGCCGACGGCGAACAGCGTCGTGCCGGGCTGGGAGGCGATGTCGCGTGCCAGCCGTTCCACGGCAGCGGCGGGTGCCCACGTGAGTTCCTCGACGGTCTTCGGATCGAAGTGGTCAGCGTACTCCTTGACCAGGTCGAACACCGGGCGGCAGCGGACCTTTTTGCCGTCCTGCAGCGTCACCTCGCTGCTGCCTTCGAGTTGCGGATCGCCGACGGCAGAGCGCGCGCCGACCTGGTCGCGGGTCAGCGCCTTCGGCTTGTTGGTCGCACGGTCCCACCACACATAGTCGCCCCACTCAGCGCGCAGCTTCTCGGTGATCAGCATGTCGCGCTGTGCCCCTGGAGGTGGTGGCTTCTCGTCGGCCGCAAGCACGTGTGTCTGGTTGTCGAGCTTCGCCGGCACGCCGCCGAAGACATCGCTCGCCTGCAGATACTTGAGCGTGTCCATGCGCACGAGGACCGGCAGATCGGTCCAGCGCTTGACGTAGTCGGCGTCGTAGAGCTTCTCGCGCATGATCACGCCGGCCAGCCCGAGCGCCAGCGCGGGCGTCGTGCCGGGCCGCACCACGATCGCCGTGTCGGCCTTGGTGCAGGTCGCCGAATACTCACACGCGATGACGACGACCTTCGTGCCCTTCAGGCGCGCCTCTGTCAGCCAGTGCGAGTCGGGCATCTTGGTGGTGATCCAGTTCATGCCCCACACGACGACGGTCTTCGCGTGCTCCACGGAGTGCAGATCGAACTCGACGGTTTGCTGTCCGGTGACCATCGGATGCCCGGGCGGCAGATCGGTGTGCCACGAGTAGTTGTCGAAGCCGCGCGCGCCGACGGCCTGGTCCGGCCCGACGCCGCGCAGCTTGGCATCGAGCAGCGCCATCGAGTTGGCCATGCGATACATGCCGAAGACGCGCGTCAGGCCGAGCAGCGGCATTCCGCCGCGGAACTTCATCACCTGCGTTCCAGAACCCTTGGCGGCAGCGATCGTTTCCTCTTCGTAGCCTTGAGCGCGCAGGCGCTTGGTCCCCGCGTCGCCGGTGTAGGTCGTCGCGATGTTGTTGAGCGCAGCGGCGACGATGGCCGCCGCCTCCTCGTGCGTCATGCGCACCCATTCGTCACGGGCGCGATTGAAGTACTCTTTCGGCGGCCGCCCATCGGCAGCGCGCGGAAACCCGGCCTCGACCCATTTCTTGTAGCCGGCGCGCACCATGCAGTGGCTGAGGCGGCGGTCGCCATAGAAGCGGCGGGTCAGGGCCAGACCTTTCTGGCAGATGCGTGGGTCCCAGCGATGGCTCGAGGCGTTGCCGTAGAGATCCGTCGCCTCACCGTAGCGCATCGTCGGGCCGATGCGCGTCACTACACCCTGGCGCACGTAGCCGTTCAGGATGCAGTTGTGCGTGTCGTTGGGAGCGCACAGAAAGGTGAAGGTCGAGTCATACTTCCACAAATCGCGGTACACCTTCTCCCACCCGCGGTCTGGGTACTTCCCCAGCGGGTTGTCGATCGCATCGAGGGCCCAGGCACCGGTCGCCGACGCGATGAAGGCGCCGAATCCGGTGGCCGCGGCGGCTTCGAGAAATTCACGGCGGGTCAGCGCCGTCCGTTTTTTCATGATGGTCCCTCCCACGTACGAATGAACGCAACGATCGATTCGATCTCCTCGTCGGAGAGCAGTCGGTGTGCCGTCGACGACGCGGCGAAGCTTGGCATTGACGTGCCGCGGCGGCCGCGGTGGATGGTCTCGACCAGGTAGCGGTCGGTGGCGTTCGACAGCAGGCCCTGGTTGTGCAGCGCCGGCCCTTCTTTGCCTTCGCCGTGCGCGCCGTGGCACGACGCGCAGGTATCGGCAAACAGCGCCGCACCGGCTTTCGGGTCACCTTTCACCCAACGACGCGGCTCGTCTTCTGGCGGCGACGGGATGCCGTTGCCGAACGAGCGCACGTGCGCCACGACAGCGTTGATCTCGGCCGGCCGCATCCCGCCTTCCTTTTCCCCCCAGGCCGGCATGCGCCGGCCCGGACGCCCGTGCGTCACGGTGGCAGCGAGGAAACGATCCGACGCGACCGCGAGAAAGTCCGGATTGCCGATCGCCGGGAAGGCCGTCAGGCCCGGATAGCGCATGCCTTCACCGTTGGGGCCATGACAGGCGGCGCAGAAGGTGCCGAAGAGTGTCGCACCGTCGGTAGTAAACTCGCGCTCCGCGAAGCGCTCGGCGCGGATGCGATCCTTCGGCCAGAAGGCCTCCGGATAGTCGCTGCGCCGCAGTGACAGCAGGTAGAGGGTGAGTGCGTCGATCTGCTCGTTGGTCAAGCCGAGCACCGGCATCTGCGAGCCGGGCACCACCTGCGCCGGGGCGCGGAAGTGCTCGCCCAGCCAGCTCGCGAGGTTCTTGTCGCCGGGGACGCGCGAGTAGTCGAGTCGCTGCGGGTCCTTCTCTCCCTCGCGGGTGAGGTCGGGGCCGTCATCGCCACCGACGCCACCAACCTTGTGGCAGCCGCGGCAGCCCAGGGAATGGAACACGGCTTTCGCTTCCACGAGTCCCGGCGCGCCGACACGCGACAACAGGAAGACCTCCAGCGCGTCGCGGTCTGCCGTGGGCACCTCACCGAATGCGCTGCGCCAGGGCCCGTCCTTCGCTGCGTCGCGGTGAGCGAGGTGCTTCTCATACCATTGCCGATCGAAGCCCGCGCCGCCGGCGCGCGAGAGGTCGGGGCCGGCAACTCCCTGCGCGCCGAAGGGACGCAGCGTGCCGCCGCGCTTGTCGAGGCTGTGACAGGCGAAGCAGTCGTAGCGCTCGAAGAGCGTGCGCCCACGGGCCACTTGTGTCAGATTCGGCACCGCCAGGTGCGTGTGGCAACTGCCGCAGCCGGCGTAGGCGTAGCGTTGCGGGAGCAAGGGCTCCGGCCAATGCGGTGCGGTGCCGTGCGCGTCGGCCTTGTCCGTCGCGCGCCCCTGGCCGCCGTGACACACCACGCAACCGATTTGCAGCGGATCGTGGCCGACGTCGGGATGACTTGCGAATTCGGCCTTGCCTTTGATGCCCGTCTCGCCCGGCGCCATGCCGACATGGCAGCTGATGCAACGGTCGGTCGCGTGCAGCGCCGGCGCGTACACCTGCCGCAGCTGCACATCGAAGTCGGCGGCCTGCTGCGCCGGCAGCTCGGCCCGATAGGCCCGCTGTACGCGGCGCCACTCGCGCCAGTAGTTCTCGCGGAAGGCAGCGACGAGCAGCAGCGCCAGCGTCGCGAGACTGGCACCGAGCAAGAGCAGCTTGTTCGCGCGGATGTTCATCGCGACGGCCTGCCTTCAGGTTGCTCTCCCTCCGCATTTTCCGATCTCCCCCTTTGAAAAAGGGGGACTAACGGAGATTTGAGCCGCCGCACGTGACCTCGAAGCGCCGCACATCCCCCCTGACCTCCCTTCTTCAAAGGGAGGAAGAAGAGTTCGGAGCGGAATCTATCGGCGCAGTCCATCATCAATGCACCGGCCATTGCGAAGGGGACCAGTAGAAGTCCCAGTTCGGCCCGCGGAAATGCGTGCCCACAATGGTGAGCACCAGGAAGCCGCAGAGGAAGCAGGTGAACAGGCCGAGGGCTCCGGCGCGCGTGGAGTCGTAACGCCGCACCAACCACACGGAGTACACACCGTAGATTGCCGTCAGCACCGTGCCCGGATTGATGAAGGTAATGAGCAGCTGCGGCGCCGCGGGCCACCATTCGCGGATCCAGCCGTAGTTGATGGCGAAGACCTCGACGGCGAGCACCGCGCCCAAGCCGAAGAGCACGGACCACGCGACCAAGCGCAGCCCACCGGGCCCGCCGCACCACTCGCCGGTGCCGTCCGACTCCCGATCGAGATAGGGAATCAGCAGCAGGCCGAAAATCACAATCGTCGGGATACCGATGCCGCCCATGAACGCGGAGTACGACACCAACTCCTGCAGCCCGAGAAAGTACCACGGCGCCTTCGCCGGGTTCTCCGGCACCGCCGGATTGGCGTGCTCCTTCAGCGGTGCGTCGGAGATCAGCGACAATGCCAGACAGAGGAAGATCGTCAGCATCAACACGCCTGCTTCGGCGTAGAAGAGATGCGGCATCGCCGGCAGCGTCTTCTCCGGCCCGCGCCCCACCTGCGGCGTCCGTCCGCGCACCACCGCGGCAAGGTGATAGGTCTTCGCCGGCGCCTCGGTGAACACCGGATAGGTCTGCGGATCGATCGGGCCGAGCCGCTCGTCCGCGTCGGCCGGACGCGCCATGCCACCATCCTTGCGGATGCGCCAGAAGTGCACGCCCAGCAGCCCCGCCAGCGCGAGCGGCAGAATCATCACGTGCAGCAGGTAGAAGCGGATGAGCGCTTCCTCACCGATCTCCTCCGACCCCAGCAGGATGAACTTCTGCAAGCCGCCCGGATCGAAGTAGCGCGTCAGGCCCAACGCGTCGGTGATCTCGCGCGGCGACTGGGCGATGTTGGCGCCGATGGTGATCGCCCAGTACGCCAGCTGATCCCACGGCAGCAAGTAGCCCGTGAACGACAAGCCGAGGGTGACCACGAGCAGTCCCATGCCGATGACCCAGTTGTACTCACGTGGCGCCCGATACGCGGCGGTGTAGAAGACGCGCGCCATGTGCAGGAGCACGGCGACGACCATGAGTTGCGCCGCCCAGCGATGGATGTTGCGGATGAACTGCCCGGTGGGCACGACGAAGTGGATGTCCTTGATCGACTCGTAGGCCACGTCGGGATACGGCTTGTAGTAGAACATCAGCAGAATCCCGGTAGCCAGCGTCAGCAGAAAGCCCGACGCCGCCATGATGCCGAGGCCCCACGTCGTCGCCCAGCGCAGGGTCCAGCGGTGCACGCGTACGGAATGCAGATGCAGGAAGAGATTGCCGAAGACGAACGACGAACGGCTGCGGTCGGTCGTCGGGCGACCGCTGCGCAGCAGGCTGGCGGCGAAGTGTCCGGGAGCGTCACGCAGATTCTCGACGAACCGCCGCATCGCCGGAGCCGATTGATTCGCGGCGCTCATGCGGCCTCCTTGGTCCCCGCCGGGACCACCTTCGCCTCATCGATGAGGTAGGTCCCTGGACCGACACGCGACACCGACAGCCACGGCAGCGCTTTCGGTGCCGGCCCCTTCACCACCGACCCGTTGGGTGCGAAGCGCGAGCCGTGGCACGGGCAGTGAAAGCCGTCGGCTTCCGATTTGACCAGACAGCCCAGGTGCGTGCAGACGCGGGAGATGGCGAAGACGCCGTCGCTGTCGCGGAAGATCGCCACCGATCGACCCGGCGGCAACCAGGCCTCCCCCGCCACCAGGGTCTCCGGCAGCAGGACCTTGAACTTGCGTGACGGCACCGGCACCACGGCCGCCCGCGGCAGCCGCATCACGCCGATGAACGCGAAGGTGAGCGCGACGAAGGCCGACCACATCGCCGCCAGTCCCAAGAAGTCACGGCGGGGCAGCGGCTCCGGTTCCAGGCGCGAGCGGGTTCCCGCGCCAGCTGTTGCAGGGGTTGTCGTCATGCGTGACTCCACACGGTGGTGTACTGCACGCGCTCCATCGTGATCGCCTCGACGGGGCAGCGCATCGCACAGAGCGCGCAGCGAATGCAGCGGTCTTCATCCTTCAAGATGGCGGCGTTGTCGGCACGGTCGGCGTCGGCGCCGAGGGTGCGCGCGATCGCAGTGTCCACCGCTGCACTCGGTGCGATCGCGTCGAGCGACACCAGCTTCAGGCACGACGTCGGACAGACATCGACGCAGCCACCGCAGAGCACGCAGCGCATGCCGTCGAAGACCGGGGTGACACCACAATCCAAGCAGCGTGACGCCTCGCGACGCGCTTGCGCTTCCGTGTAGCCGAGCTCGACCACTGCGCTGGGGCTCGTCAAGCGTTCGCTTGCCGGCCGCGTCGGCAGCTCGACGCGGCGGAGCGCTTCATAGTTGAACTCGCGGCGGTAGCGGGCGAGCGGAATGTGCGCTGCGACGGCTGCGGGCCGGATGACGTCGCCGGTGACGTAGCGGTACACGGAGCGCGCCGCCTTCTTTCCCGACGCCACGGCGTCAATCAGCAGGCGCGTCCCGTGGGCCAGGTCGCCGGCGACGAAAATCCCTTCAGCCGTCGTGGCAAGGGTGTCGGCGTCGACCTGCGGCCATCCGGGACGGAACTCTTCGACGTCGGTGCCGCCTGCTTTCAAGAAGCTGAGATCGGTGGTCTGCCCGGCCGCAATCAACACCGTATCGCACACGACGGTTTGGCGTTGGGCATCGTCGAAGATCGGGCTGAAGCGCCGCTGCGCGTCGTAGACGCGGGTGCAGCGGCGGAAGAGAGCCGCACTGACGTTGCCGCCGGCGTCGCGCTGGATTTCGACCGGCCCCCAGCCGTTCATGCGCTCAACGCCCTCCTCGTCACCCTCACGAATCTCGACGGTGTCCGCCGGCATCTCTTCCAGCGTTTCCAGTGAGACGAGGCGCACGCGCCGTGTGCCCGGCAGGCGGGCGGCCGTGCGCGCCGCGTCGTACGCCGCTTGGCGGACGACCGTGCGCGCCACATCGTAGGCGACGTTGCCCCCGCCGATGACCACGACGTCGTGTCCCAAGTCGATGGGTTCGCCCACGGCGACGGCGCGCAGCAGATCGACACCGCCGTAGACGCGTGGCCCGCGTTCGCCCGGCAGACCAAGGGCCCGCGAGCGCTTGGCACCGACGGCGAGGATGACCGCGGCGTGCTCACGGCGGAGCGTCTCAAAGCTGACGTCCCTGCCGACGGTGACGCCGGTGCGGATCTCGGCGCCGAGCGCCTCGATCACCGCCACTTCGCGCTTGATCAGTTCGCGCGGCAGGCGGTACTCGGGTACGCCGACGGCGAGCATGCCGGCAGCAACCGGTTCGCTGTCGAAAACCACGGGCTTGAATCCCATCAAGGCGAGATCATGCGCCGCCGACAGGCCGGCGGGTCCGGCGCCGATGATCGCGATCGGCTGCCCGCGCGCCGGTGCGAACCCGCCGCGCGCGTAGGCGCGCAGCAGCGCGGCCATCTCCTCGGCGTCCGCAGCCACGTTGGGTACAAAGCTGCGCACGGCATCGAGCACACTGTCAGGCGGCCGCGCCTCAACCCCGGCCTGTTCACAGGCGAAGCGTTTCAGTGCGCGGATCGCGAGCGGCCGGTCGACGCCGACGAAGTGACCGTGATCGTCGACCCGCGGTATGCGCCCGCGGCGGCAGGCCGCTTCACACGGCGCGCCGCAGATGCGCCCGCAGATCGAAGCGAACGGATTCGGTCCGCGCGCAATGAGATAGGCCTCCTCGAAGCGCCCGGCGGCGATCGCACGCACATAGCCGCGCGCATCGGTGTGCACGGGACAGGCAACTTGACAGGCAATGAGTTGGCGGTGGTACCCCTCACCCGGCACTTCAACTGAAAGGGGCGCCGGTCTCGCGCTCGCCAGGCTTGAATCTGCCATCGCCATCCGTCGCCCCTCACCTAGAACGACACCGTCGCCTCGAGGTAACCGTAGTCGGCGTTGTTGCCGGCAAAGTTTGCCGACACGGCGCCTTGCCCAATGGCGCGGCCATAGTAGCTGTACAGCGTGAGGTGCTTGTTGACGGCGTAGGTGATCTCGAAATCAGTCAGATAGCTGAGGTTGAGGCGGCCCTTCGGGTTGATACCGGAGTAGCCGAAGAACGTGCTGCTGGTTGCACCGCCGCCGGCGTACCACAGGTCAGTGTCTTGCGTGACCTGCAGCCAGTGGCCGGTCACCGCGGCCGACAGACCGGGCAGCGGCCGTACGATTCCCTGCAGGAACATGTCCTGGTTGTTCATCATGTTGAAGTAGGGGAACAGCGCGTAGATGCGCGCCGTCGGAATCATCTGAAAGAACGTGTTGTGATCGTGATCGGCTGCGTTCTTGTCGCCCGAGGCGCGCGCGAACACGAAGCGCAGCCAGGGTTTGAGCGCAACGTCCGGCAGTTGGTACCCGGCCTCCAGATCGTAGGCCCAGCCCGTATGGTGCAGCGACTGCCAGTCGCCGAACTGTCCGGCGATCCAGCCGAGGAGGTCCAGCTTGCCGGGACCGACGTCGACGAGGTGCACGACATCTGCACCAAATGTGCTCATCTCGATGTCTTTGTGATCGCAGCTGCGCACGAGGTAACTGTTGTTACCCGAGCTGCAGGTCTGGCCCGGCGGCGGATTCAGCGGGCGGTTGTCGGTAGGAACCAGGTTCCGGCCATCGCCGTAGTACATGTAGAAGAACTGCGCCAGCGTCGGCTGAAGGCCTTCCGGCTCGACCAGTGACGCCGTGCCGGAGACCAGGTCGATATCGCTGATTTCGTGGTTGGCGTTGACGTTGTAGCCGCCGGCCGTGGGGTGACTCGCCATGAGCGTCAGATTGAACGGCCCGCGGTCGTAGATCGCCTGCGCGCCGTCGAAGCTGCGGCCGACGTTGGTGTAGTCGAAGTTGCCGATCAGGCGCTGCGAAATGCGCCAGCGCTGCAACCACAGCAGCGACGCATCCTTCGCGAGCTTCTCGAGGCCGTTGTTGTATCCAAAGCGGCCGACGCGCGCCGACACGCCGGGGAGGCCGAAGTCCCGCACGGTGGCGTAGCCAAGATGCAGAAACACTTCCCCCTGGTCCCGTGTCATGGTGTTCGCGTAGTAGATGGCACCCGGACCAAGCGTCCCGAGGCCCTTCGTCCCGGGTCCCGTGTTGATCGCATCGGCACCCGGTAGATTGACCATTTCGGTGTCCTGGCCCTCGACGACGAACTCGACGCTCGGGAAACTCAACGTCGTGCCGACACGCAGCCGGTTTGCAAAGAAGTTGTAGTTGTTGTTGGACTTCGGTCCGGCCGGGTCGAACCACGACACAAACTCTCCACGCACACGATCCGATGCCGACAGGGTCAGGTGATCGCGCAGGACAAACTCGTCAGTCGCGGCAGCGCTCTGTAGCCACACTGCAACGACCAAGGTGGCAGCGAACGGAACGCGCAACGCGTGCATCGGGCAGCCCTCCTGTCGTCCGGTTTGGAAGGTCCATGGCATTCCGTTTAGCAATGAGCACCGCTCAATCAGTATGATGCGGATCATAGGGCGTTGGATCTCGGCGTCTTCTTCGGCGCCGAGCCAGGTTCTGACTTGAACGCGCTGCGTCGCGTGCGCATCCTGTGACCTCGAGATTAGTGACAATCGTCAGCTCCACCCGCCCCGAATGGTCATGCTCGTCCTGCCTACCGTTCGGTAGGCTCTCCTCGGCAAATTGGGGGTGATCCGATGTTGGAACTGACTCGTCGAAGGTTTCTGCAGACCGCCGGAGCAACCGCCGCAACCCTGACCCTGAGCAATCTCGAGTTCGCACTCGGGGCGTACGGTCAGACCGCACCAGCAACGCTAGCGAACGTCCCACTCCCCACGTATCGCCAGTGGGAAGACGTGTTCCGGCAGAAGTGGACCTGGGACAAGATCGCCAAAAGCACGCATATCCGCACCAACTGCATCGCCGCGTGCTCGTGGAACCTCTACGTGAAGGACGGCATCGTCTGGCGCGAGGAACAGAACACGCTCTACAAGCCGAGCCACGCGAGCGTGCCGGACATGAATCCGCGCGGCTGCCAGAAGGGCGGTTGCTACAGCCAGCTGATGTACGAGCCGTCGCGCTTGAAGTATCCGCTGCGCCGCAAGGGCGAGCGCGGCTCGGGACAATGGCAGCGGCAGAGCTGGGATGAGGCCTTGACGCAGGTGGCCGACACGTTGCTCGACGTGGCGCTGAAACACGGGCCCGATTGCGTCGTCTACGACCACGGTACAACCAACATCGACTTCGGGACCGGCACCAGTGCCGAGATGCGCTTCTTCGGCTTGCTCGGCGCGACGGTGATGGATTCGTGGGCGGGCGTCGGCGACCTGCCCATGGGCTGCATTCAGACGTGGGGCAACTTCAACGCCGACGGCACCTCCGACGACTGGTTCAACGCCGACTACATGCTGATCTGGATCGCCAACCCGGTGTACACGCGCATCCCCGACGTCCACTTCATGTGGGAGGCGCGCTATCGCGGCGCCACCGTCGTGTCGATCGCCCCCGACTACAACGCCAGCTCCATCCACGCCGATCTGTGGGTAAACCCGCGCATGGGCACCGACGCGGCGCTCGGCCTCGCCATGGCACAGGTCATCATCAGCGAGAATCTGTTCAAGGCAGAGTACGTGCAGGAGCAAACGGATTTGCCGTTCCTCATCCGCGACGATACCAAACGCTACCTGCGGCAGAGCGACGTCCAGGCCAAGGGCAAGGACGACATCTTCTACCTCTGGGATGAGGCAACCAAGCAGGCGGTAGAAACGGTCGGCAGTCAGGGGCACGCGACGCAGGACTTGCATCTGAACGCCATCAAGCCGGCGCTGCACGGGCGCTTCTCGGTCACGTTGGCCG
>DATKMS010000239.1:0-7205 GCA_035541735.1 Candidatus Margulisiibacteriota bacterium
GGCACAGTGCCGGCACCTACCGCACCTCTGACGGCCGCGGCGGCGGTGGCACCGGCAACCAGCGGTTCGCACCGATCAACAGCTGGCCCGACAACGGCAACCTGGACAAGGCGCGCCGCCTGCTCTGGCCCATCAAGAAAAAGTACGGCAACAAAATCTCCTGGGCTGACCTCATGATCCTGGCCGGCAACTGCGCCCTCGAATCCATGGGCTTCAAAACTTTCGGTTTCGGCGGCGGCCGTGTGGACATCTGGCAGCCCGAAGAAGACATCAACTGGGGCAACGAGGATACCTGGCTGGGCGACCAACGCTACAGCGGTGACCGCCAACTGGCTCACCCCCTGGCCGCCGTACAGATGGGACTCATCTATGTCAACCCGGAGGGTCCGAACGGCAATCCCGACCCTGTGGCCTCGGGCCGCGATGTGCGCGAAACCTTTGCCCGCATGGCCATGAACGACGAAGAGACTGTCGCGCTCGTCGCCGGCGGACACACGTTCGGCAAGGCCCACGGCGCAGGTGACCCAAAGTTGGTGGGGCCGGAACCGGAAGCAGCTCCCTTGGAAGCGCAGGGCCTCGGCTGGATCAACCGGTTCGGTACCGGAAAGGGCGCGCACACCACCACCAGTGGCATTGAAGGCGCTTGGAAACCCAACCCTACCAAATGGGACAACGGCTACTTCGACATGCTGTTCGGCTATGAATGGGAGCTGGTGAAGAGCCCGGCCGGCGCCTGGCAATGGCTCGCCAAAGACGTCAAAGCGGAGCACATGATTGCGGACGCCCACGACCCCTCGAAGCAGCACCGGCCCATGATGACCACCGCCGACCTTTCGCTGCGCTTCGACCCGATCTACGAACCCATCTCTCGCCGCTTCCACAAGAATCCGAAGGCTTTCGCCGATGCCTTCGCCCGCGCCTGGTTCAAGCTGACCCACCGCGATATGGGACCGAAGGTCCGCTACCTGGGCCCTGAAGTGCCAGCGGAAGACCTGATCTGGCAAGACCCGATCCCTGCCGTCAATCATCCCTTGATTGATGCGAAGGACATCGCCGACCTCAAGGCCAAGGTGCTCGCCTCCGGCTTGTCGGTGGCGGAATTGATCTTCACCGCCTGGGCCTCGGCTTCTACTTTCCGCGGTTCCGACAAGCGCGGGGGTGCCAACGGCGCGCGCATTCGCCTGGCACCGCAAAAGGACTGGGAAGCCAACCAGCCGGCGCAACTTCGGAAGGTGCTGGGCGCACTGGAAAGAATCCAGCAGACCTTCAACAGCGCCCAGAAAGGCGGCAAGAGAGTTTCCATGGCGGATCTCATCGTGCTCGCCGGCTGTGCGGGCGTTGAAGCCGCGGCCAAGGCTGGTGGGTACGCCGTCGAGGTGCCCTTTACACCGGGGCGCAGTGACGCTTCGCAAGACCAAACCGATGTGGAATCCTTCGCGGTGCTGGAACCCCAGGCCGATGGTTTCCGCAATTACCAGAAGAAGGCCTGCACCGTGCCGACGGAGGAAATGCTGGTGGACAAGGCGCAGCTCCTCACCTTGAGTGCACCGGAGATGACGGTGCTCGTCGGCGGCCTGCGCGTGCTGGGTGGCAATGTCGGCGGCGCAACACACGGCGTGTTGACATCACGGGTCGGAGTCCTCAGCAACGACTTCTTCGTCAACCTGCTCGACATGGGCACTGTGTGGAAGCCCACGTCCGATGCCGGGCAGATATTCGAAGGACATGATCGCAAGACCGGCCAGCTGAAATGGACAGGCACCCGTGTCGATCTGGTGTTCGGCTCCAACTCGCAACTGCGGGCCCTGGCCGAAGTCTATGCGCAGGACGACGCACGAGAGAAGTTCGCACGAGACTTCGTCGCAGCATGGAGCAAGGTCATGAACCTCGATCGCTTCGACCTCGCCTGATCTTCGCCCAAACGCTTTTGAGGGCTTCCGGGAAGGCGACAAGAAAACGATCAGTCAACAACCGGTTGCAGCGGACGGCGTGCCGCCGCTCGACCGGAGCGATGAGCCGCATGGACATAGAGCAGCTGAGCACGGACCCGCGCGTGACCGTGCGGTGCAGTGGTCAACTGGCGTACGACGGAACGGCCGTGGTGTACTGGATGCAGCGCGCGCAGCGGGTCCTCGACAACCCGGCCCTCGAAACGGCGATCGTGGCGGCCAACGCCCTCGGCAAGCCGGTGGTGGTCTACTTTGCCCTGGTGGCAGGCGCCGCCGGGGCAAATTTGCGTCACTATCATTTCATGGTGCAGGGCCTGCGCGATGTGGCCGAGGACCTCGCCCGGCGCGGCATCGGCTTTGTGCTGCGCAGGTCGCCCGATCACAACGTCCTGCGGTTCTGCGACGAGGTGCGGCCGGCGCTCGTCATCGGCGACGAGAATCCGCTGCGGCGAGCCGAGCAAGCCAAGCAGCGGCTCGCCGCCCAACTGTGCGTTCCGTTCTGGACGGTCGACGCGGACGTCGTCGTCCCGTCGCGGCTCTTGCAGAAGGAACAATACGCGGCACGCACGATGCGTCCGCGCGTTCACGCCCGGCTGCCGGTGTTTCTGCACCCCATCAGTCGTCATGTACCGCGCCACACGTGGACGCAGCCGCGAGGCTTGCAGACCCTGCGTCCGGACCTGAGTCTGCTGGACGGATTCCGCATCGACCGCTCGGTGGGACCAGTGGCGACCTCTCGGGGCGGCAGCCACGCTGCACGCCAGGCATTGCGCCGCTTTGTCGCCGAGCGCTTGACCGGCTACGCCGAGCGCCGCAACCATCCCGAGCTCGACGCCACCAGCCAGTTGTCGCCCTATCTGCATTTCGGACACATCGGGCCGCACACCGTGGCGCGCGCCGTCCGCAATGCTGACGCCCCTGCACGTGACCGCGAGGCCTTCCTCGAAGAGTTGATCGTCCGGCGTGAGTTGGCGGTGAACTTCGTCCGCTACAACCCGGCGTATGATCGCCTCAGTAGCGCCGAGCCGTGGGCGGTGCGCACCCTCGCCGCGCACCGGAGCGACCCGCGGCCCTATCGCTACACACCGCGGCAGCTCGAACAGGCAGAAACGCACGATGCGCTCTGGAACGCGGCGCAGCGGCAGATGGTGTGCACTGGCTGGATGCACGGTTACCTGCGAATGTACTGGGCGAAGAAGATTTTGGAATGGAGTGAATCGCCGGAAGCGGCATACGAGATCGCAGTGACATTGAATGATCGCTACGAGCTCGACGGCCGCGATCCGAACGGCTACGCCGGCGTTGCGTGGGGCATCGCCGGCAAACACGATCGCGCCTGGGGCCCCGAGCGACCCATCTACGGCACGATCCGCTACATGTCGTACGCCAGCACGTCACGGAAATTCGACAGCACGGCGTACATCGAACGGATGCAGGTTCTCGGAGAGGAGCGGAGCACATGAGCGCCGCGGAACAATCAACGCACGGCAGGCCGAGCACGGATGTGGAGAGCCCGCCGGATGCGGCGATCCGCATCGGCGTTTCCACCTGCTTGCTGGGAGAGCACGTCCGTTTCGATGGAGGACACAAACGCGACCCGTTCCTGGTGGAGACGTTCGGCCGCTACGTTGAATGGGTGCCCGTATGTCCGGAAGTCGAGGCCGGGCTCGGTGTGCCGCGGGAATCGATGCGTCTGCGCCGTGTCGAGGATGAGGTCCGGCTGTTTACAAACAAAACCGGCATTGATCACACCGACGCCATGCGCCGCTATGCGGCGAAGCGGGTTGCCGGGCTCGCCGCACGTGAGCTCTGCGGGTACGTACTCAAGAAGGGCTCCCCGAGCTGCGGCATGGAGCGGGTGAAAGTCTACGGAAGCAGCGGCCCAGTGCAAAGTGGGCGTGGGCTGTTCGCCGAGGCCTTACTGCAGGCCTTCCCGCACCTCCCGGTGGAGGAAGAGGGCCGCCTGAATGACCCGCACCTGCGCGAGAACTTCGTCGAACGGGTGTTCGCCTATCGGCGCCTGCGTTCGCTGTTCGGCGGCCGCTGGACCATCGGCCGCCTGGTGGCTTTCCACACCGCACACAAACTGCAGCTCATGGCGCACTCGCCACGCGCTTATTCCGAGCTGGGACGCCTGGTGGCGGGCGCGAAAGGGCTGGCGCGGCCGGCGCTGCGCGGATCGTACGAGGAACAGTTCATGAGCGCCCTCGAGGTGATGGCCACGCCCAAGCGGCACGTGAACGTGTTGCAGCACATCCTCGGCTACTTCACCGATCAGCTCGACAGCGCGGCGCGGCAGGAGCTGGTTGAGATCATCGCCGATTATGGGCGCGGGATGCTGCCACTGGTGGTGCCGCTTACGTTGGTGCGGCACTACGTGCGGCAGTTCGCGATTGCCTACTTGCAGGCCCAGACGTATCTCGAACCACACCCCAAAGAGTTGATGCTGCGGAACCACGTATGACACCCGACCCATTGGCGCGGCGGCCAACGGCGAGCATCCGATGATGGGCACGATCCTCGATGCGGTCCTCGACCGGTCGATTCTGTTTTCGTTCGACCGCAGCGGTTTCCTCCGTCATGCGCGCAACTTCCGCCCTGGCGATCCCGACGTCGATCTCACCGGTCGTGTGTGTGTAGTTACCGGTGCCAACTCGGGTATTGCCCGGGCGGCCGCCACCGCACTTGCCGCCCGTGGCGCCGAGGTTTGGCTCCTATGTCGCGATCGTGGGCGTGGCGAAGAGGCGGTGGCATCCATCCGCAAAGCGACCGGGAACCGGCGCGTGCATCTCGAGGTGGTCGACGTGTCGCATCTTGCGGCGGTCCGTGCATTCGTCGAGCGGTTTGCGCCAGCGCGTGTCGATGTGCTGATCCACAACGCGGGCGTGCTTCCCGCCACTCGGCAGGAGAGCCCCGAGGGTTTGGAGCTGACACTGGCGACGAACGTGATCGGCCCGTTCCTGCTCACGCACCTCCTGCAGGCCAAACTCGCGGCGGCCACCGGCGCGCGCGTCATCTTCGTGTCATCCGGCGGTATGTATGCGCAGCGATTGTCATTGGACGATCTCAATAGGATTCGAAGGCCACTCCGACAGCGAACTCGCAGCAGCGGGTTGAAAAAATGCATGACGGTATGAAGCACACTCCACAGCTCAAAGTGATCAAGACCCATGATGCGTACCCGTTGCGTACCGTGGCAGCGATGACGGGCCTCACCCCGGATCTCATCCGCGCCTGGGAGAAGCGCTACCAGGTCGTCGCTCCTATCCGCGGCGCACGGGGTGCGCGACTCTACACGGCAGGCGACGTTGCGCACCTGCGGTTATTGGCGCGGGCGGTGGGTGGCGGAAGAGCCATCGGGGATGTCGCCGCCTTGCGACCAGCGGAGTTGGAGAAGCTGGTGGCCCAGAGGTCGCCCAACGGACAGGAGCTGGGCAGCCCGCAAACGATCCCATCGCGTGAGCATTTTGTGGAGCAGATCCTGGAGCGACTGGAGCACTTCGATGATACAGCAGTGACCCGTTTGCTCGGTGATGCGGTGGTCGGGCTGGGAGCGAGGAGCTTTGCGCACGAGGTCGCCGTGCCACTCGTGCATCGGGCCGGAACGCAGTGGGCTGAAGGTAAGCTCCCGATGGCGGCGGAGCATCTGCTGACGGTGACGTTGCGCAACCTGCTCGGCGGGTTGATACAGCGCCGCGTCCAGGCGGGCCAGCCGCTGTTGCTCACGACGCCGGCGGGGGAGCGGCATGAAATCGGGGTGCTGCTGGTTGCGTTGCTGGCGCTCGATGCCGGCGTGAACGTCGTGAACCTCGGCGTCGACCTGCCGGCGGTGGAAATCGTGGAGGCAGCCAAGCACAGGCGGGCCAGGGTCCTCGGCCTGAGCGTCGTGGCCAGCGAGAACCATGCCCAGGCGGTACGAGAAATTAAAGCAATCCAGACGGCGTTGCCGGCGGATACTGAGCTGTGGCTCGGCGGCGCCGATGCGCGCCGGGCGGCCGCTGCCGTCAAGCGTTTTCGTGGCTGGGTGGCGGGTGACCTGAATACCATCGAGACCGAACTGGTGCGTATCGCAGCGCCTGATCGCGGTCCCGCAGTCGAATGAAGGGAGCTGCACCAATGAACGTGGCGAAACGTCTCGAGAACATCAACGTGCTGGATCCGGACGGCCACGCTGTCCGGCTCGGCGATCTGTGGCGCGACCAGACGGTGGTCCTCGCATTCATCCGCCACTTTGGTTGAATCTTCTGCCGCCAACAGGTCGCGCAGTTGCGTGACGCACTTCCAGACATCCGCCGCCGCGGCGCCGAGCTGATCATCGTCGGCAATGGTCAGCCGCAGCATGCGATCGATTTCCGTGAAACCGAGCATGTGGAATCACCCCTCTACGTCGATCCCGAGTTGCAGGCCTACGCGGCCGCCGGTCTCAAGCGCGGCCTGCGCAGCTCGCTCAGCCCCGGTGTCATCCTCCGCGGGCTGCGTGCGTTCGGAGAGGGGAAGCGCCAAGGAGCGACCATGGGCGACCCCTGGCAGCAGGGCGGTGTGTTCATCATCCGGCCCGGAAACCGGGTCGACTTCTCCTACATCAGCGCAGAAGCCGGCGATCACCCGTCGGCCGAGGCCATACTCTCCGCGCTCGACAAGCGCGGGCGCAAGAAAGGCGGCCGCCCGCAGGTGCTAGCGGGCGAGTGACGATGCGGCCAGGCGCTGAGCGATGACTCGATAGACGTCCGGCGCGAAGCCGAGACCGAGGTGTGTGGTGCGCACCTCGACGTGCTCAATGTTCCGGTTCTGCGAGTCAATGCAGGCCCTCCACGCCACAACGCCATCCGTCTTGGAGTAGATCGCGGTGACGGGGACCTGGAGTGGAATGCGCTCGCGATCCGCGACGCCCGCCTCGATCGCGTCGAGATCGTAGCCCTGGCGCCGATAGACATCGGCCACCGCGGTATACTTTGGGCCGCCGATCACCGGACTGCCGAGCGTGATGACGCGCGACACTGCAGTCGGTCGCTCGCGGGCCGCTTCCCGCGCCAGGTATCCGCCCAGACTCCACCCGATCAACCGAACTGGCTGGCGGGTTTCTGCGGCGATCTCCGCAACGAGCTGTGCTGCCTTTGGGATCAACGCCGGGACATCCCCCGTGTTGGTCCCAAGCCCCCAGCCGCAAGCGTCGTAGCCGAGGTATCGGAGGTATAGGCGCAACAGGGCAGTAGAGCCATCACCAGCCCCATAACCCGGCAACAACACGACCGGTTG
>DATKMS010000240.1:0-19774 GCA_035541735.1 Candidatus Margulisiibacteriota bacterium
TACGGCCTTTATTGAATAGCGTGCTGATGTTGTCGGCATTGCCGTTGGCGGTGACGATGTCCGGGCCGCCGTCTTTCGACGCGTCCTTCTTGTTGTCGAAGTTGCCCGTGGCGATACCGTATGGTCCCGACCGGGCGACGACGAAGTTTCCAGTCGGGTTCAGCCCGCCGGACCCATCGCCGGCAAGGATGAATACGCGGCTGAGGTCCACGTCGACCACTGCAATGTCTTCGTTGTGATCGCCGTTGAAGTCTGCCGTTGTCACGCCGCGCAGCAGGCGTCCCACTTGGCGGGTGATCGCCGATTTGAAGCTGCCGTCGGTCGACCCGAAGAGGACCGTGATCTTGGCGGTGAGTGTATGGCTGACGACCATGTCGGCGATCCCGTCGCCATCGAGGTCCCTGGCAGCAGCAGCGAACGTGGGACCGGGCGGCACGGAACGCTGCGGGCCAGGTACGAAAGTGATCTGCGCCAGACAGACGGTGCGCAGCAGCATTGCGCAGCCCACGACTACCAGCGTCGCACAGAAGCCTCGTGTCATGTAGAACTCCCTAGGATGATTGGCACACCGCTCCGGTGTTTCCCCTCGTTGCGTACCCTGTCGATTCAGCGGAGCCAGGGCGTTAATTTCTAACGGACACCAACTGTTTGTCAAACGAAATGCTGCGACAGGACTTGGAAATTTCGGGTGCAGTGACGACCGGGCGCCTCCCTCCGGGCGAGCTACTCGCCGCGCCCTACCGGTGCCCTTGGGGGGCCTACCGCTTATAGCAGCAGAATCGGCAGCAGAATGAGGCCGATAGCCACCCCCACCACCAGGAGCACCACGCCGACCTCGCCGATGCGGTCCGTCAGTCCCGCTTCCTCACTCAACGGAACTGCTGGCCGTTCGATGCTCGTCTCCTCTTCGGCCGACAGCGGTTCATGCTGCCGCGTGGCACAGCCGTTGCCGAGCAGGAGGGCACCGGACAGTGCCAGCAGCAGGACTGCAAAGCGTACAGCCACCTGAGGCACTACCCATCTCGCTTCGACCAACCGGCATGTTGTTGCCATTCGTTCCCCTTCACCAGTGCCGCCGTGAGGATGAAGGGAAGTGGAGCTGAACGGAGTCGAACCGTCGACCTCCTGAATGCCATTCAGGCGCTCTCCCAACTGAGCTACAGCCCCACGGGAGCAGGACGGTTGAACCTCTACCGGAAATGGGCAGGGCGGGCAACACCTTCGTTCGAACGCAGAAGCGCAGACCGGCCTTGCGCTACAACGACGTCGTCAAGCCAGCACCTGTGGCGAAGAACTGCATGCGTTCGAGCAGGTGCTCGAGGCTGTGGTGCACAAAGCCAACATGGAACGATGTGGCACCGGCGGTGCGCCATGCCTCGATCTGCGCCGTGATCGCGGCGGTATCGGCATCGGCGCTGACACTGAGTGGTGCCACAAATTCCATGGGTGTGCCGCGGCCCTCCTGCTCTTGCAGCTCATGTGCGTACGCCACCAACTCGGCAAACCCACCTGGCAGCACCATCCAGGGGATCCAGCCGTCGCCGTGGCGTACAGCGCGGCGCACCGCAGCCCGCGAGTTGCCGCCGATCCAGATTGGTGGTCGCGGCTGCTGGGACGCGCGGGGCGCGACCGTGACCTCGCGGAATTGCACGAAACGGCCTTCGAACGTGGCGCAGGGGTTCTCCCACGCCACGCCGATCGCTTGCAGATACTCGTCGGTGATCGCGCCGCGCTCCTCATAATGCGCTCCAAGAGAGCGGAATTCCGGTTTGAGATGGCCGCATCCCGCACCCAGGATGACGCGGCCGCCTGACAAGTGGTCGAGTGTGGCAAACGCTTTGGCGACCACCAGCGGATGACGATACGGCACGACCATCACATGGGACAGGAGGCGCACGCGCGTGGTCACCGCTGCGAGAAACCCGAGTGTGACGGCGGCGTCGTACCACACCGTCCCGGCGGAGGCAGCGTACGATTGCGGAATGGCGACATGGTCGCACACCGAGACGTGGCTGAAGCCGAGCCGGTCCGCCGCCTGCGCCACCGCCACGAGCGCGCCCGCGCCGGCAGCCGTCTCCCACGGCTGCACGCGTCCGGGAATCTGCTGAATCACGGGCATGCTGAGGCCAAAGCGCACGCGGGTTCCTCTATCGCGGAACTGCAGCAGTGTCAGCCGGCGCCGAGCGGAGCAGGCGCCACACCGGCACGCCGAGGCAGTCGAACTCCCCCGCAAGGGCAAAGCCGTGACGCACGTAGAACGGCACGTTCTGCTCCTTTGCCGTTTCCAAATACACCGGCAAGGTCGGCGGTGCCGAACGCAGGACCTGCTCCACCAGCCGTGACCCCAGGCCGCGGCGCTGATGCTCGGGATCCACGCCGAGCGTGCGAAGATAGGTGAACGGCTCCGGCGGCGCGTGGGAGGCAATGATCTGCGCCGCCTTCAGGCCGCGGAGCGCCAAGCGCGCCCCGATGTGGCGCAGGCCGCGGAGGGTGAACAGCAGATCCGAGTGCGGGTGCACGGCCAGCCGCGAGCGCGTCGCCAAGACGACCCCCAGCGGCGTGCCGCCACCATCAACCAGCGTCCACGCCGGTTGTCGTCCGAGCCAATGACTGCGCACGGCGACGCGGAAGCTCCACCGCATGCGCTCCAGGCGTTGGGGCGCCGGCGCGTCGCAGATGGCCATCACGAGCGGATCGTCGACGAAGGCACGCGCCAGCAACGCCGCCACCCGCCGCTCGTCTTCCCACCGCAGCACCGCGGTGGCGGGCTCGCCAGGATTGGTCGCGGGAAAGGATCGCTCCGAGAGCGTCACGGACGGCACGCCGTTCACCTCACAAGCTGTCTTCGAAACGATTAGCCACGAAGAGTCCAGCCAACAACAGCGCCCCGATGGCAACAATTCCGAGGGTGGTGGCGACAAAGTAGGGATAGACCATGAGCCCCACACCTACGAGCGTGGGCGCACCGCGGCGCTGGCGGCGGCCATACATGAAGAGGGCAGCACCGATGAGGCTGAAGAGACCCGACCACATGAGCCAGGCGGTATCCATTTCAGGCAGGCATCCCAGACGCCTCCGTTGTTGAACCACCTGGCACGGCGCACGCCCTCCGGGCAGAGAGGCCCCTACGGTCGGTGCGCGTGCAGCCGTGGACGGCGCACCGGGGGTCCGGCCGGCGCCCGGCGCGCGGGCTTGGCGCGCACCGCCAGAGGCACGCACTCGAGGATCTCGAGGCCGTAGCCGGGCAGGCTCACCAGGTTGCGCGGGAAGTTGCTGAGCAAGCGAATCTTGCGGACGCCGACGTCACGGAGGATCTGGGCGCCAATGCCGTATTCGCGGAAGTCGCGCTCCTGCGTCGTCGGGTCGGTGCTGGGGGCTCGTGATCGCCCTCGCACCGTTCGCCGCTTGCTGCCGCTGTGGACGATCTCTGCTCCACGTCCCTCGCGCCGCAGGTAGAGAACGACACCTTTGCCTTCCTTGGCAATGATCGTCATCGCCTCATGTAGGAGTGCGGCCGTATCACGCTCCGCCATGCGGAATACATCGCCCGGCAAGAACTCCGCGTGGGCGCGCACCAGCACCGGTTCGTCGCCGCTGAGGTCCCCCTTGACGAGCACCACGTGCTCTCCGTCGTCGACGTCGGTGTGATAGACAAAAATGCGGAACTCACCGCCGTAGCGGCTGGTGATCTTTGCCGCAGCGACGCGGTGTACCAGCGAGTCACAGCGCAAGCGGTACTGGATGAGGTCGGCAACGGTATAGATCTTCAACCCGTGAGTCGCGGCAAACCGCTCGAGGTCCGGCAGGCGCGCCATGCTGCCGTCGTCCTTCATGATCTCGCAGATCACCCCAGCCGGCTTCAGCCCTGCCAGACGTGCCAAATCGACGGAGCCCTCGGTTTGTCCGGTGCGCACCAGCACGCCGCCGCGGCGGGCGCGCAACGGAAAGACGTGGCCGGGCACGACCAGGTCTTCAGGCCGGGCGTTCTCTCGAATTGCGGTTTGGATGGTCATGGCACGGTCGGCGGCCGAGATGCCGTTGGTAATACCGCGTGCCGCATCGATCGACACGGTGAACGCGGTCCCCAACGGGGCGCGGTTCTCCGCTACCATCATTCCCAGTCCGAGCTCGGCGATGCGGTTCTCGGTGAGCGCCAGGCAGATCAGCCCGCGCCCGTATTTGGCCATGAAGTTGATGGCTTCCGGTGTCACCTTCTCGGCCGCCATGCAGAGATCGCCTTCGTTCTCGCGATGCTCGTCGTCCATGAGGATCACCATCTTGCCGGCTTTGATGTCCGCGATGGCATCCTCGATCGGGCTGATCGGCCGCGGCCGCTTCTGCGGCGTGCGGAAGGTGGTGAACATGCCGCGACGATCTATAGCGTGGGACGCCAGCTATGGCAAAGGAGACAGTTTCCGCAGGCGGCACTTGCGACGCGCGGCGAAACAAGATGAATATACGTCGATGAACCCGGAACCCCTGCGGAACACCCTTGATCAGCCGCCGGCCGACAGATCGGTTGGGCGCGCGGAGGCGTCTTGATGCAGGTCAGTGACGCACTGGTGAGCGGCGCCATCATCGTTGAACCCGGGTGGCAGACCTTTGAGGACGCGATCGCAGGTTTGGTGAACCGGTTGGTGGCATCTGCCCGGCTGCCGCAAGGGTTGGCAGCGACCGCGGTGGCACGCGTTCACGAGCGCGAGGCCATGGCCAGCACCGCCATGGTGGACATCGGAGTCAGCATTCCGCATGCCCGTCTTGACGGCATCAATGGAGTGGTGGCCGCAATCGCCGTCTCCCCGCACGCCGTCTATCACGTGGCGGACGGCCTGCCGATCTCGATCGTTGCGCTCGTGCTGTCCTCGCCCAGCCTGAGCGGCGAGCACCTGAACTTCCTGTCGTCGCTGTCGTTGCTGCTCCAATCGGCACGCATCCGCGAGCGCTTGCGCAACGCGGCGACGCCCGATGACGTCCTCCGACTCATCCGCGCCAACGAGCAAGCGCGCGGCTGAAGGCTGTTCCCAGCACCGCGGTGTCGGCTCCCTGCGGCTTCCAACGTGGCGTGCGGGGCGCCGTGTGGAGGTGAGCTTCGGCCTAGAGAACAGGCGACTGAGGTGCCGCCGCCACCTCCGCCGCCGTGGCCGATACTGCGGCGCGGATGCGCGGTGCCAGCGACCACGCCACTCCAGTCGCCACGCCCATGAACGCCGCCGTCGTAACGTACGGGCCCGCCGGGCCAGCATGATCGAACAACAATCCGCCCCACAGGGGCCCGAAAATTCGCGCCAGGGCCCCCAGAGACTGCGATACGCCCAACACCTCACCGCGTTCCTTCCCCGGGCTCGCCTTTGACAGCAGGCTGGAGAGCAGTGGTGAGGCGATGCCTTGCCCCAAGGCGATGGCACCGAGCGCACTCAGCAGCGGCAGCCACGGCGGGGCAAAGGGTGCCGTTGCCAGACCCAGCGCAAGTAAACCCGTACCCGCACCCAAAAGACGCGGCTCGTCCGTCCGGCGTGCCAACCGGCCGATGATACCACCCTGCATCAGAGTGGTCATGACCCCCATATAGCCAAACAGCCAGTAGATGTGCGCTGCGCTCAATTGGTAGGCCGTGGCGCACAGAAGCGACAACGTCGTCTCCATTGTCGAAAAGCAGAAGACCACTGCAGCGAACAGCAGGACAAGCGTGGCGATCTGCGGGCGTCGGGAAGCGGCGCGCCACTGCAGCAAGGGATGCGCGGCGGGTCGCGCGTGGCGCTGCTTTGGTGGGAGTGACTCGGGTAGTCGCCAGAAGGCGACGATCAGGTTGGTGCCACAAATGGCGGTGGCGGCCAGACCGGGGGCATAGTGCCCGTAGTGCGCCAGCAAGCCGCCGATCACCGGTCCGAACACAAAGCCCAGCCCGAACGCCGCACCGATCAATCCCATGCCGTGCGCGCGCTCGCTTTCGGTTGTAACGTCAGCAATGTAGGCCTGCGCCACCGGGATGCTGGCACCCGCGACACCCGCCAAGATGCGCGAGATGAACAACAATCCGAGGCCGTTCGCCGCAGCGAAGAGCAGGTACGATACCGTCGAACCCACCAGGCTGACCAGGATGACCGGACGCCGGCCGATGCGGTCGGACCACCGTCCCCACAGTGGTGCGGTGACAAACTGCATGGCGGAATACACACCGATCAGCGCCCCCGCGGCGACGCCCGAAGCGTGAAACTGGCGCGCATAGTAAGGCAGTAGCGGCAGCACGATGCCGAATCCCAGCAAGTCGATGAAGACGGTGAGAAAGATGACGGTCAGAAACGACCGTGACTGCGCTGCGCTGCCGGCCATGTTGAGCGTGCGCCGCTTAGCACGAACGGTGGGGCATCACAATTGCGGCTCCGGACATGGGCGGAGCTCAAAAAATCGCGGCTGACAAGGAGGCCTAAACATCGTAACCTGTTACGCGCAGGAGGAGAAGAATGAAGTACGCCGCGTTCACAGTGGTTTTCGTTGCTGCGCTCAGTTGCGCGCTCCCCGTTTGGGCGGCTCCGCAAGGCGCCCGCCTCGAAGAGGTAACGCCGCATCCCGCACAGGCAGCGGGCATCGGCTTGGCGGCTGCATTGACCAACACCGTCTACTTCCCGGTCCGCCTCGCCATGACGATTGCGACAGCTGAAGTTGGTGGCATCACGGGCTTCCTCACGGGCGGTGACAACGTGTCGGCGAGCGCGGTGTGGAATTCCACGGAAGGCCAAGGCTTCGTCACACCCGCGATTCTCGAAGGGCGCGAACGCTTGCGCTTGGGTCCCTGATCCCTCTCGGCCGTACGTGCAGTTGCGCTGCTTCACCGTTTTCCTTCGCAAAGCGGGCAAGCCTACTGGAGGGCCGTTCCTGCCTTGCGATTCTGCCAGTGTGTCGCAGAAAAGCTAGCATCACGACAGGCATTCCGATCACTTCTGGTACGATTGGGCGCCCCCGAATCGCCACCCCACTGGAACGCGCCTTGCTGACGTTTGCCCAATGAGAGGACGTGTCTGCAGATGACGACGCTCCACAGGGAACACATGCTGCGCATGGAGGGTGTGATCGCCCGACTCCGCCTGGCAGCGGTGCTCCTGGCCGGGCTTGAGATCCTGCGTAGTCCGGCGCCCATGTCCGAACACGGCGCCATGGTGGCGCTGTGGAGCGCAGCGCTGATCTATGCGGCGGGGGCGTTGCTGTTCGAACCATTTCGCCACGCGTCGTTGGTTGCCTGGAACGTTGTGAGTGCCTGCATCGATTGGGGGCTCATCACCGTGGGAATCCTGATCACGGGCGGAGCGCTCAGCCCCCTCTACGTGCTGTACTTTCTCTCGGTGCTCTCGATCGCCATGCGTTTCGGACTACGCGAGGTGCTGTTCGCCAGCTTCGGCACGGCCGTGGGTTACCTCACCGTTGTTGTGTTCACTGCGAACGCTTGGGGTCAATCGCTTGAGGAAGCGATGGTGCACATTGGCTACCTGGTGCTCTTCGGGGTGGGCACCGGGGCCTCGGCGCGCGAGCTGACGCGGCAGTTCCATGCCAGGATCAAAGACGAAGCGCAACGGCTCGCCGTGCAGGAAATGACCGCGACGGTAAGTCACGATCTCAAGAACCCGTTGGCCGCGGTCAGCGGTCTGGTCGACATCCTGCTGGACTCCGCACCCGAGAACCTGTCGTTTGACCAGCGTGCCTTACTGCATCGGATCGATGCCAATACCCGACAGATGGTGAACCTGGTCGGCAATCTGTTGGATGCCGAGTTGATCGAGAGCGGGCAGCAGACGTTCCGGCCTGCCCCCGCCGATCTCAATGCGCTGGTGCGCCGCGTCGTAGAAGCACAAGCTCATCAGGCAGAGGCGAAAGAGATTGGGCTGGTGTTGGATCTCGACCCGCGCTTGCCGGCCGTTCCTGTCGACGACCACATGATGGAACGGCTGGTGGCAAACTTACTCAGCAACGCGGTGAAGTTTTCGCCGGCGTGCGGTGCCGTGCGTGTCTCAACCCGACACAACGGCAACAGCGCCACGATCGAGGTGTGGGACAGCGGTCCCGATGTGCCGCCGGCCCTCCAGTCGACGCTCTTTCAGAAGTTTGTTCGACAAAGTGATAGTTCGGGAATTGGGCTTGGACTCTACATCTGCAAGTCGATTGTCGACACGCACGTGGGAACCATCTCGGTGCAGAAGCCTCCGAGCGGCGGCGTATCGTTTGTTGTCGAGCTGCCCCTGACCCTTCCGGCCAGGGCGCGCGGCAAGGTGCTCGACGGCGGCACGCGGTGGTCTGCGCGCAAACCGGCGTGGAGACCGCAACGCCGCGCCAGCGCGTTTGCCAACCGGTGACGAGGCAGGAAGAGGCTGACAGCTCTCTCCCCCTCCCTGTCGCTCTTCCTGCCTCTGTCCTGTTCCCCTTGAATCTGGCCGTCGGTCTGATGTTGAATATCGCCATGCCCTACGCCGAAGGACGGCTATTTTACGACGCAGACTCGCATGTGATGGAAACGCCGGAGTGGCTGCCCGCATACGCCGACCCGCCATTCCGCGATCGCCTCCGCCCCTTCTCCCTCGGCAGCACGGGAACCACGGAGCGCGTGCGCCAGATGATCGAGCGCGGCCAGCGCCGTGCCGGCGACCCGGCGGAGCGCGCCGGCTACGAGGCCGAACTACTGACGCGCAAGAGCTGGGACGCCTACGGGGCCTTCCATCGGGAGGATCGTACCCGCGCCCTGGATCTCCTCGGTTTCGAGGCACAACTCGTCTTCTCGACCTTTGCACCGGGGCAGTCCGAGTTCGCGAAAGACGTCGATGTCAGCTATGCCGCAGCCCGTGCGCTGACGCGCGCCATGGTGGATTTCTGCGCCCACGACCAGCGCCTCCTGCCGGTGACCTTCGTCCCATTGCAAGTCCCGGAACGTGCCGTCGCCGAGGCGCGCTTTGCGGTCGACGGCGGCATCAAGGGGCTGACGATTTCTCCGATTCCACCGGCAACGCATTCGCTCACGCATCCATGCTTGCATCCGCTCTATGCGCTTGCGGAGGAACGTGGTGTACCGATTCTGTTTCACGTCGAGAACGACGCGCCCCGCAAGATCGCCAAAGGCTTCAGTGAGAGTGGATGGGAGGGCCAGACCGACTTCCACGGCGGCGGCGAGAACTTCACCGGCTTGTTGTACATGGCGGTGAGTCACTGGGTCGAAGTAGCCCTGGCGGCGCTGATATTCGATCATGTCTTGGAGAAATTCCCGCGCTTGAAGGTTGGCGTCATCGAGCTGGGGGCTGTCTGGGTGCCAGCGTGGCTGGAACGCATGGAGATCGTTGTCGACACGTTCGGCCGCACCGAAAGCCGCCTGCGTGCGCTCAGCATGCGGCCGACGGACTACGTCCGCCGGCAAGTTCGCATCACTCCGTACCCAACGGAAAACGTCGGTCGCCTCATCGAGCGCTGCGGCTCAGAGCTGTTCATGTTCTCGTCCGACTACCCGCACGTCGAAGGCGGACGTAACCCGCTGAAGCGCTTCAACGCCTCGCTTGCCGGCCGCAGCGCTGCCGAACGGACGGCGTTCTACAGCGGGAATTTCACTGATCTAATGCGTGGGAACGTGGGAGCGTAAAGCGTGACAGAGTGAGAACGTCGACCGCTCCAACGCTCTCACGCCTCTCCTGCCAACATCGATCTCGCGATCTGCGACGTCTGAATCTCGTCCGTGCCGCCGTAGATCTGCAGCACCTTGGCGTCGCGGCAGAGCTGCTCGACCTGGTATTCGGCCATGTAGCCGTTACCGCCGAAGAGCTGGACTGCTTCCAGGCAGACTTCCATCGTCGCCTGCGCGGCGTAGAGTTTGTTGGCTGAGGCTTCGGCGAACGACAGGCTCTTGCCGTGTGCCGCCAGCTCGATCTGGCGGAACAGCATGTTGCGGATGTTCATGCGCGCCACCGCCATCTTCGCCAGCTTCAGCTGGATGAGCTGAAAGTCGCCGATCGGCTTGCCGAACTGCACGCGCGTGCGAGCGTACGCGGTGCACAGCTCGATGCAGCGCTCGACGATACCGTAGGCCATCGCCACCATGCCGGAGCGTTCGGCGCCGAACGTCGCCTTTGCCCCCTCGCGGCCGCCCCCTGCCGCTTCGCTCTCGCCCATGAGCCGCTCGCGCCCGCAGCGCACGTTATCGAGGAAGAGTTCACCGGTCGGTGACGAGTGCATGCCCATCTTGCGCAGCGGCTTCGACTGCACGAGCCCGTCCATGCCTTTGTCGAGGACGAAGCTGACGACCTGGCGATCACGCGCATCTTTCTCGCCTTGGTCGAGCTTGCAGATGAAGACGATGGTGTCGGCGTACGGCCCGTTGGTGATGAAGGTCTTCTGACCGTTGAGGACATAGTTGTCGCCGTCGCGCCGCGCCGTGGACTTCATGGCCCCGAATGCGTCGGAGCCTGAGCCCGGCTCAGTGATCGCCCAGGCACCGACCTTCTCCAAGGTGAGCAGCGGCAACGCCCAGCGGTCCTTCTGCGCCCAGGTGCCCTTCGCCATGATCGCGCCTGCGGTCAGCCCCATGCTGACGCCCATCGCCGTGACCATGCCCGGACAATACTTCGAGATCTCGATGATGGGGATGAGCTGCATGGCGACGGCATCGGCGTGGGCGGCGGCGCTGCGCTCCTTCTTCGCGGCCTCGCCGTTGAGGGCACGGCGCTTCTCCGCCTCGTAGCGCATGCGTGCTGCCTCGGCCAGGCCGAAGGTGTGCACCAGCTTGCGCATGACCGCGTACGGCGGCGTATCGCCGTGCTCGAGTTGCTCGAGGTTGGGAATGATTTCGCTCTGCACGAACTTGCGGACCATGTCCTGAATCATCAGATGCTGCTCGCTCCACTCGATCATGGCTGTGGTTGCTCCTGAGGAAGAAGATGAGATGCAGCGCGCTTAGCGCGCCCGCCCGTCGAACGCAACCGGTCACGGCACCGGCACGTCGCGGCAAGTTCTCCTATCCGGTCGCCGCGCTTGTGCGCTTCCTCGGGCGCCGCCAGTTGTGCTAGGTCTCTGCCAACTGAGCGAAGGCACCGCCTGACGCGGGCCGAGAGGAGTCACCTATGAACCCGCGTGTAGTCGCGATTACCACCGGTGTCATCACCACTGCCTTGGGGTTGGCGGGGCTGCTGTATCCAGACCGCGTCATGGGCATCCTTGGCTTTGCCATTCTGAACAGCGCCAACACTGCCGCGGTGATGGGTGAGATACGCGCCACCTATGGCGGGCTCTTTGTCGTGCTCGGCGCCTACACGCTGTTCAGCGCATTGGACCCGCCGGCGCAGCGCTCGCGCCTGATGTTCATCGGCCTGCTCTGGCTGGGCGCCTGCGCCGGACGTTTGCTCGGCGTCAACATCAACGGCAACCCGGGTTTGCCGGGGTGGGTGGCCGCAGCCTTCGAGCTGCTCATGGGCGGTGCTTTGGTTGCCGCCTCACTTAGTGTGCGACCGGCCGAAACCTCCGTACCAGCTCCCGCGCCCGCACCACAGCCCGCGCCGGCAACCGCACAGCCGTCAAGCTCACCAACCAGCTCATCCATCCCATAGGAGACCCGAGTCTTCGGGCCTCTGTCTGGTTACTGGTCACCGGGTCGACTCGCCAGCGGCAGCCGCACGCGGAAGGTCGAGCCCCGACCCACTTCACTTTCCACCGCTATGCTCCCGCCGAGCATGTCGAGCAAACGCCGCACGATGTAGAGACCGAGGCCCACCCCGCCGTAGCGTCGCGTGAGCGAACTGTCGGCCTGCCGAAACGGCTCGAACATCACCTGCTGGGTCTCCGCAGCCATGCCGATTCCGGTGTCCGCAACGCAGAACTCCAGGTGACCGTTGTCGCGCTTCACACCGACGATGACGTAGCCCTCTTCGGTAAACTTCATCGCGTTGGCGATGAGGTTCTTGAGGATCATCTTCAGCTTGAGCCGATCGGTGGTCAGGCGCGGCAGTTGTGCAGGCACGTTCCACGCGAGGCGCAGCCCGGGCTTGGCCTGTAAGCCTTGTGTCTCACTCTCGATCTCACGCATCAGGTCGGGGACCCACACCTCTTGCAGGTGCACCGGCAGCCGTCCAGACTCCAGACGACTCATGTCGAGCGTTGCGTTGATGAGATCGAGCAACTCGTGCGCGCTCTTGCCGACACGCCGCAGCGGCTCCGCCTGTTCGGGGGTGACTGCACCGAACGCCCCATCGAGGAGCAGCTCATTGTACCCGCAGATGACATTGAGCGGCGTGCGCAGCTCGTGTGACATGGTGGACACGAACTCGGAGCGCAGCTTGTTGGCCCGTCCCAGTTCCTCGATGAGACGGGCGTTGGCCAATGCCATCGACGCGAGCTGGGCGATGCCCTGCGCGATGCGCTCCTGCTGCGCTGTGAACCGCTCCTGCCGGCCGCGGTAGCAAGCACAATGGATACCGATCAGGTCGTTACCCCGGCGCAGCGCCATACCAAGCCCCGCTGTGATGTCGAGTTGCTTTGCCAACGCCTGCATCGCTGGGTCGCCATAAGCTTCCAGGCTCTGAGTATGGGCCTCATGGCGTTGGAAGATGGCAAGCGCCTGGGTCAAGTATTCGGCAGGAATCTTCAGCAGCCGCAGCGCTTCTGCCTGCTCGGGGGGATAGCCGTGCTCGGAGACGGCGACGTAGGCGTTATCGCGCTCACTCCACAGGAGTGTAAGGCTGGCATCGCAGGCGAGAACTTCGCAGGTGAGCTGGCACAGACGATCGAGGATCACCGGGGTGTCGAGTGAAGAGTTCAGCTCGCGGCCGACCCGTGCCAACGCCGCAAAAATCTGAGCCTCCTGTTGCTGCGCACGGTACAGGTCGGTGGTCTCGATTGCGACCGCGACCTGACGCCCGATGCTTTCCAGCAACTCCGCCGCATCGGCGCTGAAGCGCCTCTGCGGTTGCGTACTCGCTGCCACCAGCGAGCCGAGCACCCGTCCGCGTACCGCAAGCGGAACGCCGACCAGGGCTGTGATGCCAAACTCACCAAGCAGTCCAGCCGGTACCACATCTTGATTGTGCACCTCGTCCACGACCACGGTCTGGCCTCGCGTGATCAGATCGACGATCGGCATGCCCGACGACAAGCTGACGGCCTCGGCTGCCTCCTGCAGCTCCTGAGGAACGCCGTACTGCGCAATCTGCCGGAAAACGTCACGCTGCGCGTCCCAGTAGAAGGTCAGCACCCGCTCGCACGACAGCAGCGCCGCCGTGCGCGGCTGGACGCGCGCTAGCAGTTCCTGCAGATCCAACGTGCCGCTGGTTTCCTTGGCGATCTCCAAGAGCACACTGAGCCGCTCCTCGGCACGCTTGCGCTCACCAATGTCCACCAGCACGCCGCGCAGCAGGCGCGCTCGACCCTCGCGGTCCAGAACGACGCGGCGGCTGTCGTGCACCCACACGGCGTGGCCATCAGCACCCAGCATGCGGTATTCGATCTCGTGGTCGCGACCCTGCGCTACAGCCGCGGCGCACAGCCGCATGACCCGATCGCGGTCGTCGGGATGAATGTGACTTGCCCAGAAATTCGGTTCGCTCAGCCACTCTTCGCTAGGGCAGCCAAGCATGCTTTGCGCCCGCTCGCTCACGAAAGTGAACATGAGCGTTGCCGGATCCGCCTCCCAGACGATCGCGTCGAGGCCCTGCACCAGGTCGCGGAACCGCTGTGCGGCCGCGTCTGCCGCGGCGTGTACGTCGGCGAAATCCTTCGAGCCTGCCGACCGCTTTGTCGTCTTCTGTGTCCGCCGAACAGAGGCCCCCACGGCGCGATCATTTGCGTTCCGGCCGCTTTTGTCAAACCGCCCGCCGCCTCCTGCAGCCTCGCCGGTGGACGTAACCCGGCGTCGGGAGCATCATCGCCGGCAGCACCAGAAGAGGAGGCAACGCTCATGTCGAGGCGCGAGACGAAGTACCGGATCTGCCCATTGTGCGAGGCCACCTGCGGCCTGCAGGTGGTCGTCGACGGCCGCGACGTCGTTGCTGTACGCGGCGATGACGCCGACGTCTTCAGCCAGGGCTTCATCTGTCCCAAAGGCGTTGCCCTGACGCAACTCCATCAGGATCCGGATCGGTTGCGCCAGCCGCTGGTGCGTCGCCACAGCGCCCTGGTACCCGTGTCGTGGGACGACGCTTTTACCGAGGTGGAGCGGCGACTGATGCCGATCATTGCGCAGCACGGCGCCGACGCGGTGGCGGTGTACCTCGGCAATCCGAACGTGCACAATCTATCCCTTGCTCTCTACGGCCAGGCCTTCTTGCGCACGCTGCGGACGAAGAACGTCTTCAGCGCCAGCACCGTCGACCAGATGCCGAAGCAGCTCGCTGCGGGGCTCATGTTCGGCACGTTCACCAGCATCGCAGTGCCGGACATTGAACGCTGCGACTTCCTGCTCATGCTGGGGGCGAACCCATTCGATTCCAACGGCAGCCTGTGGACCGTCCCAGACTTTCCCGGCCGCCTGCGCGCGCTGCAGCAGCGTGGCGGCCGCTGTGTCGTCGTCGATCCGCGCCGCAGCCGCACCGCCGCTGCGGCTGACCAGCATGTCTTCATCCTGCCGGGCACCGATGCCTACCTGCTCATGGGCATCGTGCACACGTTGTTCGCGGAGCACCTCGTCAACCTCGGCCGTCTCGCAGAACACACCGACGGCGTGGCAGCGGTTGAGGAGGCGGCCGCGGCGTTCTCGGCGGCGGTGGTGGCGCCGGTGTGTGGCGTTGCGGCGGAGACAGTCCGCCAGCTCGCGCGCGACCTGGCGTGCGCCCCGCGCGCTGCGGTGTACGGACGCATCGGCACCTGTACGCAGGCGTTCGGGACGACCGCGAGCTGGCTCGTCGACGTCTGCAACGTATTGACCGGCAACCTCGACCGTGCCGGTGGCGCCATGTTTCCCCTGGCACCGGCATTCGCCATCAACACGCACGGCACCGCCGCAGTTGGCCGCGGCGTGCGCACCGGGCGGCGCCACAGCCGCGTACGCAATGCACCCGAGGTGGCGGGAGAGTTTCCGGTTGCCTGCCTCGCCGAGGAAATCGAGACGCCGGGAGACGGACAAGTCCGCGCCCTGATCACCATCGCCGGCAATCCGGTGCTCAGCACGCCGAACGGCGCGCGTCTCGCGCGCGCCCTCGAGTCGCTCGAATGCATGGTGAGTTTGGACATCTACCTGAACGAGACGACACGCCATGCTGATATCATCCTGCCCGGCCTCTCGCCGCTGGAGGATGGGCACTACGATGTCATCTTCCCGCAGTTCGGATACCGCAACGCGGCACGCTACTCGCCGCCGGTATTCGCCGCCCCCGGTGATCGACCGCGCGAATGGCAGACGCTGTTGCGGCTTACGGGCATCGTCGCCGGGCAAGGGGCGAGGGCCGACGTCGATGCACTCGACGACTTCGTCGCCACCACCCAGGTGCAGCGCGCGGTGGGCGACCCGCAGTCGCCTGTTCACGGCCATGACCACAACGAGATCATGGTGGCCTTGGCGCCGCGGCGTGGTCCCGAACGTCTGCTCGATCTGGCCTTGCGCACCGGCCCGTACGGAGACGGCTTCGGTACGCGTCCCGATGGTCTGAGCCTGGCACAGCTGGAAGCCCATCCGCATGGCATCGATCTCGGTGTGCTGCAGCCGCGCATTCCCGAGGTGCTGCGCACACCATCGGGCAAGATCGAGCTGGCACCGCAGCCGTTGCTCGACGATATCGAACGGCTGCGCGCCGGCCTGGGCGCCGCGCTACACAACGGCAGCCTCCTCCTCGTCGGGCGCCGTCATCTGCGCACCAACAACTCGTGGATGCACAACCTGCCAGCGCTGGCCGGCGGCCGACCGGTGTGTACGCTGCACATGCACCCGAGCGATGCGGTCCGGCTCGGGCTCGCCGATGGTGACGTGGCACGCGTCGCCGCTCGTGTGGGCACGGTCGAAGTCCCGGTCGAGGTTACGGACGCCATCATGCCCGGCGTCGTCAGTCTCCCGCATGGCTTCGGTCATGATCAGCCCGGCACCCGGCTGAGCGTCGCCGCACAGCGACCGGGTGTGAACAGCAACCTGCTCGCCGACGAGTTGGTACTCGACCCGCTGTCGGGCAACGCCGTCTTGAACGGCATACCGGTTCGCGTCGAGCCGCGCCGTCCCCAGTGAGCCACCACCACCGCGGCCCGCGATGGCGAAGCTGCATCTCCTCGATGCCACCTACGAGCTCTTCCGCGCGTTCTTCGCCATGCCGAGCGAGCGCGGGCCGGACGGGCGCGAAATCGGCGCCATCCGCGGGCTGATCGGTTCGACCCTCGCGTTGCTGCGCGATCCTGGGGTCACGCACATCGGTGCAGCCACCGATCACATCATCGAATCGTTCCGCAACCAGCTGTTTGCTGGCTACAAGACCGGCGAGGGCGTAGCGTCCGAGCTGCTCGCACAGTTTCCACTCGCCGAGGAGGCATTGCGGGCCCTCGGCATCGTCGTCTGGGCGATGGTCGACTTCGAAGCCGACGACGCCCTCGCCAGTGCGGCGGCCCGCTTCGCCGATCAGGTCGAGCAGGTCGTCATCCTGTCGCCCGATAAGGACCTCTGCCAATGCGTGTGCGGCCAACATGTCGTCACCTTCGACCGCCGGCGCGGCAAGACCTACGACGAGGTGGCCGTCCAGGAGAAGTTCGGCGTGCCGCCGCAACTGATTCCCGACCTGCTCGCCCTCGTCGGTGACACGGCGGACGGCATCCCCGGCATTCCCGGCTTCGGAATGAAGACGGCAGCAACAGTGCTGCGCGCCTACGGATCGATTGAGAGCATTCCCGACGACCCCAGCCGTTGGACGCTCAAGCTCCGCGGTGCCGAACGGCTGGCGGCGACGCTGGCGGACCGGCGCGACGACGCGCTGCTCTACAAGCGCTTGGCGACATTGCGTACGGATGCGCCGATTGGCGAAGCCCTTGCTGATCTGAAATGGCGCGGCGTCAGGCGCGATGCCTTTATGGGATTGTGCCGGCAACTCGGGTTCGCTGATCTCGCACAGCGGCCAACGATCTGGGCTCCGTGATGTCTCAAAAGTCGCGCGGCAGTCGGCGCCCGTGAAGCACGAACACGAGCACGAACACGAAGCCGTCAGCGCGTCGTCTCTCGGGTCTGACAGTGGCGCATGCTCGAGCACGCAGCGACTACAGATGCACCTCGACCGTGAGCGTGGCGTAGCCGACTCGCGGGGCGCGCTGGCGCCGCGGCGCCGCGCTCGGGGCGAGGTCGACGAGCCCGAGGGCGGCGAGCAGGCCGACGTCGTCGGCAACATTCTTCACGTCACGCTTGGCAAGGGCAGCGAGGGCGCGGACCGATGCGGGCCGATGATCGCGGATGGCCTTGAGCAACTCCAACCGTTTCGGTGTCAGCACTTTTCCCATGGCGCGCACGTCGGCAAAGTAGATCCAGTCGCGCTCCGCGCGCACACGCTTGCCGCGCCCGAGCCGATCCACGACGGCCGCTGCTTCATCGAAGATTCTGCCGGGCGGCCGCACGCCAATCTTGACCCGCTTGACCTTCATGTCGTTCCTTTCATCTCGATCCCGTTCGCCTTCAGTTCGGCCGACACTTCGCCACGGAAGCGCCGGAGCAACGCGCTCACACTCGGCGTTGTCACGACCGACTCGACGTTCCCCGCGTGTCGATGGTGCCCTTTGGCGTGATGATTGTCGTACCCGACGACCACCTCGCGCTCGGGTGGTGGTCCGATGAAGTAGAATGCGTACTTGATACCCTCTGGGAACGCCACGCTCTTCGGTACCTGCCAGATGCGGATATCAGTGACGCTGCCGTCCACGTATACCTCTTTCTTCGAGAAGACGAGCCGGGCTCGCACCTTGTTGGTGTACTACGCCATCACGGCGCCTACAAGAGCGCGCCCGGCGGGTCGCACCGACACGCCGCATTGACGATTTGCGGGCGTATTGTGAAGCCCGCGTGGGCGAGAGGCTGTCTCACAATTCGCGCGGCGGGCGTCCGGACGATCAAATCGTCCGGCTCAGTCGCTATGAAGCCCACCAAGGGGGCTGCAGACACACGTACCCGAGCCAAACAATCCAGCTGCCTCGGCGGGCTTTCGGCGACTCGGCCGTGGAATTTGATTCCACGGCGACGTGGTGCCACGAACGCCCACGAGTTTCGAGACAGCCTCTTTACTTCCGGGCTTTGTGCCGGCTGGGACGCTGCAACGGCGCCATCGCGGAAACCCACATTCCCCGCGAGCACGCCTCCCGCTTCTGAGAAACGATTCACCTGATCGCGGGGTGCAATCGAAGACGAACCCGTGGCGTACCGATTGCACCTTAAAGGGAGTCGGTCGACGTTGTGGTTGGCTGCAGATCGGGGGCGGTCATATCAATCGAATGTAGCCGAACTTACTGGTGCCGGCTTCACGTTCTTAGGTACTGGTACCGTCGCCAAGGGCAACATTGCTATCGCGAACCAGTGGGGTTTTTTCGTCGCGGGAACTGGAACTGTGGTGTCCGGCAATCTGGCCCAGGGCAATGATGTCGGGTTCGTTGCTCACGCGGGCTCAACGGAGCCGGCCAACCGGGTCTTCGTAAGCAAGAATGTTGCAATCGGCAACGACATAGTCGGCTTTCACATCAGTTTGGTTCCAGAAAACACCGCAGCGGGCGTCGGTGAACCCGGAACGAGCGTGCCACCGCCGGCGCCGGGGAATGAATTCCCCGGCTCAATCGCCCAAAGTGGGCTGAAGCCGACTGCAAACGGAAGCTTCGGAGTCCCCTTCAGGGGACTTTTCAGCGACTCAGCCCGGGAATTCATTCCCGGGTGTCGGGCTGGTTCGGACGCTGCAACTGTGTCTCGGGAAAGGTTGGTGGTCCTCGGTAAGGACCGGCGCGCTGCGCCACCAATTTGATCCTACGCCCACCCTTGAACGTACCGCTGGGTTTAGTACACACAGCGCATGCCCGACCTGCCGCTCACCGGTGTCCGCATCCTGGCGCTGACGCAGCTCGGTGCCGGCCCGTACGCCATGACCATGCTCGGGGATCTCGGGGCGGAGATCATCAAGATCGAAGACCCGACGACCGGCGGCGACGAGGCGCGCGCTGTGCCACCGTATGCCATCGACGGCGACAGCCCGTACTACCAATCGTTCAACCGCAACACCAAATCGCTGACGCTGAACCTGCGCACGGCACAAGGAAAGGATGTCTTCCATCGCCTGGTGCAGGTTGCCGACGCGGTGTATTCCAACCCGCGCGGCGATCTGCCGGCAAAGCTCGGGCTCGATTATGCGAGCTTGAAGAGCGTCAATCCACGTATCGTCTGCTGCGCCCTCTCCGGGTTCGGCAAGACCGGTCCGCGCGCTGCAGATCCCGGCTACGACTTCCTCATCCAAGCCCTCAGCGGATTCATGAGCATCACTGGCGAACCTGCTGGTGCACCAACGCGCTGCGGCGTGTCGATCGTCGACTTCTCCGGCGGCTTGATGTCGGCCGTGGGGATGTTGATCGGGCTGCTGCGCGCGCGCGCAACCGGGAGCGGTTGCGACGTTGACGTCAGCTTGCTCGACACCGCCGTGTCGATGCTCAACTACCTGGCGGTGTGGAGCCTCAACCGCGGCCTGCGCCTGCAGCGCCTGCCGGACGGTGCGCATCAGACGCTGGTGCCGTCGCAGACGTTTCCCACGCAGGATGGCTACCTGGTCATCATGTGCATGAAGGAGAAGTTCTGGAAGCGGCTGGCGCACCGCATGCACCTGTCGCGCCTCGCCGA
>DATKMS010000241.1:0-32996 GCA_035541735.1 Candidatus Margulisiibacteriota bacterium
TGCGTCACTCACCTCTCAACAAATGTCCGGCGTGTCTTAACCGACCCTTCCCATCGACTCAAGGCCGTTCTGCCTCACCTGCGGTCGGCGTCATTGCGATAGCTTGCTTCCTCCTTCGACGACCTCGTTAGTCGCTCTTGAATGTTACGTTCGACCAGCTGCTAGGCCATTCGCGTCGCTCCAGCTATCCTGCTGCAGCACACTGCTGTTGGGAGGAGGCCTGGAATGATCGGACCGGACACGGCCAGAGGCATCGCTTGGGACTTGGCGGATCTCTTTTCTGGGGTGGACGACCCGTTGATCGTGACGAGCCTCGATGCCGCCCTGGAAGCGGCAAAAGGCTTCGGGCAACGGTATCGCGGCCAGATTCACGTCGAGGGTGGTCCCGCCGCAGCGACGGTTGTGGCAGCCGTCAAAGAGATGGAAGTGATCCTCGAACGAGCGGCCAAGGCGTCCGCGTACGCCGACCTGGTGCACGCCGCTGACACGACGCCACCGCAACACGGCGCCCTGGTGGCGCTGACGCAGGAGCGCAGCTCGGCCATCCGTCAGGAGGTGCTCTTCTTCGAACTGGAGTGGCTGGCCCTCGATGACGCCGTTGCGCAACGGGTGGTCGAGGAGCCGCAGTGCCGCAAGTACCGGCATTTCCTACGCAGTTTGCGCCGCTACCGGCCGCACGTGCTCTCCGAACCCGAGGAGAAGATCTTGGAAGACAAGGCCAACACCGGAGCGCGTGCGCTCTCTCGGCTCTTCGATGAGCTGGTATCGTCGCTGACGTTCGACGTGGACATCGACGGCACACCGCGGCAACTGAACGAGAGCGGCGTGCTGACCTTGCTCTACGATCCCCGCCGGGAGGTGCGGCGCGGCGCGGCAGCCGCCCTGACACGCGGGCTGCAGGCCAACGAGTTGGTGCTGGGATTCATCTTCAACACCTTGGTGCAGGACCACGCGGTCGACGACCGCTTGCGCCGCTTTGGCGACCCGATGCAGGCGCGGCACCTGGCCAATGAGATCAACGCCGACACCGTGCAGGCTTTGCTGCTCGCCTGCGAGGCGCGACACGATCTGGTCGAGCGCTACTATCGCCTGAAGAGCCGGCTGCTGGGTCTCGATCGTCTCGCCGACTACGATCGCTACGCCCCGGTAGTGGCAGACGAGGCAACGCTGTCGTGGGCGCGCTGTCGTGAGGTCGTTCTGGCAGCATACGGTGCCTTCGCCCCACGCATGCAAGAGATCGCCGCTGAGTTTTTCGCCAAGCGCTGGATCGATGCCGAGGCCCGTCAGGGCAAGCGCGGCGGTGCCTTCAGCGCCTCAACCGTGCCGAGCGTGCATCCATACCTTCTGGTCAACTACACGGGCCGCCTGCACGACGTCATGACCGTCGCGCATGAGCTTGGCCACGGCGTGCACCAGTACCTGTCCCGGCCTCAGGGCTATCTGCAGGCAGACACACCGCTGACGATGGCAGAAACGGCGAGCGTGTTCGGCGAAATGCTGGTCTTCGAGCATCTCCTGCGTGAAGTGACGGACCCACGTGCGCGCCTCGGCATGCTGTGCAACAAGATCGAGGACACCATCGCCACCGTTTTCCGGCAGGCAACGCTCACGCGCTTTGAGCAGCGGTTGCATGCGGCGCGGCGCCGCGAAGGCGAGCTGTCACGGGAACGTATCTGCACACTCTGGCAATCAGCCAACGCCGCACTGTACGGTGATGCGGTCACGCTCACCGACGACTACCGCTGGTGGTGGGCGTATATCCCGCACTTCGTCCATAGCCCCTTCTACTGCTATGCGTACAGCTTTGGCGACCTGCTCGTCCTGGCCCTCTACGAGCAATACCGCCGTGCGGGCGAGGCATTCGTCCCCGCCTATCTCGACCTTCTGGCCGCCGGCGGCTCCGACACACCTGAGAGTCTGCTGCGCCCGCTCGGCATCGCTATCGAGGATCCCCGCTTCTGGCAGTTGGGCCTGGAACCGTTCAGCAAGATGGTGGAGGAGGCTGAGCGCCTTGCCGGCTGAGGGCGGGCTGCTTGCCGCGGCCGATGACCGGCGTTACAAGTTCCTCATGCACATCATCATGGTGAAGAAGAAATTGAAAGACGGCTCGGACTGTCGCAAGTGCACCGAGGTCACCGAGCATTTACAGGCACGCGGACTGTGGGACCGCGTCGACGAGGTGGTCTGGGCGTACGAGAACGATCCCAACAGTCCGGGCATGCTTCTCGGCAAGCGGTTGGGTGTCGACCGTGCACCGTTCTTCGTGGTGCGCGATGAGAAGGGCGAAAAGACCTACACCAGCGTATTGCAGCTCATTCGCGAACGCTTCGGCCAAGCCGTCAGCACGCTCGAGCAGGCGCGCGACGTCGATCCGGATGATATTGGGGGAATCTGAAGGAGAGAGGTTGTCAAGTTGTTGGCTGCTCGGTTGCGAGTGGATCTCACCTAACAACCAACAACTAGCAACCCAACAACCTACTTCACATTCCCCGCATGCAGGCCGCACTCCTTCATCGTCTCTTCTTCCCACCACCAGCGGCCGGCGCGTTCGTGCTCGCCGGGGTTGGTCGGACGGGTGCACGGCTCACAGCCGATGGACACGAAGCCGCGGTCGTGGAGCGCGTTGTAGGGCACGTCATGCTCGCGGATGTAGGCCCACACCTGCCTGGAGGTCCAGTGCGCCAACGGGTTGAACTTGACGAGCGTGCGCTCCGGTGAGCCAAAGGTGGGATCGACCTGCACCACAGGAATATCGGCGCGCGTACCGGGGCTCTGGTCTTTGCGCTGGCCGGTGACCCACGCCTTGAGCGGTTTGAGCGCACGCACCAACGGTTCGACCTTGCGGACCCCGCAGCACTCCTTGTGGCCGTCGGTGTAGAACGAGTACAGACCCTTCTCCCGCACAAGCTTCTGTACCGCCTCGGGCTGCGGAAAGAAGGCCTCGATGTCGATCTTGTAATGCTTTCGTACCCGCTCCAGGAACTGGTACGTCTCGGCGTGCAGCCGTCCGGTATCGAGGCAGAACACCCTGAACTTGCCGCCGATCTTCGCGGCCATGTCGACCAGCACGATATCCTCAGCACCGCTGAACGAGATCGCAACATCGCCCGGATACTCGCGCAGAGCGATCGCCACGATCTCGCGCGGATGCCGGTCGGCATACTCTGCGGCTATCGCCGCAACATCTTTTGCATCAAGCGCCATGACTCCCCCAAATGTGACCTTACGGTCGCCCCATGCGGTACGACCAGGAATCCGATCTATGTATCGGCTGCGCACGCAACTCGCAACCCCTGCGCGAGCGCAGCGGCACGAGCCCCGGTCGGGTCGCATGCTTCGGTCCGCACAAGATTCCCAGACCGCCGCTGTTGTGTTATCTATCAACTACGAAAGTTGCAACACCCGACCAAACAGAGGAGGACTCCGCATGGCGCAGGATCGCAGCGCGACGGAGCGCATTTTGAACGTACTGCGGCCGTACGCGTCCAACTGGAGCGGCACGCTGGCCCGCGGCGATCTGGTCATTCCACAGCGTGAGATTCCGCGTCTGATTCATGAGATTCTCGATGCCGTGCACGAAGCCGGCGAGCGACGCGGCGAAGCCAGCGAGACAGACATCTTCCAGGTGCTCAACGAGGCGCAGCGGCTGCCGTCCGTGCAGGATCAAGTGCAACGGCTCCGCAAGGCCTTCCTGATCGCCAAGCGCTAGGAAGTGAGGAAATGAAAAACAGGAAACTGGAAACAGGAAACCGAAAATGGGCAAATAGGGCGGGCATTGATCGGTTTTGAATCTCCGGTTTCGTGTTTCCGGTTTTCCATTTTCTTCCCGAGTGCAAGTCCGACACACTGCTAGTCCGCTGCGGGCGGATTGCCGTTCCCATGGCGGTGTCCGGCGCGCGGTCAAGTCCTGGTTGCGCGGCCGCACGATCCACCTCGTAGCCTCCAACGTGCTGCGGTTGAACCTTCCGCTCGGCCAGGCACGTGAGGCGGCAATTGCCTTCCCTCAGGTGGGGTGGCAAATCTACACCCCAAGGAGTCAAACAACGTATGGGATTCAATCTGGCAGACATCAACGAGGCCATCGCGGCCGCCATCGCCGACCGTGAGTGCATCGTCTTCCGACAACGCCGCATCACCTGGCGGCAATTCAACCTGCGCACGCGCCGCCTCGCCAATTTCCTGATCAGCCGCGGCCTCGGTTGCCACCAGGAGCGGGCGGGCTTGCAGAACTTCGAGTCCGGCCAGGACCATCTGGGGTTGTATCTGTACAACGCCAACGAGTACCTCGAAGGCATGCTGGGGGCCTTCAAGGCCCGCGTCGCGCCGTTCAACGTCAACTACCGCTACGTCGAGAACGAGCTCATCTACTTGCTCAACGATGCCGATTGTCACGGACTGATCTACCACGCCCGGTTCGCACCCACGTTACAGAAGATTCTGGGTGAGTTGCCGCACCTCAAGCTGCTGCTGCAGGTGGCCGACGAATCCGGCAACGCCCTGTTGCCCGGGGCGGTTGACTACGAAGACGCGCTGCGCCAGTCATCCGATGCGCGGCCCGAGCTGCCGTGGTCGGGCGACGACCTGTACATTCTGTACACCGGCGGCACCACGGGGATGCCGAAGGGTGTGCTGTGGCGACAGGAGGACATCTTCTTCGGTGCGCTCGGCGGGCATCCACCGGGTGCAGCCAAACACGAGTCCATGGACACGGTCGTCTCCACCGCACAGAGCGGTGGGCTACGTGCCCTCCCCGCTCCGCCGTTCATGCACGGCGCGGCGCACTGGATGGCCTTCAACACCTTGCACCAGGGTGGCACCGTAGTCGTTCAGGAACACCCAGGACATCTCGATCCGGACGACATCTGGTCGACCGTCGAGCGCGAGCAGGTAGGGTTCCTCACCATCGTCGGCGATGCCTTCGGGCGGCCGCTTCTCGATCAACTCGACAGGAAGGCCTACGACCTCTCCAACTTCCGGGTGCTGCTCTCCGGCGGCGCCATTCTCACAGCAGCCCTCAAGCAAGCGTTCCTCGACAAGATCCCGAACCTGATGATCGTCGACGGCTTCGGCGCATCGGAGACCGGCGGACACGGCACACAGATCACCATGGCCGGCGCCAAGGCGACCACCGGCACGTTCCGCATGAATGAGGAGACCACCGTCCTGAAGGAAGATCTCAGTGGACCACTCGCTCTTGGAGCGGAGGAGAGCGGCTGGCTCGCGCGGCGCGGCCACGTCCCGTTGGGATACTTCAAGGATGCGGAAAAGACGGCGCGCACCTTTCCGGTGATCAATGGCGTCCGTTACGCCGTCCCCGGCGACCATGCCAAGCTTGCCGCCGACGGCTCCATCGTTGTGCTCGGCCGCGGCTCGGTGAGCATCAACTCGGGCGGCGAGAAGATCTACCCCGAGGAAGTCGAGCAGGCCCTGAAGCACCATCCGTCCGTGTACGACGCAGTGGTCGTCGGCACGCCCAACAAACGATTCGGACAGCAGGTCACTGCCGTGGTGCAGGCGCGCGCCGGTGAGGTGCCGCCAGACAAGGAGTTGATCGAGTTTTGCGCGCGTCATCTGGCGCGCTTCAAGTTGCCCAAGGCGGTGATCTACGTCGACGAGATGGTGCGCAGCCCGTCCGGCAAGGCAGACTATCGCTGGGCCGCGCAGCTGGCGCTGGAGCGCCTGCGGATCAGCGGGTAGTCGGGGCGGCGGAAGGGAACTTCGAAGCGATCCGCCGCGCGCGTGCGGATCGCAGGCACTCGGCGCGCGCCTGTTCCCAACGCACAAAACGGTCGATATCCGTCTTCAGCGCACTGGCCACGAGCGCAACGACCGACGCGTCATCGAGGTAGCCGAATCCGGGGATGGCATCGGGAATCGCATCGAAGGGATCCAAGAAGTACACGAGCGCTCCCGCTGCCATCAGAATGCTGCGCCAGGGCACGGCCGTGTACTCTTTGCGGCTCCATGCGGCGACCAGACGTGCGAGCGTCATCAGATCGTCCCACAGGCGCGAGAGGGACGCGCGCTGCTGCGTAGCCTTTTCGAATGTCGCCCCGGCGACGCGCAGCAGCATCGGCCTCCGCTTCGCGGGGTCGCCGTTTTTCATTTGACGGGTCGGCGCGCAAAACCCTGCGGGCGCCGGCGTTTCAGCCGGCTGGCTTCCTTCTGGCGCTTCTCGGCGAGATCGATCAGCAGTTGCTGACAGCTCTTGGCCCCGTGTCCGCTCGCCGGCCGCACGTAGCTGCCGTCACCTTGCATCTCCCAGGCATTGCAATTCGGACCCAACTGCCCATCGAGCACGGCACGCAGATCCTTGCGCAACGGCGGGTCCTCCACCGGCACCACCACCTCGACACGACTCTCGAGATTGCGCTTCATGCAGTCGGCCGACCCGATGAAGTACTCCTCGTCGCCGCCGTTGCGGAAGTAGTAGATGCGCCCGTGCTCCAGGAAGCGACCGATGATGCTGACGATGCGGACGTTGTCCGACAGGCCAGGCAACCCGGGACGTAACCGGCACGTATCGCGCACCAGCAGCTCCACCTTCACCCCGGCCTGCGAGGCGCGATACAGCGCCTTGGTGATGTCCACGTCTTCGAGCGCGTTGGCCTTGAATTGGATCACGCCCGGTGACGCCGCCGAGTGGGCAGCGATCTCCCGGTCGATCTTCGCCAGCAACGCCTTCTTCAACACCTTGGGCGAGGGGAGCAGCTTGCGATACGTGCGTTTCGGCCGGTAGCCGGTGGTGAGATAGTTGAACAGCTCGGTCAGGTCCTGGCCGATCACGTCGTCGCAGGTCAGCAGGCCGAAGTCGCTGTAGATGCGCGCCGTGCCGGCGTGATAGTTGCCCGTCCCGATGTGCGCATAGCGGCGCAGCCCGTTGTAGTCCTGGCGCACGACCAGGACCACCTTGCAATGCGTCTTCAGACCGACGACGCCGTAGGTGACGTGCACGCCGAATTCTTCGAGGCGGTTCGCAAACTGGATATTCGCTGCCTCGTCGAAGCGCGCCTTCAGCTCGACCACTACGGCGACCTGCTTGCCGTTGCGCGCCGCCTCGCTGAGATAGTTGAGGATGTTGGAGTCGGCCGAGGTGCGGTACAGGGTCATTTTGATGGCACGAACCTTCGGGTCCTCGCTGGCCTCACGCAGGAAGCGCTCCACTGACGTCGAGAACGATTCGTACGGGTGCTGCAACAACAGCGAACCGGCGTCGCGGATGATGTGAAAGATGCTGCGTTGCTCCTGCAACCGCGGGTGATCGATCGGCCGGTGCGGTGGGTCGCGCAGCGCGGGCACGTCGAGCGTGGCGACCTCCATCATGTCGCGCAGGGCCAACATGCCGTCGACCTCGAAGACGTCGGAGCGCTCGTTCAGCTCCAGCTCCGCCGCCAGCATCCCGCGGCGCGTGGGGTCCATCCCCTGCCCCACTTCGAGACGCACGATCGGTGCGAAGCGGCGGTCGCGCAGCTCCGACTCGATCATCGCCACCAGGTCATCCGCCGTCTCCTCGTCACGCTCGGTGTTGGCGTTGCGCGTCACCCGGAAGAACTCGCACGAGTCGACTTCCATCGACGGGAACAGCAAGTCGAGGTTGTGCGACATCACGTCTTCGAGCGGCACCAGCCGATTGCTGTCGCCGACGTGCAAGAAGCGCGGAATGCCCGCGCCCACCGGCACCTTGACGCGCGCCATCAACGGATCGGCTTCACCGGAGTAGTGCAACGTGACGAGCAGGTTCAGCGACAGATTGGAAACGAACGGGAACGGGTGCGCTGGGTCCATGGCCTGCGGCGTGACCAATGGAAAGATGTTCTTGAAGTAGTACTCGCGCAGCGCTTTGCGCTGCTCCGCGGTCAGCTCCTCGTAGAAGGTGATCCGGATATCGTGCGCTTTCAGGAGATCGAGCAACTGGAGGAGTACCGTGCGCTGCTCGGCTTCCTGCTCGCGAATGACGGCGTAGCATTCGGTGATCTGTTGTTGGGGGCTACGGCCGTCGGGGGTGAGTTCTTGCACACCCGCGCCGACCTGCTGTTTCAAGCCGCCGATGCGCTTCATGAAGAACTCGTCCAGGTTCGAGGCGACGATGGCCAGGAACTTGAGGCGTTCGAGCAACGGGTTGCGCTCGTCCCGCGCTTCTTGCAAGACGCGGCGGTTGAACGTGAGCCAGGTCAGCTCGCGATTGAGATACAGATCCGGCGCATCGAGGTTCAGATAGGAAGGTTTTTCCTCCGCTGCGGGAACTGGCTGCACTGCGCTGTCCAGGACCTCCGCTGCCTCGCCACTACCGCCACTGCCGCGTAAGCGGCGCATGCGGGGAGTCTCGGCGGCACTCGGCATACCCGCACCGGAGGTCGTGGGTTGTTGGATGTCCGTTGTCTCGGCCATGACTATCCTCAGGGTTCGGGTTCTCTAGATAGCCTGAAACCGGTCCAGCATCCAGCACCCTTGATGGGCACGTGCGCCCACAATGCGTCACGTCGCGGTTCGTAGGTTTAGCAGCCCGTTGAAAAACTGGTCCCCATCGTCACCCCCGCGAAAGCGGGGGTCCAGAAGCATGCGGAAGATCTGTATTCCCGCGTTCGCGGGAATGACGGTCCAGGGCATCGGCGACTTTTTCAACAGGCTGTTAGCCCTTACGGGTACGGGCTCATTAGGCAGGCTTACGTCTCAGCCATTGATCACGACGTTGTCCTCCGCAATGAAAATCGGTGAATTCGCCAGATCAATGAAGCGGCGCTCGTCTTCGAGCAGGGCGCGGCCGGCTTCCACCGCGGCCTCGCGCTGCGCGAGCGATCCCAATTGCTCCAGGTCGAACCACAGCTCGGCGACGCCGTCATACGGGTCCGGCGCCCCGCGCGCCGCCGCGATCCCTTGTGTCCCGGCAGGATCGATCGTGTGCGCTTGCACGTAGCGTTTGATCCCGAGCACGGCCGCGTGCTTCTTGACCAACGGCGCGTGCCTCTCACGCCAGTAGCGCTGGAATTCCTGGCGCGACAGATGCGGCAGCCGGCGCAGGCAAAAGACGAGGTGGACCATCGATTCCTCCCTGTGATTGTCGAGCCATCTTCCTACCGAACCCCAGCACAGTGCAATCGGCCTTTGACCGCACGGCGCCATGCGCTAGAAGGACGCCTGAGCGGAGGACACGCATGTACACCCCGGGCGAGGATATCTACGGCAGCCGCGAGCACCAGGCATTTAGAGAGACCGTGCGCAAGTTCGTGCAGACCGAGCTGGTGCCACGCGCACGGGAGTTCGACCAGATGGGCCGCTTCGACACGTCGCTCTACAAGAAAATGGGCGCTCTCGGACTCCTGGGCATCCGCTACGACCCCAAGTACGGCGGCCTCGGGCTCGACTACTCGTACCACGCCGTGTTCCTCGAAGAGCTGGCACTGTGCGACAACGCCGGCGTGTGCATGGGCATCAGCGTGCAGACCGACATGGCCACGCCGGCGTTGCACCGCTTTGGCAGCGAAGAGCTGAAGCAAAAGTACCTGGTTCCGGCGATTCGTGGCGAGCAGGTCGCTGCCATCGCCGTCACCGAGCCAAGCGCCGGCTCCGACGTCGCCAGCATCAAGACCCGCGCCGTCCGCGACGGCGACCACTGGGTGATCAACGGCTCGAAGATGTACATCACCAACGCCGCCACCGCCGACTGGCTGTGCCTGCTGGCGGTGACCGACCCGGAGGCCGGCTACGGTGGCTTCTCACAGATCGTCGTCCCCACCGACTCCCCCGGCTTCAGCTACAAGCTGCTCGACAAGATCGGCAACAAGGGATCGGACACCGGCTTGCTGTTCTTCGACGACGTGCGCGTGCCTGTGTCGAACACGATTGGCGACCCGCAGCGCGGCTTCCAGCAGCAAATGATGCAGTTCCAGGACGAGCGCATGGTACCGGTGGTCACGTCGCCGGTTACGTCGCGGCAGCTGTGGGAGATGACCCTCAAGCACTGCCAGGAACGCATCGCCTTTGGAAAGCCGCTCTCGAAGATGCAGGTGAACCAGTTCAAGTTCGTCGACATGCTCATCCAGATCACCGCGGCACAGGAGATGGCCTACCGTTGCATCCGCCAAATGACGCGCGGCGAGGACGCGACCTTGGACATCTCCATGGCGAAGGTCTTCACCACGAGCGTGCAGCAGTACGTCGCCACGACGTGCGTGCAGCTGTTCGGGGGCGCCGGTTACATCTACGAGAACCCGGCGGCGCGCGCCTTCGTCGACTCGCGCCTGGTCAGCATCGGCGGCGGTGCCGACGAGGTGATGAAGCAGGTGGTGGCGAAGATGCTGGGAATATGAGCATCCAGAGAATCGAATACAGGAAACCTGAAATGAGAAACAGGAGACCGGCAAATGCTCGGACTCTCATTTCCTGGTTTTCCATTTCCGGTTTCCGGTTTCCGGTTTTCCATTTCAGTCCCCTTCAATGACACTTCTCCCCACCCGCATCGACCCGCGCTCGGAAGCCTACCGTGTGAACTACGCCGCGATGGCGGAGCAGGTGACGTACCTCAACGAGCAGCTGGCGCAGGCGAGCGCCGGCGGCGGGGAAAAGTACGTCAAGCGCCACCGCGAGCGCGGCAAGCTCATGGTGCGCGAACGCATCGAGCTGTTGCTCGACCGCGACGCGCCGTTCCTCGAGCTGTCGCCGCTCGCCGGCTGGGGCACCGAGTACGCGCTCGGCGGCAGCGTGGTGACCGGCATCGGCGTGGTCAGTGGCGTCGAGTGTGTGATCTTCGCCAACGATCCGACCGTCAAGGGCGGCGCCAGCAACCCGATCAGCCTCGACAAGAACTTCCGGGCGATGGACATCGCGCAGCAGAACCGCTTGCCGGTGATCAATCTCACCGAATCAGCCGGCGCTGACCTGCCCGAGCAGGCCAAGATCTTCGTGCGCGGTGGACGCTCGTTCCGTGACCTCACGCGGCGCTCCGCCGAGCGCATCCCGACGATCTGCTTGGTCTTCGGCAGCTCCACCGCCGGTGGCGCCTACGTGCCCGGCATGTCCGACTACGTCGTCATGGTCAAGGGCGGAGCCAAGGTGTTCCTCGGCGGTCCGCCGCTGGTGAAGATGGCGACCAACGAAGATGCCGACGAGGAGACACTCGGTGGCGCCGAGATGCACAGCCGCGTCTCTGGTGTTTCCGATTATCTCGCGGAGAACGAAGTCGACGCCATCCGCCTCGGCCGCGAGATCGTCGCGCATCTCAATTGGCGCAAGCTCGGCGACGCCAAGATGCAGACGCCCGAGGATCCCAAGTATGATCCCGACGAGCTTCTCGGTATCGGCTCAATCGATGTCCGCAAGCCGTTCGATGTGCACGAGGTCATCGCGCGCATCGTCGATGGGTCGCGCTTCGAAGAGTTCAAGACCCACTACGGCACGACGCTGGTCACCGGCTGGGCCCACCTGCACGGCTATCCGATCGGTATCCTCGGCAACAACGGCATCCTATTCTCCGACTCCTCGCAGAAGGCGGCGCAGTTCATTCAGCTGTGCAACAAGATCGACGTCCCGCTGCTCTTCTTGCAGAACATCACCGGCTACATGGTAGGGACCCAGTACGAGCAAGGTGGCATCATCAAGGACGGCGCCAAGATGATCAACGCCGTGTCCAATTCAACGGTGCCGATGTTTACGGTGATGATCGGCAGCTCCTACGGCGCCGGGAACTACGGCATGTGCGGCCGCGCCTACGACCCGCGCTTTCTGTTCACCTGGCCGAACCACCGCATTGCGGTGATGGGCCCGGAGCAACTCGCCGGCGTGCTGTCCATCGTCCGCCGCCAGGCCGCGCAACGGTCCGGGCAGCCGTACGACGCAGAACAGGACCAGGCCATCCGCCAGATGGTCATCGAGCAGATCGACAAGGAATCGAACGCGTTCTACGCCACCGGCCGCATCTGGGACGACGGCGTCATCGACCCCCGAGACACGCGCACCGTCCTGGGCATCGCCCTCAGTGCGGCATTCAACAACCTCGTCAAAGGCAGCGACACCTTCGGTGTCTTCCGCATGTGATGCATGTAAGTTCATAGTCTTTACATGGTCGCTCAATGATTCAATGAACTGATGAAACACTTCCGTAAAGTCCTCATCGCCAACCGCGGTGAAATCGCCTTGCGCATCACGCGTACCTGCCGGGCAATGGGCATCGGCACTGCCGCCATCTATGCCGACCCCGATGCGAACGCCCCGTTCGTCCGCGCCGCCGACGAAGCCGCGTACATCGGCCCGCCCGTGACCGGCAGTTCGTTCCTAGCCATCGAGAAGATTGTGGAGGCCGCGCGCCAGGTCGGCGTCGATGCGGTACATCCGGGCTACGGCTTCCTCGCCGAGAACGCCGACTTTGCACAGGCCTGCGGTGATGCCGGGATCACGTTCATCGGCCCGTCGCCCGACGCCATTCGCCGCATGGGGAGCAAGATCGCAGCCAAGGGCATCGCCGCAAACGCCGGCGTTCCGACGATTCCCGGGTTCGGCGCCGCCAACCTCTCCGATCGCGACATCGCCGCGCGGGCACGTGACGTCGGATATCCACTCCTCATCAAGGCATCTGCCGGCGGCGGCGGCAAAGGCATGCGCATCGTGCACGACGCCGCCCGGCTCCCCGGCGCCCTGGAAGCCGCCCGCCGGGAGGCCAAGAGCGCCTTTGGCGACGACACCCTGCTGGTCGAGCGCTATTTCGAATCGCCGCGACACATCGAGATCCAGATCCTGGGCGACACTCACGGCAACCTCATCCATTGCTTCGAGCGCGAGTGTTCGATCCAGCGGCGTTATCAGAAGATCATCGAGGAGGCCCCCTCTCCCGCCGTCGATCCGGCATTGCGTGCGCGCATGGGAGCGGCGGCCGTCGCCATCGGGCGCGCCATCAATTACTCGAACGCCGGCACGGTCGAGTTCGTGGTCGACCGCGATGGACAGTTCTACTTCCTTGAGGTCAACACACGCCTGCAGGTCGAGCACCCGGTTACTGAAGAGACTACCGGTCTCGACCTGGTGCGCTTGCAGATGCTCATCGCGCAGGGTGCCCCGCTGCCCCTGCGCCAGGAGGACCTGCGTCTCGACGGCCACGCCATCGAGTGCCGGCTGTACGCCGAGGATCCAGCCAACGACTTCTTGCCATCCACTGGAACCGTGGTGTGCTGGCAGCCGGCGCCGGCTGCGGGCGTCCGCTATGAAAGCGGCGTCGAGACCGGCACGGAGGTGACCATCCACTACGACCCGATGCTTGCGAAGATCATCGCCCACGGCGCCACCCGCATCGAGGCTGCGCAGCGTCTGGCGCGGGCCCTCGACGTGCTGCGCGTGCACGGCGTGCGCACGAATCTCTCGCTGCTGCGCGAGATCTTGCGGCACCCCGAATTTCTCGGCGGCAACCTCAGCACGCACTTCATCAGCGATCACATCCGCCTCGATCCACAGCGCACAGCGGTGGAGCAGGTGGCGGACCGCGTGCATGCCGTGGCCACGGCGTTGTGGATGCAGGCACAGCGGCACGCCCGGGCACCACTGCTGCGCGGTATTCCGTCCGGGTGGCGCAACAACCCCAGTCAGATGCAGTCGATCACCTTCACGAGCGCTGCCGCCATGCTCCGGGTGGACTACCGCGTGCATTCCCAAAGCCACATCGACGTGCAGGTAGACGGCACGGCACACCGCGCAGGGATACACGCATGGGACGAGGGGCACATTCGCTTTGCACTCGATGATGTCCAACGCACCTGTGCGCTGGTCGCGCAGCACGGCACGTACTACGTCCACAGCGTGCTGGGCAGCTCTGAATTGTGCGAGGTGCCGCGTTTCCCACCGCCGGCACGCGAGGAAATTCGCGGCGGCTGCCGCGCTCCGATGCCGGGGAAGATCCTGGCCGTTCGCGTCACGCCCGGCCAAGCCGTGAACACGGGCGACACGCTGGTCATCCTCGAAGCCATGAAGATGGAGCATGAAGTGGTGGCACCGCACCGCGCCACCGTCCAGCAGGTGTGCGTAGAGGACGGCCAGCAGGTGGACGCGGACGCCGTGCTGGTGATCCTGGAGGAGATCAAGGATGAGTGAAGCCACTCTCTACGAGCTGCGACGCGATGTCGCCTGGATCACTCTCAATCAGCCGGAAAAGCGCAATGCGCTATCCGACGACATCGTCGGCGGCTTGCTCTGCCATCTCAAGACGGCCACCGACGATGCCCGCGTGCGGGCAATTGTCATCACCGGCGCCGGGACCGCCTTTTGCGCCGGCGCGGACTTGAAGAGCGGCGGTGTAGCCGCCGGGACCGGCGAAAATCCGTTCGTCACCGTGCTGAAGACCATTTGGGAGGCGCCAAAGCCGGTCATCGGACGCATCAACGGCCACGCCTTTGGCGGCGGCGTGGGTTTGGCTGCTGCCTGCGACCTCACCGTCGCTGCGGAGACGGCAATGTTCAGCTTCAGCGAAGTACGCGTGGGCGTCATCCCCGCCATGATTTCTGTGGTGGTGATTCCCAAGCTGGGCATCCAGGACACAATGTGGCTTTTCCTCACCGGTGAGCGCTTCGCGGCGCTACGCGCCGTCCAGCTCGGGCTCATTCACAAGGCTGTGCCGGCCGCCGACTTGGACGCTGCCGTGGAAGAGATCATTGGCATGGTCCGCCTCGGCGGTCCGCACGCCATCGGCGAAGCCAAGCAGTTGGTGCGGCGCATCCCAAGCCTGTCGATGGACGACGGCTTTCGCTACACGACGAGGAAGATCGCCGAGCTGTTCGCGTCAGAAGAGGCGGCTGAGGGCATGCACGCGTTTCTCGAGAAGCGCAAACCGCGGTGGGCGGGGGGCGGTTCTGAGTCCTGAGTAAGAGAGGAACGAACGATGAGCGACGACGTTCTTCGGATTGCCAACTGCAGCGGCTTCTATGGTGATCGCCTGAGCGCGGCGCGCGAGATGGTCGAAGGCGGGCCGATCGACGTGCTCACCGGCGACTACCTTGCCGAACTGACGATGATGATCCTGTTCAAGGATCGGATGAAGAATCCCACGGCCGGCTTTGCACGGACGTTTCTACGACAAATGGAGGAAGTGCTGGGGACATGTATCCAGCGTGGTATCAAAGTGGTGGTGAACGCCGGCGGCTTGAATCCGGCAGCGCTGGCGGCCGAGATGCAGCAACTGGCGTCGCGCCTCGGTGTGAAGGCAACGATCGCGCACATCGAGGGTGACGATCTGCTTTCCAAGTTGCCGGATCTGCAGCGTCAGGGAGTCGAGCTGCGGCATCTGGACAAGGACATCCCGCTGTCCTCCCTGACGGCACAGGTGGTCACTGCCAACGCGTATCTCGGTGCGTGGGGTATCGTCGAAGCGTTGCGGCGCGACGCTGATGTCGTCATCTGCCCCCGGGTCACCGACGCCGCGCTCGCGCTCGGTCCGGCGGCGTGGAAGTTCGGCTGGGCACGCGACGATTGGGATCGCCTCGCGGCCGGCATCGTGGCGGGGCACATCATCGAATGCGGTGCGCAGTGCACCGGAGGCAACTACTCCTTCTTCCAGGAGGTGCCCGAGATTGACCGCATCGGTTTTCCTATCGCTGAGATGCATGGCGATGGCAGCTTCGTCATCACCAAGCACCCCGGGACGGGCGGGTTGGTGTCGGTGGGCACGGTTACAGCGCAGTTGTTGTACGAAATCCAGGGACCACGCTACCTGAACCCCGACGCGACGGCGCGCTTTGACTCGATCCGCCTGACGCAGGACGGTGCCGACCGGGTGCGGGTGTCCGGGATCGTAGGTGAGCCGCCGCCACCCACCACCAAGGTCTGCATCAACTACCTCGGTGGTCACAAGAATGCGATGACATTTGTCCTCGCCGGCCTCGACATAGAGGAGAAGGCTCGCCTCGCTGAAGAAACGCTGTGGAAGCTGGTCGGCGGCACGGAACGCTTCGCGGAGGTGAGCGTCCGTCTCGTCCGGTCGGACCGCAATGATCCACAATCCAACGATGATGCATTCGCGTACCTGCAGGTCATCGTAAAGGACGCGGATGCGACAAAAGTGGGGCGTGCGTTCAGCAACAAGGCGGTCGAGATGGCGCTCGCCAACTATCCCGGGTTCTTCATCACCACTCCGCCGGGGGACGCTGTCCCGTACGGTGTCTACTGGCCCGCGCTCGTACCCTCCGAATTCGTCGACCATCGCGTGGTGATCGGCGACGAGACCATCACGGTCCCACCGCAGGCCGGTCCGGCGGCGCACGATGCGGTTGTGCCGGTCGCGCCGGTGCCCGCCCCTCCCTCTGGACCCACGGAACGGCTGCCGCTCGGAACCATTTGCGGTGCGCGATCTGGAGACAAAGGCGGGAACGCCAACGTTGGCGTCTGGACGAAGAACGGCGCGGCATACGCCTGGTTGCAGAACTACTTGACCGTCGAGCGCTTTCGGCAGCTGATCCCGGAAGCTGCGTCGCTCCGCGTCGAGCGTCATCCCCTGCCGAACCTGCTGAGCCTCAACTTCGTGATTGCGGGGTTACTTGGCGACGGCGTGGCCGCATCGACACGGAGCGATCCACAGGCAAAGAGCCTGGGAGAATACCTGCGCGCGAAGGTCGTCGACATCCCGCGTGCGCTCCTGGCAGCGTAAGCAACGACGCTTGAAAGGCGCACAGTCCACGGTGGTACCGTGGTGCGGCATGAAGAACAGATCGCAGGCTGTTGGCGCTCTCGCGCTCGGGTGTTGGGTGTGGTCAGCTACGGCGTGCACGCGTGTGCCGCACGTCATCACACCCGCAACACGCGGTGTCGACGCCGTCCGTCTGACGGCGCTGCTCGCCGCGCATGCCTTGCCCCCCGGGCAGAATATCAGCGCCCTGCTCATTGGGCGTACAGATGCCCTGAGCTACTACCTGGTGCAGATCCGCGACCGTGAACAGCCGCACGTCCACGCCACACACGATCTAGCGGTCACCTTGCTGAAGGGAAAAGGGCAATTGTACGTGGATGGGGAATCGCACGAGATGCGCTGCGGGGACGTGGCCGTCGTCCCGCATGGCACGCCGCACTACTTCGTAAACGCCGACAGTGCGCCCGCCGCGGCTTTCGTCACCTTCGCACCGCCGTATGATGGAACCGACCAGGTGCCCACGACAGCCGCGCCGTGACCCGCGGGCAGTTCCTCGGAATCTGGAACGCTGCTACAGTTGGCGCCTGACATTCGGTTAGGCGGCAGCCCGTAGAGGAGAACACGAATGGCGATACGGCAAGTCACACCAGACGAGGCCCAGAAACTGCTGTTGGATGAAGGATACCGTTACCTCGACGTGCGCACCGAGGGCGAGTTTGCCGCTGGGCACCCGGCGACGGCAGTGAACATACCGGTAGCCTCTCCGAATCGCGTCACGGGGCAGATGGCAATGAACTCCGACTTTCTCGCGGTCGTCGAGGCACACCTCCCGAAGCACACTAAGATCGTGGTCGGGTGCCAGTCGGGCGGACGTTCACAGCGTGCGGCGGAGCTGCTGACCCAGGCGGGCTACTCGCAGGTGGTAAACATGGAAGGCGGGTTCGGCGGCGTGCGCGATCAGACGGGACGGACCGTGGTCGCCGGCTGGGCGGAGCGGGGGTTGCCCATCTGCACGGAGTGCGGCGCCGAGAACTCATACGCCGGCTTGCGGGAAAAGCTGCAATAGCCTCCTGATGGCCATTCGCATCACCCGCGTCTACACGCGCTCCGGCGACAGCGGCGAGACGGCTCTGGTCGGCGGCAAACGCGTGCCCAAGGATGCGCTCCGCATCGCGGCCTACGGGACGCTCGATGAATTGAACTCCATCGTCGGCCTGGCGCGTGCATTCAATTCGGAGACCGCCATTCCTGGCGCACGCGACCGCTTGGAAGAGATCCTCAAGCGCGTCCAGAACGAACTATTTGATCTCGGCAGCGAGCTGGCCACACCTGCGGAAGCAGCGTACGAGGGAATGTTCCGTGTCGGCGAGGACCAGGTGACGGCGCTCGAGAGCATAATGGACGACTGCCAGAGGGAGCTGGAACCGCTCAACTCGTTCATCTTGCCGGGGGGTGGCCGCGTGAGTGCGTTCCTACACCAATGTCGCACCGTCTGCCGCCGCGCCGAGCGCATCGTCTTGCGGCTGAGCCGCGAGGAAGACATTGGGGCGTGGCCGCTGCGCTATCTCAACCGTCTCAGCGATCTGTTCTTCGTTTTGGCGCGCTGGGTCTGCAAGCGATCCGGTGAGGCCGAGTCCCTGTGGGAACGCGGCCTGCGGGCGCATGAGCGCCGTGGGGCAAAGAAAGGATGAACGCATGCAACCGCTGTATCTGAAACAGCTCGAGCTCGGACCGATGCAGAACTTCGTCTACATCGTGGCGGATCCGGTCACGCGCGTCGCCGCCGTGATCGATCCGGCCTGGGAGATCGACCGTATCATCGACGTCATTGAGCAGGATGATCTCAAGGTGCAGGCGGCGTTGATCACTCACTTCCATCCCGATCATCTCGGCGGCAACCTCATGGGACACCACATCCAGGGCGCCGCCGAACTGCTCGAACGCAACTTCAAGCTCAAGGTGCACATGCATAAGTCGGAGGTCGAGTTTGCTGGCCGCATCGCCGGCCTCTCTTCGTCGGACGTCGTGGGTACCGACGGTACCGAGGAGCTGCAGCTCGGCAGCATCGGCGTGCGTTTCATCCATACGCCCGGGCATACACCGGGATCGCAGTGCTTCCTGATCGACGGGCGATTGGTCTCGGGCGACACACTGTTCATCGGTTCGTGTGGCCGTGTCGATCTACCCGGCAGCGATGCTGCGCAAATGTATGACAGCCTGGTGAACAAGCTCAAGCGGCTGCCCGATGACACCGTGCTGTACCCGGGCCATAACTATGCGGGCCGTCCCACATCGACCATCGGCGAGGAGAAGCAGCGCAACATGTACATGCGTTTCAGCCGCCTTGAGGATTTCCTCGGCTTGATGGGTTACTGACGCATCGTGTTTGAGGGGGGCCAGCCGTTGGTGGACATCTTCGTCTACGGCACGTTGCTGGACGACGGGCTCGTTGTCCAGCTCACAGGGCGACGCTTTCCGAGATGTGCCGCGCAACTGCGCGGCTATCGCAAGCATACACCGGCAGGCAGCTACCCGTATGTCGTTCCCGACGACAACGGGGTGGTCGAGGGCGTCGTGCTCCGGGAGATCGATAGTGAGGCACTACGAGCCCTCGACGAATACGAGGACGAAGGCCAGCTTTATCGGCGCATCGAGGTGACCATCACCGTTGCTGGTTGGCCGCAGCGAGCTTTCGTCTACGCCTCAGCGAAGTAGTCCTACGGGGCGTGCCAGCAACGCCAATTGGCGGCTGCGCCGTCGCATGACCTGATGCTGCATCACTATGGAAGGAGAGCCATCGCCATACGCGTGGGCTGCAGAGCGCGACGCCCCGGCACAGCAACGCGCTGACTTGGTGCAGACGATCTGGGCCCTCGCCTGGCCGGTCATCATCACCTTCTTGCTCGAGTCGCTGGTTGGGTTGATCGACACGCTCATGGTGGGCCGACTGGGCGCCGCGGCGGTCGCTGCCGTCGGTGTCGGCGCACAGGTTCTGTCTGCCGTCAGCGTGGCAATGACCGCCGTCGGCACGGGGACGCTGGCATTGGTCGCCCGGCACATTGGTGCGCAGCAGCGTAGCGATGCGGAGCAGGTGTTGTGGCAGTCCATTCTTGCTGCCTTCGGCCTGTCGATTGCCTGCATCGCTCCCGTCATTGCGTTCGCGCCAGCAATCGTGCGAGCGTTCGGCGTGACCCCGGAGGTGGTGGGGCTTGGAACCGCCTTCGTGCAGGTCGTGATGTTGTCGATTCCTCAGTCTGCGGTGCTCTTTGTGATCGGCTCGGCGCTGCGGGCCGCCGGTGACACCCGGACTCCGCTACTCATCGGGTTCACGGTGAACGTCATCAACATCGCCGGCAACTACGTGCTGATCTTCGGAAAGCTGGGTTTGCCGGCACTCGGGGTGCGGGGTTCTGCGGCGGCGACCGCCTTGGCCTTCACCTCTGGCGCTGTGCTGGGCCTGATGCTGCTTGCGCGCGGGCGGCTGGTGCTGCAGGTGCGGTTGCGGCGGTTTCGTCCTCAGGGGCGCATCATCCGGCGGGTGCTATCGATCGGATATCCTGCCGCAGGCGAGCAGATCCTGATGCAAATTGGCTTCTTCTTCTACCTGGTATTCGCGGCCCGTTACGGCACGAGCGCTGTGGCCGCGTACTTCATCGGCGTGCGTATCCTCGCGATGTCGTTTCTACCTGGCTATGGGTTTGGGGCCGCCGCATCGGCCTTGGTCGGCCAGAACCTCGGCGCGCGCAACCTTGATCTCGCAGAACGGAGCGGCTGGGAATCGAATCGACTGGCGATTTACCTCATGTCCGCCTGCGGGCTCGCCATTCTTCTGGCTGCACGCCCGATCGCCGCCCTCTTCGTCGACGATGCCGAAGTGGTCGCTGACGCGGTCTCGTTCATCCGCACACTGGCACTCGCGCAGCCCTTCATGGCCATCGATTTCACCATCGGCGGCGCCCTGCGTGGGGCCGGAGATACTCGGTTTCCACTGGTTGCTGTGTTTGTGGGCTTCTATGGCTGCCGCTTGGCGTTCGCCTATACGGCCGCGATGGTTCTGCACCTCAGCCTGGCATGGGTGTGGTTCGCGCTCATCGGCGACTATCTGGCGCGGGCAAGCCTTAAGTCCTGGCGTTTTCGTAGTGGGCATTGGAAGCACATTGCCATCTAGTGGAACAAGTATCCTTTCCACAACCACAAAACGCGCTTGACGAGGTCCCCTTCCTCCCCTACCCTCGCGCTGCCAGTAAGGAGATGGCGATGATGCACAACCGGCTTTTCGCCCTTGCAACCGTGGCTCTGTTGATCGGGACGGCTGGCGGCCCATCTGCCGCCGACGTGCGCCGCGAGCGAACGGATCGTCGGCCTTCGATTATGGAAATCGGCGAGCCGTACTCCATCAGCATGGCAACGCTTCAGCGCGAAGCCGCGAAGATTAGTGAGCTGCGGGACTTCATCCTTCGAAATGGCTATCCCGACTACGCCGAGGTTCAGGAAGTAGCTCCGGCGTGGCCGTGGGAATCCTATGAGGTGCGACTGTACTACCTGCAATGGGATATCGAAGTGGATTTTGGGCACGTACTGTTCTCAGATGCCTTGGCCGACCTCGGGCTCGAAAAGTTCCTCGGCGCTATCACACCGGAGAAGCGACACGAGATTGAAGTAATCCTGCAGGCACGTCAGATCCCGCCCGCACCACCCGTCGTCGAGGCACCGCCCGAGATGCCCTCCGCCCCGGCTCCTGCCGCGCCGGAGGCACAGGCACCACCACCGGCCTCGCAAAGCCTGGAGGCGCTGGTGGAGCGGCTCGAGGCAGCAGCCGAGCGAGCATCAAGAGCTGCGGACAGCGCTGTTGAACAAAGCGAAGCCGCAGTACGCGCCGCCGACCGCACCGTCAGCATTGTCGAAAAGCTCGAAGAAAGCCGCCGCAGCGTGGCCATCGCCACACACTAGGGCTTTGCGCCGCTCCCGTCCCTTGATTCCACAGAAAGATCGATTGAGCGCCCCCCCAGGGTAAACCGGCACGGCACCTGGCCCAATAGAACCGGAGTCGGTTGCTTGGGAACGTTGCTGAATATTGCCTGGTCATTTTCCGTCTCAAGACCGGGACACATTATAAAGGGAAATTTACATTGCTCGTCTCGTGTTGGCTTAACTTTCGTCTAGTAGAACATGGCACAAGCGTTGCTTAATGCTGATGCGGAGGTGCCGATGGACACCCAGAGTGTGAAGCACCGAGATGATGTCGCTCCTGCGTTCCACTGTATGATTTGCGGGGCACATCTCCCATCTGGTGAGTTGTGCAGGTCATGCGAGCTCCGTGGCCTAACCCCGGAACAGTACGCCGAGTTTTTCTGGGAAGAAGTGTAACCTTGGAGCGTCCGAAAATGACGACCGTCACTTGCCGCGAAGCCGAGACAGGAGTACAAGGGATGTTATCGGACTCTGATGTAGCGGTTATGCAACGGCGCGTAAGCAAAGACGAACCTGCCAATATGGCCGCTGGCGACACCACTGCGGCAGCGGCACCCCCTGAGGAGGAGGACGATTCATTCCACAGCCGCTCCGCACGGCGTCCGGGAGCCATGGAGTTGTCGGAGGAAGTCTTGGGGGAGTTGCACTGGATTGCCAGCGAAGGGAGTCCAAGCCTCAGCCGCCACGCGCGTATTATCCTAGCGCGGAATGAGGGCCGCCCACTCAGCGAGATCGCAGCAATTTTAGACGTGGATCGCGCTACAGTCCGCCGCTGGCTCCTTCGATTCGAGAAGGAAGGGCTTCGTGGCCTGATGCACGCCTCGACCGGGAAGACGCGGAAGCGGCGTTTTGATGACACTGTCCGCGATGCCGTAGCTCGCTTGGCAATGCAGTCCCCCGAGGCGGTTGGACTGCCGTTCAGCCACTGGTCGCTACGGCGGTTGCTCGCGCACATCTTGCGTCGAGGAATCGTCCAGCAGATGAGCGTTGAGGGCTTGCGCCAACTGCTGCGCGGACTACCGCTCCCCGAGGCCTATTGGCAACGAAGCGGCGAGCCAGTTGGACCGCTGAGCGATGAAGTACAGCGGGGCCTTGAGGTCTTGGCCCGTGGGACGCGTCCAGAAGTTGCCCGCCGGGCACAAGTGGTGCTGGCGCGTAGTCGGGGTCTGAGCGAGGTCGAAATTGCCAGTGCCTTGAGCATCGGGCGCAGCTGTGTCCGTCGTTGGTTGCAACGCTTCCAGCGTCACGGGATTCTGGGTTTACAGGCGGCTCGGCGCCCGTCACACCCACTGGTATTTACACCCGATGTGCGTGCGGCCATCGTCCGCCACGCGCAGATGGAACCTCGCCAACTCGGCTTCTCGGGCGCACGTTGGTCTTTGCGGGCCCTACGCGCGGCGCTCATCCGGCAGCGCGTGGTGCGCAAGATCAGCATCCAACATCTCGGACGGATCCTCGCTGAAGCCGGGGTTTCGCTGCGCGACCAGCGCCCCGCCGCCGCGTCCCTCTCTCGGGCCCCTGCACGCGCGTAGCCGCGCGGTACGCCCGCCCCCCCCTTCAGCAGCAGAAAAGACAGGCGGCGTGCCGTGTCGGTGGCGCGTATCGAGCACCTTTGAAATGAATCGCACGCCGGACATCACACCTGAGCTGGTACGGAGTGGTTTGCAGAAAGCGTTCTACCTAACGACCCCGCGCGTTGAGACGGTCCTATATCTCGCCTTGGCATTGGAGAAGCCGCTCCTCATTGAAGGGCCGGCTGGTGCAGGCAAGACGGAGATCGGGAAGGTGCTCGCCTGCACGCTGCAGACTGAGTTGGTGCGCCTGCAGTGCTACGAGGGCCTTGACGAAGCGAGGGCGCTGTACGAGTGGAACTACCAGAAGCAGTTGCTGCGGATTCAAGCGGATCGAGCTGGCGACCTAGAATGGAGTGAGGTCACCCAGCATATCTTCTCGCGTGAATACTTGCTCGAGCGCCCGTTGCTGCATGCCATCACGGCACCGCACAAGGTGGTACTGCTGATCGACGAGGTGGATAAAGCGGACGAGGAATTCGAAGCGTTCCTCCTGGAGGTGCTCAGCGACTTTCAGGTCAGCATACCCGAGCTTGGTACTGTCACGGCGCGCCATCGTCCGGTGGTGGTGCTGACCTCGAACCGCACACGCGAGCTGTCCGAAGCCCTGAAACGCCGATGCCTCTACCTCTACTTGGACTTCCCGGGCGTCGAGATCGAGCGCGAGATCATTCGTTTGAAGGTCCCCGATCTCGATGCGGCACTGCGGGAGCAGGTGGCACGCTTTGTCCACGGTCTTCGCAAGCTCGAGCTCCGGAAGGTTCCGAGCATTGCGGAGGCGCTGGACTGGGCGCGCGCACTGCGCACCCTGCACATCCGAGAACTCGACGCCCCTGCGATTCGGCAGACACTCAACCTGCTGCTGAAGCATGAAGACGACCTCCGCCGGGCCGACGGCAAGATTGGCTCACTGCTGGCCACAGCTGCGCGGCGCGCAGTGTGAGCGCTCGTCTTTGCAGCGAAACGCGATGTGAAAACGCGCCTGCTCACGTTCATCAACATGTTGCGCGACGCCGGGTTGCTGGTCACGGTCGCCGAGGCACTCGACGCCGTGCATGCCGTCCGCATTGTCGGCGTGGAACGGAGCGCACTGCAAGACGGGCTCGCTGCAACGCTCCTGAAGGACGAGGCAGACCGCTTAGTCTTCGACGCCACTTTTGAGCGTTGCTTCCCGCTACTCGGAAGGCACCGTGGCAAAGGACAGCGGCCCGAACCAAGCGGTGACGAGAGCAGCAGTGGTGCGGGAAGGTCTGGTGCGCAGGTGCGCTCAGCCCGACCCCAGGAACGGCCTGATCTCCCGGCGTCCGACAAGCCGTCATCGCTCCGAGAGCGAGGGCCGACAATTCACCGCACGCAGAGCAGTCGCAGTCGTCTTTTGATCGGAAGACGACGCCTGCAAGCCATCCCCTTTGCCGAGATGTCACCGCAGGATATCGAAGGCTGCGACGCCCTCATCGCCGAATTGGCGCAGCGCTTTCGCGCCCACCTGCGTCGCCGGCTGCGCCACGCCCGGCGGGGCCGCCTCGACATCCGCCGCACCATCCGCTGGTCAATCAGCAAAGGCGGCGTGCCCATCCAGACAGCTTTTCGCGGCCGCCGCCCGAGCACACCAGACCTTGTGGCACTGTGCGACTGTTCCCACTCAGTGGCCACGGCAAGCCGCTTCTTGATCGGCCTGCTGCATCCGGCGCACGAGTTCTTCAGGCACGTGCACCTCTTCGCCTTCGTTGATGAGCCAATCGAAATATCCATCGAGGGTGGGGCGCTAGCGCCACACGAGCGGCTCGATCTCTATGCGCGCTCCGATTTCGGCAGGGTGTTGGTCAGGTTCCTCGAGCGGCACGAGAGTCTGCTGAACCGGAACACCATCCTCCTCATCCTGGGTGACGCGCGTAACAACCGGCGGCCGCCGCGTGCTGATGTTCTCACTCGCCTCGGCAATGCTACTCGCAGGCTCGTGTGGCTCAACCCGGAACCAACCGAGCGCTGGAATACCGGGGACAGCGTGATGAATACGTACGAACGCGCCTGCGACGAACTACTCGCCGCCTCGACGATTCAAGAACTTCACGCCGCCCTACGCCGCAGCCTCTGTCCAGGATAGGGGAGGAAAAGTCAAGCCGCTGGGGGTAAGACCACTAGCGCGTGCGTCCCGGTGCCAGCCGCAGCCTCACGACCGTTGCCCAGACGAGCGCGCACACCAGTAAGGCCGCACCCCACAGCGACAGGTCAGGTATCTGGCCACCCGATTGCACAGTCACGGCTGGCCCGGTCGGCGCGCCGGGGCTACACGTATCGCGCGGGTAGATCCGTTGGCCGGCTCGCAACGGCGTGACGGTGACCGAGAAGTTGCCGGCACCATCAACGCCTCCCGTACCAATCAACACATCGTTCGCGTTACCGCACTCATCACTACCGCAGTCGAAGATACTGATGCACGTGTTCGGATTCGGGTTCGGATTCGCGGCCCCCGTAACGGTGGTCGAACCGGCCACAGCCCCACCGGTGATCACCGGAGTCTTCAGCGGCGTTGGCGTTAGCGTCGACGTTGCCGTGGCGGTCGGTGTTATGGTCGGCGTGTTGGTTGCGGTCTGCGTCGGCGTGATCGTGGGCGACTGCGTCGCGGTCGTCGTCGGTGTATTGGTGCCGGTCGTCGTTGCCGTGGCCGTTGCCGTCCTGGTCGGCGAAATGGTAGCCGTCAGCGTAGCAGTTCCAGTTGGGGTGATGGTCGAAGTTGGTTGCGGAGTACTGGTGACCGTGGCAGTCGGGGTGGTGGTCGGTGACTGTGTCGCCGTTCCGGTTGGACTTGCGGTTGCTGTCTGCGTGCTTGTGCTCGTCGGTGTCGCTGTCGGCGTGTTCGTCCCCGTTGGGGTCGGCGTCGGCGTGGAACCGACCACAATGTTCCCGCTCCCGGGCGTGCAACCCACCTGCGTTTCCAGGGCCCCAGAGAGAATGGTTAAGGTGCAGCCCGTCAACTGCAAAGGGCTGTTACCATTGGCCTGTCCTTGGAACGTGATGTTGAGCATGTTGATGGGTGGGGTCGGTGTGACAGCCGGAAGGCATGCCCACGAACAACTCACCATCCCGACCGGAGGCGTGGGTGCAGGCGTACTGCATAGGGGCACACAACCGCTGAACGGTGGCTGAACCACGGCATTAGTTGCGCGCACGATCGAGGAGTCATACTGGACGACGAAATCGTAGGCGTTCAATTGGGACGCGTCATCAATTGCGAGTGCCACCACTGCAGAACCGCCGACGTTCGGAATCGAACTCTGACTCGGATTGAAAGACACATTTCTCGGGGTCGGTGTCTGTGCCGCGGCGGGCCAGGCAGCGTAAGAAAGCGAGACCACACTCACGAGCAGGCATAGAAGGCCCGTCGCGTCCCATCCTCTCGCCCGATTCCGTACGCCACCACCCCTCTTGAGCATGCGAGGCCCCTTTTTTTTCCGTCGATCTATATCCGTCGAACCAGTAATAGGCTTCTGCCGTGTCGACCCGCAATCCCTACCGTGACCACTAGCGAGGAGGGCCAAGCCCTCCTCGCTCCATTCCACTCCGTTGACTTCTCAACGCGCTGCGGTCACCCGTGCTACCCGGCGGAGCATCCACGCGATCGACAGTCCCAATCCGCCTACCAACAACAATCCAGCGGGCGACGTGGGTGACGGGATGACCGGAATCGGTGGCGGCGTGCGCGTCGGGGTTGGCGTTGGCGTCAGCGTCGGAGTCTGCGTCGGTGTATTGGTTGGGGTCGGCGTCGGCGTATTGGTCGGCGTCGGTGTGGGCGTCGGAGTATTGGTTGGCGTTGGTGTCGACGTCCGGGTCGGCGTCGGCGTCGGCGTGTTGGTGGGCGTCGGCGTCGGCGTGTTGGTGGGCGTCGGTGTCGGTGTATTGGTCGGGGTTGGTGTCGGTGTGTTGGTCGGCGTCGGCGTCGGCGTATTGGTCGGCGTCGGCGTCGGCGTATTGGTCGGCGTCGGGGTCGGGGTGTTGGTCGGCGTCGGCGTCGGGGTGTTGGTCGGCGTCCGTGTCGGCGTGTTGGTTGGCGTGGGCGTCGGGGTGTTGGTCGGCGTCGGCGTCGGGGTGTTGGTTGGCGTGGGCGTCGGGGTGTTGGTCGGCGTCGGTGTCGGCGTCGGGGTGTTGGTCGGCGTCGGCGTCGGTGTCTCAGTCGGCGTCGGCGTAAAGATATCCACGTCGAGCAGCTTCGGCAGCTCGGGCTGGGGGACGCCTGTAGCCGTCTGCAGGAGGATGTATCCGTCGTTTACCCGCGCCTCGGCCCGCGCCTTGATGACACCCGGGTTCACGTTGATCAAGCAGTTCAATCCCGGCACCGTGATATTGCCGGTGCCATCAGCCGGGAAACTGAGATTGCTCGAACCCGCAGTAGCCACGCAATTGGGTGGTCCATTATTCACGTTGCATGGCGATGTGGTTACCGGCACGTTGGTGCAGCCCATTGGACCTGGGAGAGGATTGCCATCCGCCCCTGGGCAGCAGAACGTAACCGTGGCGTCAATGACGTCACATGCACCCTGGGCAACCGTGCCGTTGACCACCATGGCCTCGTACGTAGCCGTCTGACCATTCGGCAGGCCAGCAGGTGAGACGTTAAGGTTGATATTCAACCTGTTCGCGTTACAGTTTGGCGGACTCTGTGCGAGCACACCTTGCGCGCTCGCCAAGAGCAGCCCGGTACCAATTACGACTACGACCCCCGCCGCATCAAGAAAACGCCATCTTCTCATTCGCACACCCCCTTGGGTCTCCGCTCCACCACCCGGATTTGGGTTGCGTGGTCGCACCCTTTTGCCACATGCCATGCAGAAGTCAAGCGAAAAGAGCCGTCTTTTCTAACCCGAAGCGCCGCAAATCAGTAACCTTGAGGCATATCGGAACAGCTGGCGGGCACAATGTGGCGGCTCGGTGGTCTTCGCAAAAAAAAGGGAGCGGCTGAGTGCCGCTCCCCTCATTTTGGAACGATTCACACGTTCAGCGCTGCCTGCTAGCCAGCGCCGCGCGTCGCAGCATCCACGTGATCGCCACACCAAGGCCACCCACGAGCAGAACGCCGGACGGTGAAGTCGGCGATGGAATCACTGGAATAGGTGGCGGTGACGGCGTAGGTGTCGGTGATAAGGTCGGCGTAACCGTTTGCGTCCGTGTCGGAGTCTGAGTCGGCGTGAAGGTTGTCGTCGGCGTTGGCGTCAGGGTTGGGGTGTTGGTCGGGGTTGGGGTTGGAGTCGCCGTGTTTGTTGGTGTTGGCGTAAAAATGAATATGTCGAGCAGCTTCGGCAGCTCGGGCTGCGGGACACCGGCGGCGGTCTGAGCCAAGATGTATCCATCGTTGACTTGTGCCTTCGCTCGCGCCTTCACGACACCAGGGTTCACGTTGATGAGGCATGTCAGGTTCATCACGTCGATGTCGCCTGAGTCATCCGCTGGGAAACTGAGGTTGGCAGAACCTGCAGTAGCCGTACAATTGGGAGGCCCGTTGTTCACGTTGCACGGCGTGGTGACCACCGGCACGTTGGTGCAGCCGGGTGGCAGAACCGTTGGTGCCCCTGGCGCCGCAATAGGATTGCCATTTGCGTCGGGGCAGCAGAACGTAACCGTGGCCTGCGAAACGTCGCATGCACCCGCTGCGACGGTGCCATTGGTCACCATCACGTCGTACTCGACCGTTGATCCGTTCGGTACACCGGCGGGGTTTACGTTCAGGTTGATGTTCAGCCGATTGGCGTTGCAAGTCGGCGGACTCTGCGCAAGCGCGCCCCGGGTACTGGTCAACAGCAGCCCGACACTTACTAGAACCCCCGCCACATCCACAACGGTGCTTTTCATCATCCGCATTCGCACACCCCCTGGGCAAGTGGCCACGCTTGTAGTCGGTTGGGGCGGAGTTGTCAAGCCCCAAATGGCTGAAAGATGGTCCGATTGTCACCGGCTACTCGCACCCCCTAGGAAAACAGGCACCTGATGACGCCTATGGTACCGTCTGTTCATCGCCTGCGAGAATTTCGTTTCTTCTTGCCTTTCTGAACCAAGCGCTCTATTCTTCCAGCGGCGATGATCGGGATGCGGGGAAGTGGGTGTCTGCCGCACGCTGAGCCCAGAGGGGCAGCACCTGACCAAGTCGCGACTTTCGCGCGCCTTCCCGGATCGCAATCTTAAGCTGTGCATGTCCAAAACTTGCCGAAAATGGCGGGGCGGACGGCAACGCCATGACAGGCGGGTCCACTAGTACCCGTGTGGAACCAGAAGCTCAGCACCATGTACAGCCTCGAAGATCGGCATATTTTGTGCGGTTCATTGGCAGTGCAATGATCAGATCACGCGCAACTCGGATCTTTCTGTTTGTAGCTCAATTCGCCGCACTCGGCGCCGGAGTGATGCAGAGAGCCGCCGACGCACAGCAGTGCTCATGGTCCAGAGATTTTGGCGGGCCGGCAGTGGCAACCGGAGCTTGGGGCACTAGCGTCGCGGTCGACAGCCGCGATGATGCGCTCGTCGCAGGCTACTTCCAAGGCAGTGTGGACTTCGGCAACGGCCCGGTAACTGCAGCCTCAGTCTCGGGCTTCGTCGGTAAATACTCCGCTAGCGGCGGAGCCTTCAAGTGGTTGCGACCGATTGGCGGCGCAGGGACCACCTATGCAAACGCCGTCGCCGTCGACAGCTTGGGCAATGTGTTCGTCACGGGCAACTTCACTCAAACAGCGGATTTTGGTGGCCAGTCGCTCGCCAGCGTAGGCCTAGCCGATGTTTTCCTTGCGAAATATGCCGGATCTGATGGGAGACTGCTCTGGTCTGTAGATTTTGGCGGAACAGGTTCGGAGACGGGTAATGCTCTCCGAGTAGATGCGGCTGGAAATGTGACTCTGACAGGCTATTTCACAAACACTGCCAATTTCGGCGGGAGGCCTCTGGTCAGCAAGGGCATGGCCGACGTTTTCGTCGCAAAGTATTCAGGTGTCGACGGAACGCAGCTCTGGTCAGAGGGTTTTGGGGGTACAGGCAGCGACGTCGGCACCAGCGTGGACATCGATGCGGCCGGGAACGTTGTGGTCACTGGTAGATTCAGCGGCTCAGCCGATTTCGGCGGTGGATCTCTCATCAGCGCCGGTGGAACGGACTTCTTCCTGGCAAAGTATAGCGGATCCAACGGCAGCCACCTCTGGTCGCACGGCTACGGCGGCATTGGTGATGATAGCGCTGCGTCGGTTGCGGTGGACAGCAATGGGAATGCGGTGGTGACGGGCTATTACCGCTACGCAGTCGACTTTGGTGCGGGCGCCCTCGTTGGCAGCGACCACGGTTCCATCTTCCTAGCCAAGTATGCCGGCCAGGATGGCAGCTACCTGTGGGCACAAGGCTTCAACACTCCGACCGTTACCGGCGACCAGGGGAGTGCTGTGGCCATCGATCCCAGCGATAACCTCGCCCTTACTGGGGCGATCAACGGCAATGTGGACTTTGGGGGGGGACCGTTGCTCGGGAATTACGACACCGACACCTTTGTCGCGGTATTTTCGGGCGGCGGGTCACAACTGTGGTCGCATCGCTACGGTGGTCCATACGCGGACTACGGGAACGGTATCGCCACTGACTCCTTCGGAAATGTGCTCGCAATTGGAACGTTCCATACGTCCATCGATTTCGGCTGCGGCACCCAATTGAGCCCGGGAGGCGATGATACGTTCCTTGTCAAGTTGGCAGCCAACACAAGCCTCCCCACCCCCACAGCTTCGCGAACAAGCACTCCTATCCCCGTGAACACGCCCACCTGGACGGCGACAGGCACACCGACGAACTCGCCAACACCAACACCCTCACCAACACCAACGCGATCATCAACACCGACGTTCAGTCCCACATCGACGCCCACACGCACACCGACGAACACACGGACATCCACTTCCACCCCGTCCCCGACGTGGACCCCGCCAGCAACAGCAACCAAAACGTGGACACCAACCGCAACAGCGACCAAGACAGCCATTCCACCGACCGCGACTCCAACTGTCAGCGTCGCAGGTGCGATTCTCTACCACGGGAGCAACTGGCCAGTGAGCGCAACAACGGTGTCGCTCGTGCCCGCGGGCACAGGAGGAGGCGGCAGCGCTGCCACGATGCAAACACAAACTGACCTGAGCGGGCAGTTCGCACTGGCCGGCATCAGTAGCGGCGACTGGCAGGTCGCACCCCAAAAGATGGGTGACCTGGGTCAAGCGATCAACGCCGCTGATGCCGTCGGCGCCTTGCAGGTTGCCGTCGGCGAACGGGTGCTGGATGCCGAACAGTTGCTCGCTTGTGACGTCAACGGCGATCTCAAGGTGAACGCTGTCGACGCCGTTCTCATTCTGGAATTCAAGGTCGGGCTGATTTCAAGCTTCCCTGTTGCGCTGAACTGCGACTCCGACTGGGCATTCACCCCGGTGCCTGCCGCCGTCTCCAACCAACAACTCACAACACCTGCGCTCGCACCCGGAAATTGTGTGGGAGGGGCGATCGGCTATCTCCCGCTCACGGGCAGCGCCAGCAACCAGAACTTCTCTGCCGTGCTCTTCGGCGACTGTACCGGCAACTGGCAACCAAGCGTGAGCGCCTTAGCCAATGACATTGCAGGCGAGAACCCGTCACCGTTGCGCCTGGGCAAAGCCGAACGCCGTGGGCGTCATCTACGCGTGCCGTTGTTGGTGCAATCGACTGGCTCCTTCCGCGGACTCGAGGCGGAGATCGATTACGACGCGGCCCGCCTCTCTGCGCCGCGTGTCCGTTTGGCGGGCAACGCTCGTAGCGCGCTGATGGCAGTCAACGATCGGGTGCCGGGCAAGTTGCGCCTTGCGCTGGCCACTGGCCAACCGCTCCAGGGCGGCAGGCCAGTCGTGCTCGAGTTCGACGTTCAGGGTGGCCGTGTAGCAAGCGCTGCCGTACACCTCGTGCAGGCAACGCTGTCCACGCAGTGAGGTAGCGAACCGCGAAACGGCGATCGAGTCCGACAGCCCTTCGCCGCATCAATGGCGATCTCTTTCCTACCCGACGGCACCAGCGTGCCGGTCACGCCCGCGGCCACGGCATGGTACATGCCGTGCCGGTGCGAATTGCGAACGACACTCAAAACGCGCGCCGCGTCGATCCGATGCTTGCTGTTTGCATTGCTTGCCCTGCTACCCGCCCGCGCCCGCGCTACCACGTTCGTCCTCATGGATGAGCGCACGCTCCTCGAGAGCTCCGACGCAGTGATTGTCGGCTCGGTCACCGCCATCGAATCCGCGTTCCCGGAATCCGACGGACCGGTCTACACCTACGTCCACGTGCAACCGGAACGGATCATCAAGGGCCCGCTCGGTAGAGAGCCGGTGGTGCTGCGGGAACCCGGCGGCACGGTCGGTCAGCGCCACGAGTGGATCTACGGCGCCCCGGAATTCTGGATCGGCGAACGCGCCCTCCTGTTTCTATCCCGCAACCCCGATGGCTCACTGCAGACGAACAGCCTATCGATGGGGAAGTACACCCTCAGCATCGACACCACTGGTCGCACCATGGCGGTGCGCAATTTGGGCAGCGGCGCTTCAGTGCTTGCACCGAGCACGGGCACGATCGAGCCTACGGCACCCCAGACCCAACCGTTCGTGCCGCTGATCAGTCGCTTGCGCACGTTGGCACGCGCGGAGGCCGTGGCCCATACCCCTGCGCTGGTCCTCATACCCTCGGAACTGGGCACAACCCCCACCGAGCAGCACGACGCGTTCACCCTTCTGGGCAACCCGCCCGCACGTTGGTTCGAACCGGACAACGGTCAGCCGGTCAACTACTTCGTCGATCCCTCCGGGGACAACCAACTGGGACCAACGATTTCG